>NZ_JBLWFS010000002.1:0-336486 GCF_048323755.1 Alkalihalobacterium sp. APHAB7
CGTTACAGGGCAGGTTGCCCACGTGTTACTCACCCGTCCGCCGCTAACTTCATAAGAGCAAGCTCTTATGAAGTCCGCTCGACTTGCATGTATTAGGCACGCCGCCAGCGTTCGTCCTGAGCCAGGATCAAACTCTCCATAAAAGTGTTTGATATAGCTCACTTCCACAGGATGTGGTGGCTTCGATGTTGCAACAGGACGTTGCGTTCTTAATCGAAGATCATTCATCACTGTGACGTTTTAAAACATTGACGAGATATCATGTATCTCATTTATTTCGCTTGGCTTTTTGTTCAGTTTTCAAAGAACTTTTTTATTATTGCCTCAACAGCAACTTTATTATCATAACAAACTATCAAATAATCGTCAAGGACTTTTTTATTGTTTGTCATCGCGTTAGCAGCGACGAATAATAATATATCACTTTAAAAAACAATATTCAAGTGATTTTACAAAAAAATATAAAAAGGTTTTTAAACGTCCCTTGAAATACGTTAATCATCTATAAGCCGTTAAGTGTCTTACCTTTTTAGTAAACAGTTAAAGTACATTGTAATGAACAATCTACTTTAACTGACTAACTAAAGTTTAACTTAATGAGTTAATTAATTGAAACATTGGAACGAGTATGGATAAAAACATGAGTAGTACAATAACACCAATTATGAAAAACATACTCGGTTGCAAGACCATTACCATTTTCTTTGTCTTTTCTTCAATTGAAACAAATAAATGTTCACTATAATGAAGTAATTCAAGATCTAACGCTGCTCGTTTTTGTCCATGTTCAATAACCAATGGTAATTCATCATTAAAAAAAGGTCTTTGACTTAAAAGGTCTGCTAATCCTTCTCCTTCCTTTAAGCCTTGAATTAACCATGTTGCCTCGTCTTGGAGAAATAGTATAATGCTTTGGTCTTTAAAAATATTTAACGCTTGAGAAATGGATAAGCCACCTTTAAGTAAACTACTTAACTGAATACAGAAATAGTAAGTAAGCAATGAAGACACAAACGAGGAGACAAACGGAACTTTAAGGATTAAAGCCATCTTTTTATGAGGAGTAAAGTGGCGGAACTTCGTTATATAATAAGTAAATCCAAATAAGGAAGCAACTAGTCCCCCTAATAACACAAAGGGAATGCTATTGATCATATGAAGAAATAAAACCGTTACAATTGGTAAATCTACAGACATTGTATCAAATAAGTTTTTAAAGTGAGGAAATAAAAAAGTCACCATGACTGTCATAACAATTAACAGTAACCAAATTAGGAATAAAGGATACATTAGTAATTTTCCTAACTTCTCTTTTATTTGTTCTTGTTTTAAATAGAGCTTTCCGGCTTCGATTAGACCCGTTGATAGACTTCCTATCTGCTCTGAAAAGTAGATAAAAGAACTAATATCATTCGGTAACTTTAAGCCTTCAAGTGCCTTATATAAGGCTTGTCCTTCCTTTAAGAGCTTCAGCACTTCAAAAATTTTTAATTTTACGGGTTCTTTTTGAGATAACTGAAGAAGTTCTAGTCCTTCTGACAGGCTATATCCTTGCTCTAACAAATAACCTAATCGTTGAAGAATTTCTGCTTTCTTTATTCCATTTAAATACTTGCCCCATCTCACTCATTTCACCATACCTCTCTAAAGAACGTTGTGTTATAAATCCAAGCGCATAAGCTTTAATTAATTGATTTTGTAACGTTCTAATAGATATTGAAAAAGGTTGATTGTGAAAAATCTTATATTTAGCATTAATCAAATTGGACCCAAGCAACATTTCGTAAACTGCTGTAATTTTGTGGTTTTTTATTTTGTCACAATAACTTGAACAATTATCTCCACATAATGGGCACTTTCGTACAACTAACCTTTGTGTGACTACACCTACCAACGTTTGTTCAATATCATGTTTCGGTATGTCTAATTCTAATAATCGATTGATGGCACTAATCGTATCAGTGGTATGCATCGTTGTAAGAACAAGATGTCCTGTCATAGCTGAACGAACAGCTAACTGTGCCGTCACTTGGTCTCTAATCTCCCCAACCATGATAATATCAGGGTCGTGCCTAAGTATTGCTTTCAAACCTTCCTCATACGTTATTCCTGCCTTATCATTTATTTCCAATTGTATTAAACCTTCTGTTCGTTTTTCGACAGGGTCCTCCAACGTAACTATATTTATTGGGTTAGCTTGTTTTGCTGCTAACATCATCGAATATAACGTAGTTGTTTTTCCTGATCCTGTTGGCCCCGTAATGATAATAAGGCCACTTCTTTTTTTAGTCAGTTGTTTTAAAAACAATGAATCTTTAGGAAATAAAGGGAGTTGTTCAAGGGCTAAAGTTTCATCTTGGGGAAGAAGTCTTATTACTAAGCTTTCTTGAAATGGCGTGGGAATTGTGGAAAGGCGGAGGCTGATACGTCTAGATTGAAATATAAATTCTAGGGAACCATTTTGGGGTTTTCTTTTCTCTCCTATATCCATAGCAGCAGAAAACTTAAAATGACTTATGAGTTTTTCACAAACTTTCACTGATATTTTTTCGAAAAACTGTAAGTTTTGGTGAATTCTTAAATAAATATAAGCATCCACTCTGTTTGGCACTATATGAATATCACTTGCCTTTCTTCTTGCAGCTTCATTTAATATATAGGTACTTTTATGTTCGATTTCCTCCATATTTCTTCACCTCCTTTGATCCTTTAATTTTTACAATACTATTGAATTTACAGTATTGAAAGTTAATTTTTTATAAAAAAATTGTATATTTCATTTCGTTCCGTACATAATAATTACTGTCAACCGGTCGCGGTGGGCTATAGCCAAGTGGTAAGGCAACGGACTTTGACTTCGTCATGCGCAGGTTCGAATCCTGCTAGCCCAGCCATACATAAGAAAACACCTCTTAAATCAAAAGATTTGGAGGTGTTTTTCATGCTTATTTCTCATTTTCAGTAACGCTTTTCTCATCTAACCTCTTATTAACCGACGCTAATTTCCCTTCAAGTGATGATGCTTTATCGCGACGATCATCAATCCGGATATTGGTAGCCACCCTTTGAACACCCGCTTCAAAAGGAACTTCATGAATCGCTTGAATTACTTCAAAAAGTACAGGTAATTCTCCTTCAATAAGAGTACTCATTGGTGTTAGTTGATATTTAATTTTATTCCCATACTTTTCAAGAACACGGTGTATATCAGCCACGTAATGACTTACACTTGGTGAGTCTGTACCAATTGGAATAATAGTTACATCTACTATAGCCACTTTTTTCTCCTCCTTCTTTACAATCCTTTTTTCCTTAATAAGATCAGGAAATTCTTGCATTGCCAATTTTCGATACGAACGGATTGCTGTCAGTAAGTGAACTCGTTCAGGCTCAGTCGTTGTAATATGCTTTTGTAGAAAATAAGATACAACTATAACATATCTCCTTACAATTCGCATAAACCTTTTATTGAATGTTCGATTGATAAGAATAACAACGACAAGCGCACTATATGAAGCCCACATAAGAGCCTGTGCTCCTGTAAAAAAAGGAATTAATAATAACCAAAGTAATCCTACCGAGCTAAAATAAATGACAACAGTATTTGTTGAACAGTAGGGATTAGTTATCGCAGCTTTTCGAATTTGATAAAGTCGTGACTGCTTTATTATCCCTCGAGCACTAAAGACTTTATGTTCTGCCCCATGGTATTTTTTTAATGTTGTCGGAAACATAAAATGTGTTCCAAACATATAATAAAATAAAAAATAATACGGTAAACCTCTCCAAGTTATAACATCCAGAAAGGTAATTAAGATTTTAGGTAGAAATATTAGTGCCATAAAAACAATGGTTAAACATTTAAATATCCAAGGCAAAGATGTAAATACTTGTCTAGACATTAGAAATATAGTCGTAAGGTTAAGCGGTTTTACCCAATCGGATATCCTACCTTTGTTGTTATAAGCACAAGCTACATATTCTTTTCCAATAAAGAAGATCCCATTTTGATAGGACAAACCTTTAATCATGTTGTCCAATCCTTTCTCATTGTGTTGGAATAGTCGTAAAACGCTCGATAATCCAATGCTCAATATCAACATTTTCTTTTGATAAACGAGCATGATCAAATGAGAAGCCCTCATGTTCCTCCCATGTATGGAGATAGCTAATCGAAACCTCGTTCCCAGAATACAACTTACTATCTAATTCAATCTCAAATGAACCTTTATTCCCATAGCCGATGTGTTCTTGCACTTCATTTGGAAACTCAAAAATAATACCGTCAAGAACTAAAGTTCCTTCGGTTTCAAAAATGACTTGTTCACCGTGTAATAATTGTAGTGCTGAACCGCTAATCAATTGAGGGTCGAATGAATCTTGTTCTTCTTCAACAAATTTCACTCCAATATAATCATGACCAAGCATCCCGTCAACAGGCATTTCTTTCCAATCCCAATAACCAGTGATAGTATGCTTACTACCGTGTGAATCAGCCTCTACAACAAAAGAAACGACAGTGTCTAATTCTTCATTTGTGAGTTGACCAGACGTATTTAAATAATGATAACCTCCATAAAAAATAAATCCCATTAATAGGAGCGGTAATATGATAACAGCAGCATTCCCTCTAAACATAAACAACCACCTTAACATTAATATATACCCTGTTATTGTCTCTAAGTTTTTATTATTTGTCTATTGTTTCCTAAGAATTTTAAAGGCTGACCACGGATATCCTCCTGATCAGCCTTAAGTTATTTATTTAATCGATACGCAGCATGATTAGTTGGGCCAATTCCTTTGCCGATCGATAAAGAATGAGCAATTGCTGCACTGATAAATTGTTTTGCAGTTTTCACAGCAACTGTTATTTCATCGCCTTTGGCAAGTTGGGCTGCAATAGCGGCTGCAAATGTACACCCTGTTCCATGAGTATTTTTCGTACTCACCCGTTCCGCTTCTAAAAGAGTAATATTTTCTCCATCGTACAAGATATCCGTAGATTTCTCATCCCCTTGTAAATGCCCACCTTTTAATACAACGTACTTCGGTCCGAGTTCATGTAACTTTTTAGCAGCGCTCTCCATTCCTTCTAACGTTGTCATTTCATCAACACCTAATATTTTAGCCGCTTCAGGTAGATTAGGTGTAATAACAGTTGCTAGCGGAAGCAGCTTAGTAACAAGAGCTTCGACTGCGGCATCTTGTAATAAGGATGCACCGCCTTTTGCAATCATTACAGGATCTACTACAATGTTGTTTACATGGTAATGTTCTAGCTTATGTGCAACAAGCTCAATAATTTCAGCCGAAAATAACATTCCTGTTTTAACTGAATCTGTACCCATATCAGATAGTACAGCATCAAGTTGGGCCTCTATAGCGGCTATAGATTGTGGAAACACCCCATGCACACCTAATGTATTTTGCGCGGTTATCGCTGTAATTACGCTAGTACCAAATGCACCTAATTCTTGAAATGTCTTTAAATCAGCTTGTATGCCCGCTCCGCCACCACTGTCGGAGCCTGCTATTGTTAGTGCAATGTTCATCACTTTTCACCTTCCTAGATTGTTGTCTCCCGTTTTTAACTAAATCGCTCTGGAGAAAACGAATTCAGCGGTACAATCTCCTGTTTTTTATCAAGAAGATCCGCAACGATATGAGCAGTTACTGGGCTTAATAGTATTCCATTCCGGTAATGTCCAGCCGCAAAAATAATCTCTGGTGTATTCGATAACGGACCGATTAAAGGATAACCATCTTGTGTAGCTGGCCTTAAACCAGCCCACGTATGAAACGGTACTTCACCCTCAAGAAACGGCAACACGTTCTTATTCCAATTCGTTAATCTACGAATACCTTTTTCAGTCACCGTTGTATTAAATCCAGCAATATCTTCCGACGCCCCATTAACAAGCGTACCATTAGCTTTAGGAACTAAATACCCTTGACTTGTATAAATGATATGGTTCACTTTTCCTACTGGGATATTGTAGGCACATATCTGACCTCTAATCGGATACACTGGAATGTTCAAGTCCAATACGGTTTCTAATTCTTTTGCCCAGGCACCATTACTAACTACTAAGCGGTCACCCAAAAATGTTCGTCCATCTTTTGCAACCATCGTTATTTCAGACTGCCAACTATGCAATGTAACTTCTTCAAGGTAATCATAAATCTTTACACCTAATTTACGACAGCCCTCCTCTAAAGCTTTTACATAATCTGGTGCATATACATGACTCTCTTCAGGATAATACATCGCCGCAATCATATCTTTGGAAAGTTCTTTTTCTAATTTAAATAAGTCCTCACCATATAGAATTTCTGCTTTAGCGCCAAACTGTCCTTGCCACTGCTGTCTCGTTTCAAGCGCTAAAAGATCTGCTTCATGATAAACACAATGTAAACTTCCTGAGTTCGTGTATTCAAAATCCATTCCCGAAACTTCTTTTACATCTTTTTGCCATTTCGGATATAGTTTTAAGCTCTCAAGACAAAGTCTAAAAAAATCATCAGGGTCTTCGCCTATCTCAGAAAATGGAGCAAGCATTCCAGCTGCTGCTCCTGAAGCCTGTCCACCACAAGCTACCTTTTCTAAAACAACCACTTCATGTCCACGTCTTTGACATTCAAAAGCAGTTGCAAGTCCGATAATACCCCCACCTAGTACAACAATCCGTTCTCCCATTTGCATCACTCTTTCTATTTCAAGATCAATGACTCGTAGGCGCTGCTTGCTGTTGCATAGCGTTTTTGCGGAATTCGACCAGCTAAATAGGACATTCGACCAGCTTCAATAGCATATCGCATTGCAGTCGCCATCTTAACTGGATCCTTTGCTTTTGCAACAGGTGTATTCATTAATACACCGTCAACACCAAGTTCCATCGCTTGAACAATATCTTTCGCAGAGCCTAGCCCAGCATCTACAATAATCGGTACATTAGCCTCTTCAACGATTAACGATATATTATAAGGGTTTAAAATTCCTAGCCCTGTTCCAATTGGTGCACCACCAGGCATAACAGCCGCAGCACCCGCTTCCTCTAATCTTTTACATAATACAGGATCATCTGAAGTATAAGGAAGGACAACAAATCCTTCGTTGGCAAGAACTTCTGTTGCCTTTAAAGTTTCAATTGGATCAGGTAGTAATGTTTTCTCATTGACACTGATCTCAATCTTAATCCAGTCACTTAGACCACTTGCTTTTGCTAAACGCGCAATACGTATCGCCTCTTCAGCTGTTTTCGCTCCTGATGTATTAGGCAAGTACGTAAATGTTTGTCCTTCTAAATGTTGTAATATTGCATCTTCATCAGGTGCTTCTAAATTAACTCGCCTAATCGCAAACGTCAGTACTTCTGAACCGGATGCTTTAATCGCCTCATTTTGTACAAAAGGATTAGGATAACGTCCTGTTCCAATAAAAAATCGAGAAGATAACTCTTTTCCACCGATGATTAATTTGTCTTTGCTGTTGTTCATATGATCATCCTCCTCCAACAAAATGGACTAACTCAATTTTCATTCCTGACTCAACGACGGTAGTCTCCCAGTTACTTCGATCAATGATTTCTCCATTCACTTCAGTAACAACTAAATTTTGTTCAAGCCCATAATGTTTAACAATTTCTGCTAGTGTACTTACTTCTAATTCTACCGTTTCACCATTCACATAAAGTTCCATTATGATTTCACCTTTTGGTTAATTTTTTCAATAAACTGTTGACATACAGATGAAACATCTTCTGCCCCTACAATTTCACTAATCGCACAAATACGTGCAGCCCCTGCCTCTATCACTTGATCGACGTTATGAAGCTTAATTCCACCAATAGCTACAAAAGGTATCGTAATTTCCTTTACTACTTGACGAATATAGTCCGTCGTAACGGGGTCCACTACATCTACTTTACTGTTTGTATGAAAAATCGGTCCTACCCCAATATAATCAGCACCCGCTCGTTCAGCTTCCCGAGCCTCTTCAATCGCATGGGTAGAAAGGCCAATAATCTTGTTCTCTCCAACGATTTTTCTTGCCTCTTCTATCGGTAAATCATCTTGCCCAATATGAATTCCATCGGCATCCACAGCGAGCGCTACATCAATATGATCGTTTACAATAAATGTTACCCCATATTTTTGGGTTAACTCTCGTAATTGCTTTGCTTTTTCAAAAACAACCTTTTTTGAATTTGTTTTATCGCGTAATTGTATAATGTCTGATCCACCTATAATAGCTTGTTCCATTACCGTTACTAAATCCCGATCCGGGTGAAATTCTTCACCAGTAATCGTATAAAGTTTAAAATCTTTCATTTCTTGATGTCTCCTTTCACTGTTTAAAGTATTATGTCTTTGTAAATTAACAGATCTACTTTGCTTAAGACAAAGCAAAATTATCAATACCGCAGAAACGCTTTTAAAACACACTAAAAATAAAACCGCAATCCAACGACGGATTACGGTTAGATATTGATGTCTAATCAATTCTTCGACTTTCCTACGCTGGGATTACCAGATCAGGTTCGAGGGTAAAAGAATGTCCTTTTTCTCAGCCTGGTTACAGGCACCCCTAGTCACACTATTAAATTTTCTCTTTTTCATTATGACATATTTTTTATAGATTACAACTGAAAAGAACAAGGTCATTTACTCGATTAGAGAATGAATGGTTTTATTAGATAGATCAATTAACCACTCAAATTGGTTCCCGTATAACATCAAGCTTCCATCTGGAGACAAATTAATCGGAGCTTGTAGACCCACATCCACAATCTTCTCCTCAGTACCTGTTTCAACGTTAAATTGAGTTAATTCAAATGGTTCGTCGTAATCCAAAAAATCGCCACTATACATCGGTTTTAAATAATAAAAGGAGTGCTTATTATCATCATATTGATGGAACGGTATCCACCACTGCTCTGAATACGTATTTAACGTTGGTATCTCAAGTTGTGCTACCAAATTTTTATCGTGATAAAAATGATAAATGGATTGCTCAGCATCCAATGAATCGACTGAGATTGTGACAAGAACATTTTCACCGAATGTAAAAAATGCGATGACTTCCTCTAAAATTTCTTCTGTCGTTTTTGTCACCAGATTGTGTTTATAGATTGGAGCAAAAAAGCTTGGAGCAAACGAAGACCATTCTAGAAAGGCAACTTCATCTTTAGTTAGCCACTGAAAATACGTTTTATCAAGGTTAAGCTGGGCTAATCTTCCTTCGCTAAGATTTAATTGGTACACATCAAATTCCCAGTCGGGAAGAAATGAAATGATTATGAGTTCATCAGAATTGTAAGGACTCCAAAAGAGAGAATATTCTTCACCAATGTCACTTAATTTGTAAACCATCTGTCCTTCTGCATTAATAAAGTAAAGCGGAGAGCTTAAATCGTAAGTCGAAGTCTGAATGGCAAAATATGAGTGGTCATAGTTTGCTTCTACGGAGAAAATGGGTTCTTCTATCTGAAAAAAATCACTAATTTCACCTGTTTTCAGATTCATTTTGTTTATGTAAGAAATTGCGTTTTCGTCTTTTAATAAAAGAATCGTATCACTATCATACCATTCACTGATTTCAACAAAGCTGTATGGATTTACTTGAAGTGGTATTTTTAATTGTGTTACCGATAACAAATCTAATTTCTTTTCAATTAAATTGAGATTTTTTTGAGGGTGGTCTAAAACGACTTCATCTTTCGTAGTACATCCAACACTAAGTATCATAAGGAAGGTTATTACGAAAAACAGAGATTTACTTTTCATTTGAACCTCCGTTTAAAACTTCATATTTCTTGTTATTACCGACTAAGAGCAATCTACATTATTACATGTTTCATAAAGATGCTCAATAAAATAAGCATCTGTCCATAATTTTGACATAAAAAGGGTGCGAATGCACCCTTTACCTATTTTAATTATATAAAAACTTAGCTCCAGCTATTCCTGGGTTAGTCATTTCTTTTGGATCTAAAATTTCATTTAGTTCTTCTTCAGAAAGAATTCCTCGCTCGATACAAATTTCACGCACAGGGCGATCCGTCTGAATGGCTTCTTTAGCAATTCTACTTGCTGATTCATACCCTACATGCGGATTGATTGCTGTAATAATTCCTACACTTCTCTCCACCATATCTCTACACTTTTCAATATTAGCCGTTATTCCTTCGATTGTATATTGCCTAAACACTTTAATTCCATTTTGCAAGATGGATAGCGATTGTAACAAATTAAAAACTAGAACGGGTTCCATCACGTTCAATTCTAACTGTCCCGCTTCAGAAGCAAGACTTATCGTATGATCATTTCCAATGACTTGAAAAGAAATTTGATTAATCACTTCACACATAACCGGATTTACTTTCCCTGGCATTATAGATGAACCAGGTTGTCTTGCTGGTAAGTTAATTTCGTTTAAGCCTGTTCTTGGCCCAGAACTCATCAAACGTAAGTCATTTGCCATTTTCGATAAATTTATCGCTAGTATTTTTAAGGCGCTTGATAATTCGGTATAGGCATCCGTATTTTGAGTAGCATCAACTAAATCGTCTGCAGTTTCAAATGGTAACTGTGTAATGTCGGCTAAGTACTTGGCCACTTTTTGTATATATTCAGGTAATGCATTTAAACCTGTTCCGACTGCAGTCGCTCCCATATTTATTTGATATAATTCACTTAATGATCCGTTCAAACGTCGAAGATCTCTCGTAATTACACGCCGGTAGGCACCGAACTCTTGACCAAGCCTGATGGGTACAGCATCCTGAAGGTGGGTACGTCCCATTTTTATCACGTCATCAAACTCCTGTTCTTTCTCTGATAGAGCCTGAATTAAATCTTCTAATTGCTGCGTTAAGCCTTTTGCCAAATTCAAACAAGCAATATGAATGGCTGTTGGAAAGGCATCATTTGTAGACTGTGCCATATTCACGTGAGTATTCGGGCTGACTTTTAAGTACTCCCCTTTTTTCCCACCTAGAAACTCAATGGCTCGATTGGCAATAACTTCATTTGCATTCATATTAAAAGATGTTCCGGCTCCTCCTTGAATGGCATCCACGATAAAATGGTCGTTCAGTTTTCCTGCAATAACTTCCTCGGCTGCCTCAACAATAGCATCAGCGATTTGTGGATTTAAAGCACCTACATCTCGGTTTGCAATGGCTGCAGCTTTTTTTACAAACCCAAATGCTTTAATTAACTCTTCATGAGGTGGATATCCTGTAATTGGAAAGTTTTCTTTGGCTCGCATCGTTTGTATTCCATAATAAGCATCAGCCGGAACCTCCTTCTCACCAATTAAATCACGTTCAACTCGATGTTTCTCCATGTAAAATTCCCCTTTTATAATCTATATTAAATTTAGTTTTCTATCTGCAGTACATTTCAATGCACCTTTTTTCTTAATGGTTAATATTATTATATGTTAGCGTTCATTTGTCGTTAATAATGTTTAAACAAACTTAGTCTAATTTTTTGTTTTAGCTAACCATGCTCCACCGATAACGCCTGCATCGTTTCCTAAAGTAGCGGTAACGATCGATACCCCTTCTACAACACGAGGTAATGCAAACTTCTGAAAGGCTTTTTCTAATGGTTGTAATAAGGTTAGGCCTGCCTTTGAAACACCACCGCCAATCACAATCTTTTCAGGATTCAAAGCATTCGCTAAATTTGCAAGTGCAAAGCCCAAGTAATATGTAACCTTTTCTATAACTTTGATCGCACATTCATCTTGCTTATCAGCACAAGCAAACACTAATTTCGCCGTCATGTTGCCGGCTTTCGCATATTCACTAGCTAAAAGACTATTTGGATATTCAATTACAAATTCCTTTGCGATTCGTGCAATTCCTGTTGCAGAACTTACGGTTTCCAGACAGCCTGTTTTCCCGCAATTGCAATGATAACCACCTTCTGGTACTGCTGTGATATGACCGATTTCTCCAGCCATTCCATTAACACCATGAAGGATATTACCATTAGCCACTATTCCCCCGCCAACTCCAGTACCTAAAGTTACGCACAATAAGTTTTTCGCACCATCACCAGCACCGCGCCACATTTCACCAAGAGCAGCGATATTGGCATCATTATCAACAATTACCGGAAGCCCTGTATCCATTTCTAAGCGATCCTTTAAGTGGAAATCTTTCCAGCCTATGTTAACAGCTTGATAAATGTATCCTGTTTCCATATTAATGAAACCTGGTGCACCCATACCAATCGAATCTAACCGGCTTTTCGTTTCTCCTAAATGTTCTAATGAGCCATCAATCCATTTAGCAATATCCGTTGTAATTTCGGTGCCGCCATTTGCCGTATTTGTCGGGACTTCTCCTTGATACACAATGTCACCATACGGATCGATAAAAGCTAGTTTAATCGTTGTTCCTCCAAGATCTACACCTACATACCACTTTGTAGTCATGTCATCAACCTTTCTGTTCTTCACGTTGTTCTTTTTTCAGTATAAGCAAAGCTTCTTGAAATAATTGTTTATCAAGCATGCCAAACTCATACATCTCGCGGATTTCCTCCTCCATCATAAGAGCGTCAACATGACGATTTTTTGTATAAATAAAAGTTCCATACTTTTTTAATAATTGCTGAACATCATAAAATGTCCTCATTTGTATTCACCTACCCCACCTCATTATAACAACTCCATTCTAATCAACAAGTATTTCAATATACAATTGTTTAATAATTTGTCACATAAAAAAGCCCTTATTTGTTCTAACATAAAGAGAGAACATTTATAAGGGGGATTTACCTATGGATAGCTTTACTTTTTTTATATTAGGACTACTCGTCTTAGTAAGTGCTGCAATTATTTCTGTTATTTGTATTGTTAAAAAGAAATCATTTATTTTTCCTGTGATACTACTAGCTGTTGGATTTATTTTAGGGTTTATCGGTTTGTTTAATATGGAGGATCAAGAACGCGATTATTATTCGATAGGAATAATTACAGAAACGTTAATTGGTGGAAAATTCTTTTAAAAGATTTTAAAGATCGCAAGCAACGCGAGGTACACTAATGGTAAAAAGGAAGTATATTCAACACGCCAGATTTTCTGTAATACTTCATATTGAATAAGTTGTCCTATAAGAATGGCAAAATAAAAAAAGCCGATTGATACGAAGTGAAGCCAAATACTTGCTTCGCGAATATTCCACTCAATACCAAATAAAAAAAATAGTAAAAACAAAACACCCCATATTACTCGAGACTGCTGATGAAAATATCCCATCATCGGATGAAAGTTAATAAATGCGAGTACAATGGTCGCTAAAACGACAAGTCCGACTAAGATTTCTATAAATTGAAGAGCAATCACTTTTTCAAATAAACGGCCAACTACGATACCGATATAGACTGCAAAAGCAAAAAACAGCGTAACTAAAAAAACCTGCAGTCTAGTTGGCATCATTCGTTTTGATATCATTAATCCACCAATACTAAACCCTATAGCAATCGTATAAAACATCCCGATTAAGGAACTTATCATAATTTTTCCTCCTTCTAAAAAAGTGAAACAAGCTACTATTATCATCTATATGTATTAATAAGGTGAATAAGACACTAAAGAAAAAAAGGAGTCCAAGACATCATGGAAGACAAATTAAAAGACATTATTAACCGAGGACTTTACGGTAATCCAGAAATTAGACCTGAAGAACGAAATATCTTTCTTACAACTATTATTGAACGAGTTCACCTTGCTCTAACAAAGAAACAAGTCATACATCAAGGCATGTATGACGAAGCAGTAAGACTATTACAAAATGAACAAAACATCCACCTGTATATCAACGGAAATTTATCTTATCAGCTGTATTCCAATTATGTAAAAGAAGCAAACAAACATCATGTCCCATTTACAGTTGTGAATGCTAATCAAACTACACCGATTGGACTTGTACTTGCGACCGAATTTCAAGCGATTAATAAACCGGAAATTTTTATTAAAGATGAATTCTATGAAATGGATTTCAATTTAAAAATTTAAATTTGATGTTCAACTAGCGGTAATTCGCTACACGTCAGAATACAAAAGAAGTAAGCTAGACATAGCTTACTTCTTTTTGTTTATACTTTTCGACATACCCTATAAACCTTTAACGATCAGGGTCGAGCGGATGTATAGCTGGTGGTCTTCGATTTTTTAGCGGGATTGGAGAACGTAATAGAACATCTTTAAAGCCTTTTAATGAAAATGGGAGGAAAGGCCAAAGATAAGGCGTTTGAAAGCCTTTCATATTGACTAATAGTAGAATAAACAAGACGATACCCACTAAATAACCAGCTAGACCGAATATTGCTGTACTAATTAGCAAGAGTACTCTAATTAAACGATTAGCGAGACTTAATTCATAGCTTGGTGTCGCAAATGAACCAACTGCTGCAACCGCTAAATATAAGACGACTTCTGGAGAAAACCATCCTACTTCAATGGCAACTTCACCAATTAAGATGGCAGCGACTAAACCGAGCGCGGTAGCAAGGGCACTCGGTGTATGAATGGCTGCCATCCTCAACATCTCTATTCCAATTTCCGCTAATAGAAACTGAACATAGATAGGGACCTGCCCTTCATCATTTGGCCCTATATAAGCAAGCATCTCGGGCAGCATATGCTGGTTCGTTGCAAATAGATACCAAAGCGGCAATAAGAAGATGGAAGCCCATACGGCTGCAAAACGTACTCCTCTTAAGGCAATGCCAATAATTGGCTTCTGACGATATTCTTCCGCATGTTGTAAGTGATGCCAGAATGTTGTAGGCGTTATCATAACACTTGGTGAGCCATCAACCATTATGACAACATGCCCTTCAAATAGATGGGCTGCAACTACGTCTGGACGCTCTGAATACCGTACCATTGGATAAGGATTATAGTGTCGACCGAAAATAAATTCCTCTATTGTTTTATCACCCATCGGTAATCCATCTGTATCAATTTTATCTAATGATTGACTAATTTTATCTACAACTTGAGGATCAGCTATATCTTCTATGTATGCTATACATAAATCGGTTTTGGAACGGCGACCGACCCGCTTATATTGAATTCTTAAGGTTCGGTCACGAACTCTTCTACGAGTCAAAGCTGCATTTTCAACTAACGTTTCAACATAACCATCTTTAGCCCCGCGAATGACTTGTTCTGTATCAGGTTCCTCAGGTCCCCTGACAGGGTAGGTTCTCGTATCAACTAATATGATTTTATCCAAACCATCTACTACTAGAGCTGCTTGTCCAGCTAGTACGTCATCGACTATTGCATCTAAATCTTCATTTGTATCAATCTCTACATAGGGAATTTTCGTTTGTGTTAACGTCTTTAAAGGGTTTTCTAATAGCTCTTCTGGTTTTAGCACTATAAGTTCACGCTGAATCTGAGTTAAAGAGAAATCTTTTGCAAAGCCATCCACAACAAAAAGAGCCATCCGGACTTCTGCATATTCTAAATCGAGGTGTATAATATCAAAACTTTTATCAACACCAAGAGCTTCTTTTAAATAATCTATATTTTCATCTATTTTTTTAGATACTGGATGTAATATATCATTCTTTGCCAAATAAAATCGCCTCCACTTCAAGTACATTTTTTGCAAAGCTGGTGATTTTATGCAAAAAATAAAAAAATGGTGCCAGGCACCTTTAGTCGACTAAAGGTGCCTGGCACCATAAAAAGATAGTGGCTCCAATGATATGAATATATGAATTGTTAATTCATCGGTGACAGGATGTAGTGATAAATTAATTTATATGTGTTTTCGAGCGAATCAACGTGTGTACGTTCATGTGCATGAGAGGCATCGATTCCAGGACCGACTAGACCGTGTACAATATCGTGCCCCGAGCGAATCGCAGCAGAAGCATCTGAACCATAGAATGGGTAAATGTCAACAGCATAGTTTAATTGATGTTCCTTAGCAATTTTGACTAACTTTTTTCTAAACCCAATGTTATAAGGCCCGCTAGAATCTTTTGCACAAATGGAAACACAGTGCTCAGTTGTCGTTTGCCCATCTCCTATCGCTCCCATATCCACTGCTAAATACTCCACGGTTTCCGTAGGAATATTAGAGTTGCCACCATAGCCAATTTCCTCATTATTTGAAATTAAGAAGTGCGTCGTGTATGGTAACTGACGTTGTTCTTCGATCATGCTTCTAATTGTGTTCATTAAGATGGCGACACTCGCTTTATCATCAAGGTGACGCGATTTCACAAACCCATGATCAGTCACTTGAAATCGAGGATCAAATGAAACAAAATCCCCTACTTCAATTCCTAATTCGCGGACTTCTTCTGCATTTGTTACAGGTGCATCAATCCGTACTTCTATATTCTTTTCATCTCGTTTTACGTCACCTGCATTTTTATAAACATGAACAGACGATTGATGGATAAGGATTGTACCGGTAAATTCCTTGCCTTCACTCGTTTCGATTTTACAGTACTCTCCTTCAACTGCATTCCATCGAAACCCACCGATCATTGTTAAATTTAACCGGCCATCACTCTTTATTTCTTTTACCATTGCTCCCAATGTATCAACATGAGCGGTTAACATCCGGTGTTCATTATCATTTTGACCCGGAAGAGTGACAATAAGGCCGCCTTTTCGATTTCTTTTCATTTCTACACCTAGTGGCCTTAACCACTCTTCAACTGCAGCAATGACTTTCTCTGTATTTCCCGAAGGACTCGGGATGTTTACAAGTAGTTCAAGAGTATCAACAACGTTGTTAATATTGAGTTTTTCCAAAATAAATTCCCCATTTCATCTTTATTTATCATATTCGTTCAATTCATCACATAAAAATTACAGAATAAAAGGCTGTCCACTGGAGGTAGCATAAATGATTAAGAAAATGATTATGATTGGGATATTCACTTTCATTACTGCCATTATTTTATTTATTGTCTTTAATCAGAAACCCGCTTATTTAGAAGCTCTTACATTTGAGCCCATTGACGAGAAAGTAGAATATATTCATGCCGATACTTCACTTCAATTTTTAACAATTGAAGATGAAGATGAGTATACAATTGACTGGAGTACTTCATCCCAGCTAAATCAAAAAGCCTATTTAAGAAAAGATATATCTTTTTTATTTGAAGATGGCAGATTAACTCAAGTGATGTCTAAGTGGGAGAAAAATAGACATGAAATGAATAATCGAAAATCGATTAACGGTGAGGATAGCGGGCACTTTCAAGCCATCTCTTTTCATCATTCAGAAATTCATTATCCCAATGATGAAATCAAAAGTCGGTTAACCATCAGTTGTGATGATTTATACGTGATCGACTCACCATTGGCTCCAATTCACTCTTTTAAAGTTCCTACTAATGAAAAAGAAATAGAAGGAAAGAGGATTCTCGATTATATTGTTGAGCAACAGCTTGCGTATATTTGGAAAGACATGTTAAGAGAATATAACATCAATCCAAACAATTATTTAGCATTCCCACTAACGAGTCTTTGTGAATATAAGGAAACCCCTCTTCCAAACTTGAATGAAGATCAAACCACTTTTGTCACTCATAAAATTTGGGAGAGTATATACCATGAATACTTTTCAGGTATTCAAGAGGATCATGGTGCAGAAATTAAACCTGTAGGAAGTACCGTACCACTCATTTTACTCTCCAATAATAACGATCATTTTATCATTCTTTTTCAAACCGAAAAAGGAGAAAAAATTCAGCATATAAAAATTCTACCGTTCTAGCTTTTCTCTCAACTGAACATAAGGCTCTTCAGTCGGTGAATAAATTAATGCTTGCTCTACGGCTTGAAGAGCTTTATCTTCTTCTTCGAAATGTACATAAATCAGTGCTAAGTTATAGTGGGCTTCATGAAATTCAGGCCGCATTTCAACAGTACGTTTAAAATTCTTCTCTGCTTCTTCATATTTATTAAGGTGAACCTCAGTGTATCCTAACAAAAAGTAAAGTTCAGGGATGTCTAACTGTCTCTCTTGTACAGTTAATAAAAGTGAGTATGCCTTTTCATACTCGTTTTCCTCTAGTAACTCCTGAGAAAGTTGTAAATGTACGATTGGAGCCCCAGCTTTTTGGTCATTCATCATGCCGAACAAAAATAACCCGTATCCTACAGCAACTACTACACCGAGAAGGAACAATTGTCTTATTTTAAAACGTTGCTTTGGTAGCTGCACAACGAAAGAAGCTAAAAATCCGCCAACTAACCCGCCAATATGAGCACCATTATCTATCATTGGAACTAGAAATCCTAACGATAGGTTAATGATAAGAATAACGATGACACTCATACCCATCGTTCGAAAAAATAACTTGCGATGATTAATTCCAAAATGCAATAAAGCTCCAAAGCAACCAAAAATTGCCCCGGATGCCCCAGCTGCCACTTGATCATTAAAAGCAAAGCTAGCAATGGATCCAAACAAGCCAGCAATGATATAGATAAATAAAAAACGCCAACTCCCAAAGATCCTCTCAACTGCACTACCTAAATAAAATAGAGCCAATGAATTCATAAAAAAATGAAGAAAACCAATATGTAAAAACATCGCTGTAAAAAGGCGCCAATATTCCCCGCCCTCAATGAGTGGATTATACTTTGCCCCAAATTCAACTAATGTCAAAATTCTCATACTCCCGCCATTTAACTCAAGTAGAACAAACATAACAGCAACTGAAAGGAGTAAGAGATAAGTAAAAAACGGCTTCCCAAATTTAAAAATCGCCTGTTCCGCTTGCAAACGCTCTTCTGCTTTCTGTAGAACTTCATTTCTTAAAGTTTTAATACGATCTTCTATATCTTCAATAGCATAAAAATCGTTAGACAAACCATTCAATTGAGGGATGTTTAAATCGAGTTTTAACCGGTCTAGTTCCCTAGCTTTATTCTCATCGTCTGTTTCTATTAAATATGTGTGCATCACAGTTTTTTCTTGAGCTATCGTTAGAGGCTCGTTTATTAAATGCTCCCATGAGTCCACCGGGCTATAAGTAGAAACATATATATTTTCTCCTATTACTTTGCGAAAGCTGAGTTGTCTGCGCAGACCATTGAACTTTACTAACGTATTGTGCATTTCTTCTTTTAACCGATTACTCCAATTCACATCTTTTCGAACAACTCGCAGTATTTTAGGTGACTGACGAACTTCTTCTTCTAACCATATCTCATTCATATTTGGATTGACTTCAATCACTCGATAACCTTTTTGGGTGACAAGATGGTGGACTAGTTGCCAGTAAAATAAATCATGCTGCAAAACATCCATTTTCTCACCCTTTCATCGACTGGTCACTTTTTATAAGGTCCAACACTTCCATTAATTCACTGCACGTTGCATATGGTTCATGGCTCGTATTGGCTGGTATTCCTCTCGTATTTAAATAGATTGCATCCCAACCCGCATCGATTGCACCACATATATCATGTTCCCAAGAATCCCCTATAAATAACTTCCCATTCGTTTCACCTAATTTTGTGATTGCTAAATCAAATATGTCACGACTTGGCTTTGCTATACCAAGCTCTTCAGAAACAAAAACTTGCTCATTGCCGATAAAACTAGCTAACCCAATTTTTTTTATTTTCCGATACTGTGTATCCGCTGTACCGTTCGTTATAATTCCGACTTTAATGTTTCTTTCTTTAAGTTCATTCATTAAGTCCAGTAAACCTTCAAATGGTTCACTAAATAAGTCAACAATATCATAGTAATGGGCATGAAAGTGGTCTGCTTCCTCGTCAGAGTATGGCAAATCAAATGTTTTCATCGTATCATGATACCGTAAGCGCCGATACGTTTTTGCAGTCACTTTATTGGTTTCAAATTGCTTCCAGTATAAATCGCTATTATTCTTAAAGGTCTTAAACCATATTGGAACATCGATTGGGCTTTCAATTCTTTTTTCGTTAAGCCACTGTTCTTGGAGTGTTTCAAAGCAAAAGCATATTGCCTTTTCAAAGGCATCTTCATGACTGAACAACGTATTATCTAAATCAAAACAAATTGTTCTCCAACGCATAGCCAACCTCCTCCTTACCATATTATATCAATTCTTAGATTATCCTTCATCTTTTAGCCAAAATAGCACGGAGGCACTGTCAAACTGACAGTGCCTCCAAACAATTAAATTAATTATTGGTTATTTACGGTACCCGATCTAGAACCAAACATCATTTCTGACATAAACTTTTGACGTAAGCCAGGAATTTTCATTGTCCATTTTACAGCCGATTTTCTAATCCATCTTTGGCCAAGTAGGGCATTTAAAATACGATAACGAAAGCGATAAACAAAATAGACAATTATAAGCATAAATAAACGAGATATCAACTAGATCTCCTCCTTTGCTCATAATTTGCCTATTTTAAGTGTCAATTATTCGATATCTATTTATTAAAGTTTAATACAGGCTCCATCGCTTTCTTTAATACGGATGCAGAATGTTGAAGCTTTTCTTTTTCTTCTGCATTTAAATCTAATTCCACTACTTCTCGAACACCATTTCGGTTAACAATCGCAGGTACACCAATATAAATGTCATCTAGATCATACTGTCCTTCAAGTAACGCCGAGACCGTTAGGATTGAATTCTCGTTTCGTAAAATAGATCTTGTTAATCGAACGAGCCCCATGGCAATTCCATAGTAGGTAGCTCCTTTGCGTTCAATAATATGATATGCAGCATCACGGACATTAATAAAAATTTCATCAAGTCCTTCTTTAGTTATCTTTGATTGCTCATCTTCAACATAGCGTAAAATAGGCCTTCCTCCAATATCGGCATGACTCCAAATTGGAAGTTCTGTATCACCGTGCTCGCCCATAATATACGCATGAACATTTCTAGAGTCTACATCGAAATACTCCCCTAACAAGAAACGAAATCTAGCTGTATCTAGTATAGTTCCCGAACCAATGACCCGTTCTTTTGGTAAACCTGAAAATTTCCACGTTGCATAAGTTAAGATATCGACTGGGTTGGTTGCGACAAGAAAAATCCCATTGAACCCAGAATTCATGACTTCAGAAACTATTTTATGAAAAATGGCTGTATTTTTTTCAACTAAGTCAAGGCGAGTTTCACCAGGTGCTTGATTGGCTCCAGCTGTGATCACTACGATATCGGCATCTTTACAATCGGCATATGTTCCTGCCCATATCTTCATAGGCGATGAAAAAGGTAAGCCATGATTTAAATCCATCGCATCTCCTGCAGCCTTTTCTTTATTTAGATCAATTAAGACCATTTCATCAGTAACACCTTGATTAAGAAGTGCATAGGCGTAACTTGAACCTACAAACCCTGTACCGATGATAACTACACGACTACTTTTTAAGTTGTCCACTAGTATGCCACCCTTCGTTTAGTATAACCTTCCCATTAAATTGTACATTATTTCACAAACATTTTTTGCAGATGAAAACGGTCTCAACGTGGCAATTTTGTTACATTATGGCTATAATCCAATATACTTGGAATATATAGCTTTTGCCTTAACAACATCTTCAGTTCCTTGTATGAGCGCACGTCCATCTGTAAATAAGACGATTTTTTCACCTTCACCTAATTGAGCCCTGAGTAAGAATGGTGTTTTTTGGACAGTAGCTACTTTACTTAGTCGAGTTTCCCAATCGTTTAAGTCAAATGTTTTCCTCATATGAAACTGAACCGTTTCACGCCCACAAAGTGATGTCACCTCGTCTTTATTCATTTCTAAAGCCGGATACTTTTTTTGTTGGCACGTTGGGCATTCTTTTTCCGGGGAAGTAAATTTAAGTTCATATGTATGATGTCGCCAAACATCAAAAGTAATTAGACTGCGGCGCTGTTCTTTTGCTCCAACTAAATATTTCATCGCTTCAACTACTTGATAAGATGCAACTATATCTACCACTGGAGAAATAACACCAATCATATCACACGTTTGCCCGCCAGTTTCTCCTTCTTTAATAAAACAACGTAAACAAGGAGTTTCGCCTGGCACAAATAAGGCGGACATTCCTCTTGAGCTCACTGCTCCTCCATAAACAAAAGGAATTCCTTTCTTGAAACAAATGTCGTTTAGAAGAAAGCGGGTTTGGAAGTTGTCGGTACCATCCAGCACAATGTCCATACCTTGTATGAACTCATCTATATTATGCAATGTAACATCGCTAACTATTCCTTCTACTTTTACATCAGAATTAATAAGTGACAATTTTTGTTCAGCTGCAACTGCTTTTGGAAGTGCTTCTTCCACATCTTTTTCCGTGAAAAGCATTTGCCTTTGTAAGTTACTTTTTTCTACATAATCTCTATCAATTACTCGTACAAATCCCACACCCGCACGAACGAGATGATTGGCTAACACGGTACCAAGTGCACCCATCCCGACGATCAACGCATGACTTTGAGAGAGTTTTCTTTGCCCTTCTTCGCCAATTGGAGAAAATAACATTTGTCTAGAATAACGTTCATTTACATCCATTTTTTTCACCTAACTTTACTTGATCTTTGTCTGCTAATAACAATACACCTTATTGATAAATAATCAACACTTATACACCTGGTTTTCTGTTACAATCATTTGAACGGGAACATCAAAAGATTCTAATGGTATTTCACTTACCAACTGCTCCTCAAAAGCAAGTGCACATGTGTTACCTTTATAATGGTCTAAGTAACGGTCATAATATCCGCCTCCATAACCAAGTCTATTTCCTTTTCTATCAAAAGCTACGCCTGGTACTATAATTAATTCAATATCTTCGCGACGATAAGGGAAACAAACCGTTTCTTTTGGTTCTTTTAATTGAAAATAAGTATTTTCAAGTTCATCAAAGCTGGAAATTTGAAAAAATACCATTTCTTTTTTTTTCGGATACGTTTTGGGGACAACTACTTTTTTTCCTTCTGTCCAAGCTTTTTTAATAATTTGATATGTATCTACTTCATTTCCTCTAGAAATAGTGATTGCAATTGTACTCACTTCTTTCCATAAAGAAGTTGAACTCAGATGTTCTTGTATTTTTTCACTCTTGGTTTTATGTTCTATTGCACCCATTTCCTTTAACTTATTTTTTACGACAGTACGTAATTCTTTCTTTATTTGCAAAAGTACCACCACCAAGTCGAAGTTATTATTAAATAAAAGCTGCGTTAGATTATACTGTTGATATCCGTTGATTTTACTGCGCTTAAATATAAAATATACAGACAAACAAAAAAGACCGCAAATCCTAAGTATATAGGTTTTTTGCGGTCTCATTTGATTACCTTACTTCGTTTCACGATGTAAAGTGTGTTTCTTAAGTCTTGGGCTATATTTTTTTAGCTCAATACGCTCAGGGTTTGTGCGTTTATTTTTAGTAGTGATGTAGTTACGATCACCAGTTTCAGTGCAAGCTAAAGTTACTTGTACGCGCATTATGTTCTCCCTCCAAACCTCTTGTTTTCATTCATACCTTTAAATGATAGCAAAGATATGCCAAGGTAGCAAGTGTATCTTTTTTACACTTTAAAAGAAAGTCGTCTAAACGCCTGATTATAGTCATTTATGACATCAATAAATGTTGCATGTGACCATGTAAGCGGGGCTACCGACAAAGGTTCACCTGTGTTTGGATGAATTTGTTCAGGAAGTAAACCACTGCTTAAAGAATGCTCACAAACCCATTGAAAAATCTCATAGGCTGGTTGAAGTTCTTCTATACTAACTGCTTTCAAGATATGCCATTTAGCAACCCATAATGTACAGATAATCCAAGGGTTTCCTGGTACTTCATGAATATCTTCTGTTTGTTTAAAATAAGTATCATTCTTATATCGTGCATAACCCCCTACATTTGTTTTCACTCTAAGTTGTTCGCTAATTACACTCATTGTTTGATTAACCTTTTCTTCCTTGGCATCATACATGCCAAAAGCAAACAGCCCGTAAAGACTGCTTTCAGGGGTTTGATCAACAATAATTTCACCTGTTGTTCCATCCTTATATAAACCTCGAAAAAATGTACCTGTATTCTCATCAAAAAGATACTTCTCTACAGCTTCTTTTATTCGTTTAGCACCTTGTTCATATCGCTCTGCGCTCTCTTTTTCACCTAATAGATTTGCAAATCGAGAAGCTGCCACTAAACCACCATAGACAGTACTAGCTGTAAACGTAAAAATTCCCCGTCTCTCTTCCCATAGATCATAGGAAGGAGAGGGAAGATTTAATTGTTCATCAATAAAGTTTAATATAAATTCTGCACTTGGACGAACAAGAGGACGGTATAGAGATTGAGCAAACTCGATATCACCAGTTGCTGCATAGTCTTCCCAGAACGCCCATAAAACAAGAGCTGTTTCATCTTCTTGTATGGGTAACTGTTCTTCACCACTTTCTCCAACTAGCGGATGCCAACTCGAGCCAATAGAACCGTCCGGATTATATTTATGAAATAAGTAACCCTCATCTGATAACACTTCACTACATCTTCTAAAGAAGTTACGAACCATCCCGTGATAACCAGCTTTAACCATTGCCTGTGCAATAAGGGCGCCATCTCTTGGCCACATATAGCTATAGTGGTCTTGGTTGTATTGAAGGATATCAGAATCATTAGCAGCAATAATATACCCGTTTTCATTCGTTTGAGTTCTGACAACTAGTAAGCTGCGTTTATATAAATTAATCATTTCTGGTGAAAAATTAGCCGTCAATACTTGTCCTTTATTAACCCAACTTTTCCAGTAAGTATGTATTTTATCTAAAGTTTGTTGACGTCCTGTCTCCATGACATAATCATTTAGAGCTTGTACCTCTTTTAACGACTTACCAACAGTCATCCAGTAGTAAGCTTCTTGTGTGGCGTTAGGTTCAAGCTCTCCCTCTAGCGAGAATGTACTATCGACAGACCCTTGAGCAATTGGATTAAAATGAAGTTGTCCATCTTCAGCATCACGAAAGGTGCCTTCTTGCTCATGGAAACGCTTGACACCTGTTGTATATTGCTTAATTCCACTATCACCAAGAGATCCGTTAAATAAGAAATAGCGATTTCTTTTATAATGAATCATTGTACGATCTTTAGGTGAAAAGAAGGCAGTATCCCCCACTTCATTTTCGTATATTGCAAGGTCTTGATGAAAGAACAATTTAATATGACGATGATGTTTAGATAGATTTTCTACAGAAAACTTCCGCATGAACACCATCTCACGTTGATGAACCCCTTCTTCAACACGTATAGCGATTTGTTGCTCTGGCAACACCGCTAGACTATTAGTAACAAGAGAGTCCTCATGATAGTTCGTTTGAATCGTCCAGTTTTCAGAATTTAACCAATAAAACGTATCATCAACACATACTCCAATTCGATTGGGATGACCTTGAACATGATTTTGGTGTCCGACAAAAGGGAAATAAATATCCCTAACCTGCAAGTCTTTATCAATATTAACGAGTAGTTTACCGTTCCCAACTACGAGCTCTCTAGGCACAATAAAAACCTCCTGCTTAACTTTTTTAGTACTTAACGACCTCTCTTATATAGAAATCAACTAATAGTGATTGAAAGGTATAATTTATTCCTCCTTAATCTTACTGAGCATCTTTTTTTGAGACAAGCAGTCTATTTTGTCTTTTCTTGTCACATGTACTAGGCATAAGGGATGCACATGACAAAAAAGTTTTTCGGCTATTTTCGCGAAAATCCTCTGTTTTTATGAAGAATTTTGGGTTATTATGGGAAACCTTGAAATGAAGTATTGACTTGGCATGTATAATAAAAAGAGGCACAAAAAATTTGAGCAAAGAAAGACGAGAGAGGGGATTTTTATGGAAGTCGTCATCATAGTACTTTTCGTCTTAGCAATTTTCTTACTAATAGCTTCTTTTTTCATAAAAGACCGTACAAAAGACCTCGAAAATCAATTAGAAAGTTTTTCGATGACTTTCATGCAAGAAATATATCAACTAAAGAAAAAGGTTACAATTTTAGAAGAAGAAATCTTATCAGGAAGTGATGAGGCGTACTTTACTCAGACGCTGAAAAAAAACACAACCAATGATCTTTTAAATGAAGTTGCAGCCTATTACGAAGCTGGGTATGCTATAGAAAAAATTGCGGAACTAACAACCCTATCAGAGAGTGAAGTCCTTGGATTGATTGCTACATATCAACAGAAGGAATGAAGATAGAAACGAGGGATATAATGGCGAAAAAAACGGTACAGGGAGTTGCAGCAGGAATTTTACTTGCTACTAGTGTATTTGCATATATGTACTTTTTTCAAACCACGCACATCGAAATCGAACAAGATGATATTGAAATACCTGAAATCGAATTAAGTAGTGAAGAAATGATGGATATCCTGAAAGATCAAGGCTTCATCGTTCTAGATGAGGAGGAATACGACCTCCTGTTAAAAGGAAAAGAAGAAGCTGAACGAGAAGACATAGCACTAGAGGAGGAAGTCGATCCTCAACCTCAAACGATCCATTATACCATTATCGAAATTCAAAGCGGGATGAGTAGTATGAACGTGGCAAATTATTTGGAAAAAGTAAATGTATTAGAAGACACAGAAGAATTCTTACAATTTCTACGTGACAATGAACTGACACAACAAATTAAAGCAGGTGAATTTGAATTAAATAGTACAATGACCGTTGAAGAGATTGCTTTGACGATTACACAATGATGGAAAAAAACGCATAGAAAGAGGCTGACATATTATTCCGTCAGCCTCTTTTTTAGTTCGATTCTTCTTCGTTATCCTCGTCTTCACCATCGCCCTCAGTTGGAAGATTGAATGAAGGATTTTGTCGATTTTCTTCTAATTCAAAAAATGCGTCCGTAACACCCTCTAATATATCTCTTGAGATGGTAGCATTTGTTCTTCTATTAACATTCGGAACAACTACTGCAACCGCTACTCTTGGATCATCAAACGGTGCATAAGCAACAAATGTTTGGTTATTCCCTTCTTTATTTAACACCTGAGCAGTACCCGTTTTACCTGCAAGTTGATATGGTTTATTTGCAAGAGCCCTACCTGTACCTCTAGACCCTGCAATTACTTGTCTGAAGCCTCTTTGCACATGCTTAATGTGATCATCATGCATTTCCACACGATTCATTACAGTCGGGGGAAATTGATTTATCACTTGGCCTAACTCTTGTTTTGAAGAACTAGGTTGTCTAATTTCTTTAACAAGTTGCGGCTTCATACGGTACCCATCATTTGCAATGGTTGAAACGTATTGCGCCAGTTGAAGCGGCGTATACGTATCAAACTGTCCAATGGCAAAGTCAAGTAAGTTACCTACCCGTTGCACACCACCATTTACCCCTATTCCTTCAGAAGGCAAATCGATACCTGTTTCAACACCTAGTCCAAATTGGTGAAGGTAATTTCGAAAGTCTCCATATGCTCCAGCTACATCATTCCAGCAACAATTTGAGCTATAATTAAACCCTGCAATCCTCATTACAATGTGGAACATGTATACGTTAGATGATCTCTCTAAAGCCGTTATACTGTTAATATTACCCATACGTGTTACAGACTGTTTGGTTTCACCACCAACTCGGATCGGCGCATCATGAATTATAGTATTAGGGTTTATTACACCTGCATGCAGACCAGCTAAAACAGTTGCTCCCTTTATAGTCGATCCCATCTCAAATGCTTTGTTAACAACACCGAAATGGTCAAAGTCATTACCTTCATACCCGGCCATGGCATAGATTTCCCCAGTTCTTGGATCCATCATAACAACGTAAGCAGCTGGATTTCGTAAATATGCCCCGCGATTTTTGTTAACTTCTCGTTGTAGTATTTCCTCAACTTGTTTCTGGAGCTCCATATCAATTGTCAGAACGAGATCATTTCCTCGTTGCCCTAATTTATCTAATGAAGTACCGATGACTGAGCCGCGACTCGTAATATTTTCTACTACTGCTTTTTCACCCCGTAAAGCCTGTTCATATTGAAGCTCAAGAAAACTTGTTCCAACGATGTCAGATCTTTCATACCCTCTTGATAAATAAAAATCTAAACTTTCTCTCGGAATTGAACCGGTACGACCGAAGAAGCTCTTAAATGTATCATCATAAACATATTTTCGTGTTGAATCGAGCAATATTTCAACTCCTGGTAAATCTGGCAGATGCTCAATGATTCCGTGTGCTTCTTCTTTTGTAAGACCCTGTTTTATTCTTTGAGGCGAGAGTGCATACCCTCGATCCATTTCACGCTTTATAGCTAATACCTTTTTCTCTTCTTCGGTAATTTCTGCTAAATCATTTTCCGTAATGCGGTCTAACGTCAATTGATATTCTTCATTGTTACTTAAACCTTTTCTCTCCTCGGAAGTTACCTTATCGAGTGCCTGTTCGCGTCGAGTTAAGATCCAATAATCTTTCATATCACGCTCAGTAATACTAGAAGTATCTAACTCAATATAATTTGTTAATCTCTCGGCAACCTCTAACTTTTCTTGTTCAGAAGGTCGTGGCGGCTGGGTATAGGTGAGTGAGAGTTGTTTTTCATTATCAACAACGATATTACCGTTGCGATCATACATAATACCTCTAGGCGCATCGATTCTCGTCGTAACATTACTCGTTCGCTCCAGTTCTCGGGTGAAATCTTCCCCTTGTACAATTTGAACCATACCTAATCTAAGAATAAGTGCAGAAAACAATATAAATACAGCAAAAAATAATAGATTCAAACGCGCTGGGATATGGTTTTTTTTCTTTTTTTGATTTGTCATTTCAATTTCCTCTCTATAGAGTTACTTCTCTTTAAATTCGCAGTTCAAAAAGGATGAACATCCTTTATATGAATTCAAAATAAAGGCCGACCCAATAGTAAAGTGTCAAGAACCTCTCCTATTGAGAAGCACAGACACTCTTGAGTCAGCCTCGTATGATTTTTTAAGTAAGAAACCCGCGTATGCCGTTGCCCTATTGTTTCAAGAACCTACACTCGTAGGTGGGTGTTCGCAAAAAATTCTCCAACTTCCAAAAATAGGCATGTTGTTAAATCTTTAATGTAGAACTCCCTTTTTATATCCACGGTTCGAAACAAGTAGAAGCTAACTAACACGGCAGGTTGTATTCTACAGTTATTATATCATAATAAATATGCAATTTTAAAGTTAAGATTTGCTTTCCCACACTTTTTCAACAAGTTTAGACAGACGTTCCCCCACTATCGCCCTCTCCTTTTTGCTGACGAGAGAAACTATAGGTTTCACCGCCTTTGTTAAGTGGTATCTTTACCTTTCTAACAAAGAAATAAATTACAAGGTGACCTGCACCTAGTATTAGAAAAAGTCCAGGTATTCCATGCTCTTCATTAAACACGGTAATCGTAAAGATGAAAGCAAGAACGGAAGTAATTCTTCCCGAATTTAAAAACAATTCTCGAACAACGATGTATTCAACTCGCATTTCTGCTGCCTTCCAGCCTTTTCCGATCACGTCATAAGTTAAAGAAACATAAGGAACAAGTAACATAGGGTAAGCAATGGATATGACGACTGCATATATAATGAGACGAGTAAAATTTAGATCTGTTATGATAATGAAAATAGCTAAGTAAAGAATCGTCCCACCTATCAATATTGATTTTTTTCGAAAAGACGGTTTCATAAGACGAGTCGCTAAAAAATAACAAATAAATGAAACCGCAGAAGCGACTAATCCATACGTACCAATTGCAAGTTCACTGCCTGTTGCGATATAAACCCACACGACGATTACAAAAACAAATGTTCCTTCTCTTAAACCTTGGAAGAAATGCGCATGAAGAATATGCCTCCAATTGTCATTCCGCTTTCGCTCTTTTAGCACAGAGAGAAAAGAAAAACTACCTGTTGCAGGTCGTCGTTTCAAAAATAAACTTGTAATAACCGCAATGACAAATAATGTTAAAGATATTCCAAAAATTATTTTATAACCGAAAAGTTTCTCCATCCTAGTAATAATAAAGCCTGCTAATATTGGACCAATCATCCCAGCAAATGAAGTTAGTAACCCCAAAAATCCATTAAAAAAATCCCTTGTTTCCGGCTCTGTAATTTCAAATGTTAATACATTAAATGCTAACCAATAAAACCCAAAACCAATTCCTAATAACGACCCTAACAAGATTAAATATTGGGCCGCATTTTCACCTAAAAATAGCACTGTAAAAAAGAAAACGGATAGGAAACTGACTCCTAGCCGCAACACGATAACCCGGTCGATTTTTTTTGCAAACCTTCCTGCAAGAATAAAGGTTATCGGCTGCATTACAACAGATGATAAATTATATAGAGCAATGTCAAGAAATTCACCAGATTGCTTCCATAAATAAACATTTACAAATGTGTTAGATAAAGCAATACTCAGAGCATACAGCCCTCCAATTGTTAATAGCAGGACTAAATCTCGGTTTACTTCTACATCACCAACTAATTTTTGCAACAGTTTCATGCCGTCACTACACCACCTTAGGTGTAGTTTGGCGATTTTCTATAAACGTTATGCAACAATTATCATGTACTGTCACCTTATATAACAAAACACCGCTAACTATATAGGTTAGCGGTGTTTCCATTATGATATATTATTTAGCTTGGCTATATAGCTTAGCTACTTCGTCCCAGTTTACTACATTCCAGAATGCATTAATGTAGTCTGGACGACGGTTTTGATAATTTAAGTAATATGCATGTTCCCATACATCTAAACCTAAGATTGGAGTTTTACCTTCCATGATAGGAGAGTCTTGGTTTGGTGTGCTCATTACTTCAAGCTCGCCGTTGTTAACAACTAACCAAGCCCAACCAGAACCAAAGCGAGTAGCTCCAGCTTTTGCAAACTCTTCTTTAAAGCTGTCAAGACTTCCGAATTTACTGTTAATCGCTGTTGCTAAATCACCAGTTGGTTCGCCACCGCCATTCGGGCTTAAAAGCGTCCAGAATAAAGAGTGGTTAGCATGGCCTCCGCCATTGTTTCTTACTGCTGTACGGATATTCTCAGGTACAGCGTCTAAGTTACTAATTAGATCTTCAATTGACTTGCTTGCAAGCTCATCATGACCTTCTAAAGCAGCGTTTAAGTTAGTCACATATGTGTTATGGTGCTTCCCGTGGTGGATATTCATTGTTTGCTCATCAATATGAGGCTCTAGTGCATTTGCAGCATAAGGTAATGCAGGTAATTCATGTTTTGCCATTTTAATTTCCTCCCTAAGCAATTGTCTTCAAATAAATGGTAAAGTAATCCAATGCAGTTAATAAATTTAAGCAACAGAAATGTTTACTAAGTTGCTCAATATTTACATTAACAAAAAAACGTATAACATGCAATTGATATGTATAATGTATTTAACTGCTATTTCAACTTTTCCACTTCATACATTTCCCTCATTTTTAAAATTATAATCAAAACATTCATATTTAACGGACAAACCCCATATTGTGAAATACATACAAATATGGGAGGTGTGAATTTGAACTGGTTTGAAGCTCTTCTACTAGGCATCATCCAAGGAATTTCAGAGTTTCTTCCGATCTCTAGTTCAGCACATTTGGTTATTGCTGAAAAGCTACTAGGTATTCAAGTGTCTACGAGCGACTTGACTTTCGAAGTCCTTCTACATGCAGCATCTTTACTAGCCGTCATTTGTTTTTTTTGGCGCGATTTACTTGAAATTATTAAAGACTTCTTTACTTACTTATTTTTCAAGAGCGAAAAAGCGAAAACAAACTATCGATTTGCCTGGCTTATTGTAGGCGCTACCCTAATTACCATGGGTGTTGGCAAAGGAATTGAAGGTTTGATAGGCGATAATATTACTCAAGCTTCAACAATTGGAGCCGCTTTAATTGTTACAGGATTGTTTTTAATACTGATTGAACACGGGATTAATGTAGGAAATCGTACGGTAAAAGAAATGACTTGGAAAGATTGTCTTATTATTGGGATCGGCCAAGCTCTGGCTGTTATACCAGGAATATCGCGAGCCGGCAGTACCTTAATTGTTTCACTTTGGTGCGGTTTGGATAAAAAAACAGCTGTTCGCTATTCTTTCTTACTTTCCATTCCTGTTATCTTAGGGATTACCATTTTAAAATTACCAGAACTAACGACAGAAACTTTCGCAGGAGTTGGGATTGAACTTGCCATCGCCTGTATCGCCTCATTTATCTTTGCAATTATCGGTATTAAGTGGTTGATCCAAATGCTAAATCAAGCTAAACTCACATACTTCGCTATCTATTGTATCGCCCTCGGAACGATTACGTGGATTTTCCTAAAAGACATTCAAGTATAAGAGTCGAGCTGAACAATAAAAACCTGTGTATGACGATACTTTTTAAATTTGAAAATAAAAAAGCTTATGATTGAATTCAAGATCAATCATAAGCTCATATTATGTAATGGTATGGCGGAGGAAGAGGGATTCGAACCCCCGCGCGGTTTAACCCGCCTGTCGGTTTTCAAGACCGATCCCTTCAGCCGGACTTGGGTATTCCTCCGTGTACTTCTATAGTTAATGGTGGACCCTGTAGGACTCGAACCTACGACCAATCGGTTATGAGCCGACCGCTCTGACCAACTGAGCTAAGGGTCCTTCAATGGGGCGGCTGATGGGAATTGAACCCACGAATGCCGGAATCACAATCCGGTGCGTTAACCACTTCGCCACAACCGCCATTATATAAAGTTTTTTAGAAATGGTAGCGGCGGAGGGAGTCGAACCCACGACCTCACGGGTATGAACCGTACGCTCTAGCCAGCTGAGCTACACCGCCAAAATAAATGGCTCCACAGGCAGGACTCGAACCTGCGACCGATCGGTTAACAGCCGATTGCTCTACCAACTGAGCTACTGTGGAATAATAAAGACAAATAATATTATAACTCAAAAAATCAACTTTAGTCAACACTGAAATCTGAAGTTCAAAAGGTGGTGACGAAAAGTAATATATCATAAACTGATATATTTGACAAGCTGTTTATGGAAAAAAAGTCGTCACCTAATTGAAACAGCTCTTCTCTTGTACCATTTTTTTTTCTCTTGTAAAATGTATGTTGGTAGTTATTTAATAGGTACGAATGCGTGAGTGTGTAGTGTTGATCTAGGTTGTGTGTGATCATTACACTCGAGAATTCACTAAGCTTAAATCAATACACATGAACACAAGCTAAATAAGAAGGAGTAGACATTATTAAATGAATATTTTTAAACAGCTGATTAAAAGTTTGTATTCCCCTAAGGATATCGCCGCATTTCGGTTCCAAGGGATTGGAAAAACCATTTTCTATGTATTCTTATTAATGGCGGTTGTTTCGATTCCCAGTGCAATTAATTTATCAACAACAGCTTATCAGGGTATTAACTATTTAGCTACATCTTTAGAGGAAGAGATACCGGATTTTGCTTTCCAAAATGGCGTTCTAACATCAGATATAACAGAGCCTTATATTGATGTGACTGAGGATGGTGTTTTTATCCTTGATCCTACAGGACATTTAACTGTCGGTGATATTTACGAATACGATAACGGTTTAGCCATGCTTGAACGTGAAGCAGTTATTATCACTGATGGGAAAGCAGAGACTTTTAGATACCGCGACCTAGGTAATTTAAACTTAACAAAAGAAGAAATAACAGGGTTAGTAAATGGTATAGCCGATGTACTTCCTGTCATTTTAACTGTTTTCTTATTAGTATTATACCTTTTCTTTACAGCAATGAAATTTATCGGGGTAACGGTATTAGCCTTATTTGGACTTATGTTAAAGAACAAAGCACAATTAAACTTAAAATACCGACATTTATGGATTTTATCTGCTTATACAGTTACACTTCCGACAGCTATATTTAATTTAACAGAGGCGTTTGGAATCATTATTCCATTTTCGCTCTTCTTCTATTGGGCTATTGCAATCTTCATGTTATATAAAGTTTTGCAATATGTTCCAAAGCCAAAAATTAGCCCGCAAAACGATGAAGCGAGTAACCCAACAAACAACTAAGCAAAAAACAAAAAACAGGCTGCTGAGTTCACTTCCCAGCAACCTGTTTTTTTCTAATTTAGATTACCTAACCTCTTTTACTTTAAAGTCTGATGTTTGCCACTACACACTACTAACTACTTAACCGTTACTTTCATCTACTTTTTTCACAACAATACGCGTACCATCAACAGATACAACTTCGATGACAGTGTCTTGTGTTAACCAATTATTCTCACTCGTAGCACTATACTGTTTTCCATCAACTTCCATAGTACCAATTGGGCGGAACGGAGTTATTGCTCTTCCTCTTTTTCCGATTAACTCTTTATACGTATCATTAATTGAGTTGTAGCCTAATTCCCCTGTTAATCGATCTCTTAAAGTCATTTTTGACCATAGGTTTCTCGACGGGAATACCTTTAGAAACAGTAAAGCAGTTGTTGCACCCAGCACTAAACCCATGGCAACTAAAGCCCCGTATAAAAAATTTGGTGCAGGGATAGCCAGAGCTACGATCATCAAAATAACACCTAAAAATGCAATCGTTCCGTCACTAATCGCCTTTCCATCAACGATTATTAGAACTAATCCAGTAATATACAATAAAACAACCCAAATCCCTGTATCACCAGCAATATGGTGAGAGAAGTAAACCGCCATAATTGCAATACCAAGAACACCGAAGACTCCTTTAACCTTAACAAGTAACTCTCCAAATAAGAAAAGTGTTCCTAAAAAAACAACGAGAAATCCCATACTTGCAATATTTAGAACATCCATTGCTTCAACCTCCAATCCTTTATAATATACGAAATAAAATAATATAAGTTTCATTTCAATTTTTGGTTAAACTATAAATGAGGTGAAATTTATGAAAAAAACGACCAGTAATGATAAGCAGCAGACCAAACCTATAGTTCAAACGTTACCAAGGCAACAACCTGCTTCCACAAACGCATTTGCTACGGTAAAAACAAAGTCGCTCCTCATTTAAAATTTTATCAAATATTACAAGAAAACTACATACTTAAGGTGGCCGATTTAAGAAAAACGAAAGGACACTATAATAAAGTATTAGCTAGCACCCTCCTTATGCAATAACTTAGCATAAGGCAACAATCTTTTAGAAAGGCTCTTTTCTAAGAGATTGTTGCTTTTAGCTATTGGACCGTAACCAAGCGAAAGCTTGGTTCTTCACGCTTTAGCGTGAAGCTTTTGAATATAAATCAGCCAGATGGATAAATGAATTTATCCATTAGGGCTGATTTATATTCAAAAAACGGTCCAATAGCAACAAATTTTACGAAAAACAGCCTTTAGAAAAGAGCCTAGCATAAAAAAAGCTGACTCAATGTGCCATACTATTAATTAAACTAATTAAACGCAGTTACAAAGTAACCATCAATTTTGTTAATTAGTTAAATAATAGCACTTATGAGTCAGCCATTTTTTATCTAAACAATCCTTTGATCGCCTCAATGAAACGTGAAAGTACATCTAATAATGATGCAATAAATGATTGCGTATCTTCACGATTTAGGAAATCTCCTAAGTTGTCGCGAATTTTCCCAATTTGATTTTGTACTTGGTTCCAATCTATATTTAAATCCTTTAAACGCATAAATAATGAAACGAGCCCGTTTAACTCTTCCTCTGTCAGAGTAACTCCTAATTCTTGAGCAATTCTTTGAATGAGAGCACGTAGATCTTCCTCAGAATCAACCGGATTTTGAGCGATCTCCTCTTTAATTCGGTTCATTAGCTCAGTTGCTTCTTCCATCCCTATTCGCTCAGCAAGCTTACCTGTTCGGACCATTTCTTCGTTGGCAATTTGTTTTTGCTCTTCTGGGATTTCAATATCAGCTGTTATTTCATACGCTTTAATAATTCCTGTTAAACCCGCAGTCCCTGAAACTCCAAATGGTGCCGTTACATAAATATCGGCATCTTTCACTCCTGCTGTTACAAGAGCATTTGCATACATACCTTCAGAAACCCAATCAATATTATTTGTCTCTACATTAAGACCAGATCCAGATGTCGTTAACGTAATCATCGAAGAAGAAATCGCTCTCGTCCCAATTTGAGCCCTACTCACATAATTCCCTAAGTAGTGATGTTCTTCTTCGTTGGTAACATAGATAATTTCTACATCTTCTGGTGCACCCATTTCATTAAGTATGCTTTGCTTTTGTTCATCAGTTAAATTGGCTCCTAGTGTAACAATCATATCTCCTGGCGCTGCATCCGCTGCAACTAAACTTGGTATTAGAATTGTAAACACTAGCAGTAACGGAATTAATTTCTTTTTCATAAAACTCATCTCATCCATCTCCTTTGAAGACCTCAATCAAATAGTTGACATCCTAAACTTAAGAAAACTATTTTTCGAGGAAAATTTAAAGTGACTTTTGACCTATTTATGTGTGTAAAACTTTAAAACTCAACCATCTTTTCTCATATTCTAGAGCTACAATCCCTTAAGATAGGTATACATGTCCATGAAGAAATTAGAATGATAAACGAAATGCCAACTAAAAAAAATGAAAAGAAAAATAACTCCATTGGATCATGCATTAAAATACTAAACGTTATAGGGCCAAGAGCAACTCCTAGAAAACGAACCATCGAGTATAATGACACAACTAAGCCCCTTTCTTTTATTCCAACTGAAGCTGTCACTGCCGTATTAGCTGCAGGGAGAAAAAAACCTAGACCAATTGAGGCTAATGAAATTAATACTAATAAGCCTAGTAACCCATGAAAAAAGATAAGCAATGCAAAGCTGGTTAACAATACGCTTAATCCTAACAGTAAATACCGCTTTACATAATTTTTGTTATCTCCCATATTCTTACCTGTCCAATATGAAAATACAGTTAAAAACACAAGAGGAAGCGCTAAATAAATCCCTTTTAGAGTACCATAAACTCCATAGCTCTCTTCAAGATAATAGGACATAAAAAACATAAGTCCAAATAAAAGAAGCAAACCAACTCCACTGGCGAGAAATATAGGAATAAGCCATTTAAACTCACGCAGAATGATTTCTTGCACTGAACGGTGGTAGTCTTTCAATCGTAATGGCTCTGCTTCTTTCATCCGTTCTTTAATCCAAACTTTTATTCCAAAGTATGCTAGAAGGGCAAGAAAAAAATAAACAAAAAACGTCGCAAACCATAAATAAACTGCAATAAAAGCCCCGACTATAGGACTTACCACCTTACCTAGGCTGTTAAACACTTCAACTGTTCCTAAGGCTTTACTTCTATCCGTTCCTACAAACAGATCACCAGCTAAAGCCATTGCCATCGGTGCTGTTCTCCCTGCTCCTACCCCTTGGAAAAACCTGCCTAATAGCAGCATCGAAAAAGCGCTTTGACCCTCAAAGAAAACTGGGGCTAACGCTGAAAAAATACTGCCTAACATAATAAAAAGAAGCGAAACTAATATCACCTTTTTCCTTCCTATCCGATCTGAAATTAAACCTATTATCGGTATCATAAGTGCTGCTGGTATCGAAAACACGGTGAGAACTAAGCCGCCTTCAATCGCAGTTAGTTGCAGTGCATGTTGGATATCAGGGATGATCGGAATAAACATTGAGTTCCCGACAACCATGACAAATGGCAGTAATCCAATGATGTATATAACTACTGTTGTAGAAGCCCCCTCTTTCATTTGTGTTTTCCCCTCCTAAAAAAAGAAAAAATTCTAGTCATATTTCTTACACTTGCTGAATATATATTGTTAAGATGTTTACTCATACTAGGGAGGACAAGCCATTGAGTACCCAATTCAGCTTCAAACACAGTGTGATCTTTATCATCATTCTTTTTATTATTTGTTATAGCATTTATTATGATCTATCTACTGGTACTTTACCCAAAGCAGACAAACCAACAACAAGCGAGACAAGTTCAGAGAATTATCCTAATATTGTCGTTGAAGAAGAACCGTTTCCTGCCCAAGAAGTCGTTGTTCAAAATGGATATACTGTTTTATCAATTGTAGAACATTTACATGACGGTCCCGTACCTGCATCTATTCAACAAATTGTTTATGATTTTCAAGAATTAAATCCAGGTGTGGCAGCGGATAATATAAAGGTTGGAAAAACTTATCTATTTCCCCTATATTTAAAATCAGAGTAACAATACCTTGCCAAACAAAATGAGGGACTGATAAAATAAACACGTATGTCATTTGTACAATATACTTAGTTGAAAAATAAAAGGGGCGAATGATTCATGACCCAAATTACACATCGAACCCAAACTCGACCTGTGAAAGTTGGCGGGATTACGATTGGTGGAAATAATGAAGTCGTTATTCAAAGTATGACTACAACCAAAACTCATGATGTGGAAGCAACAGTGGCAGAAATCCACAGGTTGGAAGAAGCGGGTTGTCAAGTGGTTCGAGTAGCTTGTCCGGATATGCGGGCAGCAGAGGCTATTTCTGCTATTAAAGCAAGGATTAACATCCCTCTCGTTGTCGATATACATTTTGATTATAAGCTTGCCTTGAAAGCCATTGAAGGTGGAGCTGATAAAATTAGAATTAACCCAGGGAATATTGGGAGAAGAGAAAAAGTAGAAGCAGTTGTTAAAGCAGCAAAAGAAAAAGGTATTCCCATTCGTATTGGAGTAAACGCTGGCTCACTCGAAAAGAAAATTTTAGATAAATATGGGTATCCTACAGCTGATGGAATGGTCGAAAGTGCATTACATCATATTAGTATCCTTGAAGATCTTGATTTTCATGATATTATTGTTTCAATGAAAGCATCAGACGTTAATTTAGCAATTGAAGCCTATGAGAAAGCAGCTAAAGCTTTTAGTTACCCGCTACACCTAGGAATAACGGAGTCGGGTACACTATTTGCTGGGACAATCAAAAGCGCTGCAGGATTAGGTGCGATTTTAAACATGGGTATTGGAAATACTGTTCGTATTTCACTAAGCGCTGATCCTGTTGAAGAAGTAAAAGTTGCTCGTGAACTGTTAAAATCATTCGGTTTAGCTGCAAATGCAGCAACATTGATTTCATGCCCAACGTGTGGTCGTATTGAAATTGATTTAATTAAAATTGCGAATGAAGTTGAAGATTATATTTCAACCATTAAGGCACCAATTAAAGTAGCTGTTCTTGGTTGTGCTGTGAATGGACCAGGTGAAGCACGAGAGGCTGATATTGGCATTGCTGGAGCTCGTGGAGAAGGCTTATTGTTTAGACACGGTGAAATAGTAAGAAAAGTTCCCGAGGAAATAATGGTTGAAGAATTAAAGAAAGAAATTGACAAAATCGCTCAAGAAAAATTAGCAAAACAAGAGTAGTGATTTGAACTGGAAGTTATATTTTGAGCATGCAATAATAAGCACACGCTAGTCGCGTGTGCTTATTCAATAACTCCCCTTCAAAGTTTAGGTGATGTGGATTCTTGCTTTGACCCTGTTAGAAGAATGGTGAGAAGAAGACGGTTAAGATAATGGACAGGGCACCGATACCGATCGCCCAGTTACCCAGTGCATTTGCACCAGCTCTTCTTGCAACGAACCCGACAATGATCCCTGATGCACCTAAAAGGATCGGTAAAAAGAATAATGACAGGATAGAAAGCACGATAGCAAACGTACCAACACCACGGCCTGATGCAGTTGCATCATCATAGTTTGCTTCAGCTGTTTCTTCCCGCTCTACTGTTCGACCACCAAAAGCACCTGTCATTGGTGTAACTTCAGCAGCCGTTTCTTCTTCAAATGTGTCTACTCTTTCGCGGTCTCTTTCTTCTGGTCTTAAGTCAATCGTTCGTGTATCACGATCGTTAAAGTTGTTGTTGAAATTGTTATTGTCAGCCAAAACTAATCCCTCGCTTTCTATTTTTGGGGGAGCATTAATAGTATGACTCACGATGCTCTGATTATAGGTGACAATGATTGCATGCATAGGAAACGATTTATTTTTATTACGAGGTGAATTATGAAGAAGTCTAGAGTTTTTGGTTTTGATATCGATGGTACAGTTACCGATCCAGCTACTTTCGTTCCATATTTAAATAAACACTTTAACAAAAATATTACATTAGATGATATTACTGAATATGATCTAACTCAAGTGTTAGGTATTACATCAGAACAATTCTGGCAATGGTTAAAAGACCATGAAGGCCATATTTATTCAAAAGCAGACTTAGCTCACTATGCACAAAACGCATTACATAATTGGAAAAACAATCACAAGATGGTTTATATTAGTGCTAGAGGAGATCATTTGTACGATCTAACGGAGCAGTGGTTTCATGCCAAAAAGCTTCCATACGATAAGATTAATTTAATCGGCAGCCACGATAAAATAAATGCCGTTAAAGATCATCAGCTTGATATCTTTTTTGAAGATAAGCATGATAATGCGTGTGATATTGCCGAAGAGTGTAATATTCCTGTCGTTTTGTTCGATACCCCTTATAATCGTCTCTCTTCTCCGAAGAATGTAATTCGAGTTGAGAACTGGAACGAAGCAACCCATTGGGTCGAACAGTGGCTAAAAAATGAGGAATAGGAAAAAAAGCCATTCTTGATAGAAATAACGGCCTGTCTATAGGCTATATACCGCAACAACTAAATCAAGCAGCCGATAGCTAAGTATCAAAAAGGAAAGGTAAGACTCGTCTTTCCCTTTCCTTTTCTTTATGAATTGGTGCTAACGGGTGCACAACTTTTGCAATACCCATATATTTCAAACTTGTGTCCAGTAACTTCAAAATCTGGGAATGTAATATTGATGTTTTCCATTGGACAGTCGTGGACTGCTTTTGTTTTTCCGCACTCCAAACAAATTAAGTGATGGTGATGTTGCGTTGTTGAACAGGAAAACCGAAACTTTTTCTCCCCATCTAATTCTGTTACTTCTAAAATTTCCAATTGTGCAAACGTCGCTAAGTTTCGATAAATCGTATCAAAGCTTAAACCCGGATAATCCTTATACATCTTCTCTAAAACATCTTTAGCGGAAAGATATCGCTTTTCATCGGCAAAAAGTCGAAGCATTTCTTCACGTTTTTTCGTATATTTATATCCTTTTTCTTTTAAGAGATCCATTGCTTGCGTAACGTTCATTCAGAAATTCTCTCCCTTCGCTTTCCTTTTATCAGATGGTGTAAAACGTGTGCCATTACAAGCCATAAGGTGGCAAATAATACAATTCCACCACCAGTTGCTACATTTAAGTGATAAGAAAAAAAGGATCCAGTCGCCATTGACAATTGACCGAAGAGGACGGATAACACCAGAAGCTGCTTAAAGCTTTTAGCAAACACAACCGCAGCTGCAGCAGGCAATACAATCATCGCTCCGACTAATAATATACCAACGACTTTCATCGATATTGCTATAACTAACGCGATTAGAAAGGAAAAGATAAAATTCAAGCGTTTAATGGATATCCCTGAAACTTTGGCAAATTCCTGATCAAACGATATCGCCACAAATTCCTTATAAAATAAAAACAGAATAATAAGCACTACTATTGAAGTCACGATCATAAAATATAAGTCCTGTAACGTCACACTAACTATGCTTCCAAACAAATACATAAACCACTGATTATAGCCTGTTTTAGAAACACTAATGATGATTGCACTTAACCCGACTCCAGCTGATAAAATAATTGGAATAGCTATTTCTTGAAAATCCTTGTACACCTGTCTTAATCTTTCAATTAATAATGATCCAAAAAACGCAAACAGCAAACCGAAATATAGCGGATTAACATTTGAAAAAAAGGCTAATGTTTGCGTAAGCAATACACCTGCAGCTATTCCTGTCAATGTAATATGAGATAAAGACTCTGAAATAATTGAAATTCTCCGAACGAGTAAAAATGAACCTAACAACGGGCAAATGAAACCAATTAAGAACGCTGCGACCATTCCTCGTTCAATAAAAGTTAAATTTGATAATAGATCTAACATCCAAGTACTCCTACTCTAATCTGTTATTTGATTTTACTTTAGAACAGACCCCAAGACAACAATCAACTCTTTAGGTTTATATACCTACACTCGTTTTTTTTCTATACGTAAATTTATCCTTCCACTTTTTAATGGATAAACAAATGATTAAGATAAAGACGGAAATGATAACAATGGTTCCACCTGGTGCCAAATCCAATTGAAAAGCCGTAATTAATCCTCCAATTACTGCAATTTCTCCAAACAAAATCGAGTAAAAGAACATTTGCTTGAACCCTTTTGCAATACGCATACTAGCTGCAACTGGAAGTGTCATTAACGCCGATACTAGGAGAATTCCAACAATCCTCATCGAAGCAGCTATAACAAGTGCCACAATAATGATAAACACGAGATGAACAAAGGATTTATTTAAACCTGAAACTTTGGCATGTTCTTCATCAAAAGCTAAATAAAACATCTCTTTAAATAGAAAAATCGTAATGATAATGACAATAATAGATGTAATTAAAACCGTATATAAATCAGAACGACTTACGGTGATAACACTCCCAAACAAATAATTAAACAGGTCATTGTTAAATCCATCGGCTAAGGAGATGAATACAACCCCAATCCCAATCCCACTAGATAAAATAATTGGTATCGCTAATTCCTGATAAAACTTATAGACATTTCTAATTTTCTCAATAAGTAAAGATCCTCCTACCGCTGCACCCATTCCCATGTAAAGAGGATTAAGCCCTTGAAAAAAGATGAAATATTTTCCCAACAGTAAGCTAGCTGCAATTCCTGTTAATGTAATATGAGATAGAGCATCAGCAATCAGTGACAACCTTCGAACGACAAGGAACACTCCTAACATTGGTGCGATCAGACCTATAAGCAATCCTGTATAAAAAGCATTTTGTAAAAACTCATATTTCAAAAAAGCCTCAATCATGTTCACAGCCCCCGTCACAATGATTGTGGCTTAGTAGTTGAACATTATGGCCAAAGAATGATGACAGGTTATGGTTCTTTTCAAATTCCTCACGATCGCCATGAAAATGTATAGTCGTATTAATACAGGCAATATCCGTTACATGTTCAACCATTTTAGTGATGTCATGTGTGACTAATAACAATGTAATGTTTTTATTTTTATTGAGTTCAATTAACATTTCATAAAAAGAATGGACAGAGCTTGCATCAACACCAACAGTAGGCTCATCTAAGATTAGGAGCTTTGGGTCACTGACTAAAGCTCTGGCAATAAACACACGTTGTTGCTGTCCGCCGGAGAGTTCACCAATATTTTGATTCGTAAATTCGGTCATACCTACACTTTTAATTGCCGCATGAACTTTTTGTTTGTCTTTTTTCGTCATAAAACGAAATAATCCAATTTTAGCATATAACCCCATTGATACTACTTCGAAAACAGTAGCTGGAAAACCCGAGTTAAAGCTATTTGCTTTTTGAGAAACAAATCCTACTTTATCCCACGCTTTAAATTTGTTTAATGGTTGACCAAACAACAAAACTTCACCATTTTGCGGAGATAATAAACCGAGTATGCATTTTATTAATGTCGATTTTCCAGATCCGTTTGGGCCAACAAGACCCAAAAATGCACCTTCTTTTATTTTTAAATTAACATTTTCCAAAACTTCTTTGCTATCGTAGCGAAAAGATAATCTGTTGACTTCTATCGCATAAGCTTGATGATCAGTCATACTGTTCCTCCAAATCAAAACTATACCTACATTATAGCATAAATAAGAATTGTTCTTATTCAATAAACAAAAATGCCTCCTCGCACATGAATGCAAAGAGATGTAGAAAATTATATAATAAAACAAATACATCTGAAATCCAATTCTTAACTACAGGGATGTGAATTTTAATGGCACAAAGAAAGTTAGCAATTATTGATATGGGTTCTAACTCTATTCGGCTCGTAATTTATACCATTCAAAGTAACGGATGTTATCATGAACTCCATAACTTTAAAGTTGTTGCTAGATTAAGTAGCCATACGACAATAGATGGAAGCATTACAGATGAGGGGATAGAAATCATTGTCGAGACGCTTAGTCGTTTTAATAAAATCATAAATGACCATCAAATTGATTATGTTAAGGGGGTAGCAACAGCTGCCTTACGTCTTGCTCCAAACCAAAGAGAAGTACTGAACATCATAAAAGATAAAACAGCTCTTTCCTTTACTGTTTTAAGTGATTATGAAGAAGCCTACTATGGTTACTTAGCTGTTACCAATTCTACAAATATCGAAGACGGCATTTCCATTGATATTGGTGGTGGAAGTACTGAAGTAACTTTATTTAAAAATAGAAAATTACTGAAATATGTTAGTTTTCCATTTGGTGCTATCACTTTAAAAAACCGTTTCATTGAAAGTGATCCTCCAACCTTAGATGAAATGAACAATCTAAAACAATTCTTAATTAACCAATTTTCTTCATTTAATTGGATTGTCAATACAGAACTTCCCGTCGTTGGAATTGGTGGTACCGCTAGAAACTTATGTTTAATGCATCAACGCAAGATTAACTATCCTTTGCCAGGCCTTCATCAATATGAGTTACAACCAAATGACATTCATGAAGTTCAACAGTCTTTACTAGAACACCCTTTTACTGAAAGGCAAAATGTAGAAGGCCTGTCTAAAGATCGAGCAGATATTATTATTCCGGCTATCCAAGCTATTTCTACATTAGTTGAGGTGACAAGGGCACCTGTTTTTATCATGAGTAACAAAGGATTAAGAGATGGGGTATTTTATGAGGAGGTGCTACAGCAAATAGGAATTGAACAATTTCCAAACGTTGCTGAAGAAAGCTTCTATCAACTTTCTTACAATTATCAAATCAATGTTGAGCATGTTCAGCAAGTTTCAAAGCTGGCTTCTGCTATTTATAAAGAGTTATCTCCTTATCTTCTTGAAAAACTCAATGATGAGGATAATTTGAAATTGCTTCGTTATAGTGCTAGGTTCCTTTATATGGGTGAATATATTAGTAACGAAGCTAGTAGTCAACACACCTTTTATTTACTATCTAATATGACGATCGATGGATTGACCCACGAGCAACGATTGGGGGTTGCTCTAATATCTTCTTTTAAGTCAAAACCTTATCTACTTCAGTTCGCTGGCCCTTATAGTGAACTCTTAACGAAACAACAATTAAAACGTTATGAATTGCTCGGTGCCATTTTAAAGCTTGCCTATTCACTCAATCGAACTCGAAGAAATGTCGTTTATAAATGTGTTGTTCACAAGACATCAAAAAGAGAGATCCAGCTGCAACTCTATTGTCATGATGATTTTTACTTTGAAGAAGAACAAGCCCAAAAGTATAAAAAGCAAATTGAGAAATTACTCAATTTTAACGTTGAGTTGCATTTCCAAAATAATAACTAATTTACACAAACTTTACATAAGATTTACAATTAATTGATATTATGGAATGAGATTAGATATTTTCTTTGGAGAGGTTGATAATTATGTCGACAAGATACATCGAACAAAATATGCCCATTGATCTAAATAATGCAACCTTCTACAATAACCGTGAGCTCAGTTGGTTAGCCTTCAACGAGCGTGTCTTAGAGGAAGCCATAGACGAAAGAAACCCACTATTGGAAAGATTAAAATTTTTAGCAATATTTAGCTCGAACTTAGACGAATTTTTTATGGTCCGTGTCGCTGGCTTAAAAGACCAAGTAAAAGCGGGATTTAACAGACCAGAAAATAAAGCAGGGTTAACACCAAAACAGCAATTAAAAAAGATCTCTGAAAAAACACAACAACTTGTTCGTCTTCAGGATAATATGTTTTGTGAGACATTATTACCGATGCTCTACCATGAAGGCGTTCAATTCTTAGCCATTGATGAAGTAACCAATGAGCAAATGATGTTCTTAGAAGAACGCTTTTTACATTATATATTTCCTGTTTTAACGCCTATGGCAATTGATGCCTATCGTCCTTTTCCAATGCTATTAAATAAAAGTTTAAACTTAGCTGTGTTACTTAATGACACTAACCAACAACAAAAAAAAGAACGCTTAGCCATTGTACAAGTTCCAAGTGTATTAAATCGATTTATCCAACTACCTAGCCAATGTGAAAAACAACAGTTTATTTTGCTTGAAAATGTAATCAGCCATTTTATTGGTCAATTATTTAAAGGGTATGAAGTGCAATCGGTATCTCCATTTAGGATTACTCGTAACGCTGATTTAACAATACATGAAGAAGGAGCTCGTGACCTCTTAAGAGAGATTGAAAAAGAATTAAAGAAGCGAAAATCGGGGTCTACCGTTCGTCTTGAAATTCAAGAAGGTTTGATGGAGCCTAAAGTGTTAAGCCTTTTACTTGATGTATTAGAAGTTCATAGAAGAGATGTTTATTCTTTCAAAGGCCCTTTAGATTTATCGTTCCTATTTAAGCTTTATGGAAAACTAATATCAGATTACGAGCATCTAGCGAATGAAAATTTAATACCACAGCAACCTGAAGATTTAATAAACGAGGATAATATTTTCCAAGCAATTGATAAAAAGGACATTTTTCTTCATCATCCATATGAATCCTTTCAACCGATACTTGATTTCTTAGGGATGGCTGCAGATGACCCGAATGTACTCGCTATCAAACAAACGTTGTATCGTGTCAGCGGTGACTCACCGATCATTAACGCCTTAGCAAGAGCAGCAGAAAACGGAAAGCAAGTAACTGTTCTTGTCGAATTAAAAGCACGTTTTGATGAAGAAAATAATATTCAATGGGCTAAAAAATTAGAAAAAGCGGGTGTCCATGTTATATATGGAATTACGGCTTTAAAAACACATAGTAAAATTACACTAGTCGTTCGCCATGAAAATGATAAGATTCAACGTTATGTCCATTTAGGAACAGGAAATTACAATGACTCAACCGCAAAACTATACACAGACATGGGCATTCTTACTTCAGATGAAGGTTTCGGCATTGATGCAACTAATTTCTTTAACTATTTAAGTGGGTATAGTATTAAACCAATCTGGAACCACCTTTCTACTGCACCTTTTCAAATTAGAGAAACGTTTATCGAAGCCATTGATCAGGAAATTGAAGCTCATTTACAATCAGGAAATGGACGGATTATTGCTAAGATGAATTCGCTAACGGACAAGCCAATTATTCTAAAACTTTATGAAGCTTCACAAGCAGGAGTCAAAATTGATTTAATTGTACGAGGAATTTGTTGTTTAAGACCTGGTATTGAGGGGGTAAGTGAAAACATTCGTGTAAGAAGTATTGTCGATCGTTTTCTCGAGCATAGCCGTATTTTTTATTTTCATCACGATGGCGAGGAGAAAATCTTTCTTTCGTCTGCAGATTGGATGACAAGAAATATGGAAAAGCGAATTGAAATCTTATTCCCGATCTATAGCCCCCATATTAAAAGACGAATTATTGAAGTTTTAGATATCACCTTAAAAGATAATGTAAAAGCTAGAGAGCAAGACAAGTTTGGTCATTACCATTACCTACCACAGCAAGAAGGTGAAAAGCAATTACAAAGTCAACTTACTTTTTATAGAATGGCTACTCGCTTTAGTGAAGAAAGTTAATATTTGAGAAAAGCGCAAGGAAGTGAGCGAAGTCTCGCTAGGTACTGGAACTAGACATCTTTAAATTATATGTAAAGAGGCACTCATCCCATAAATGAGTGCCTCTTTTTCTATGATGCGGCCCTTTGAGCCCTTTGAACCTTTGAACGAAAGTACCTAGTGACAACACCTTGTTTTGGTGAAAAGAAAAACACAATCCCAAATATAACTGAAGCAACAAGCACGATCGAAGCCCCTGACGCTACATCATATACAACAGAAAAGAAAATCCCTAATACAGCAGATATCGAACCAAAGAATGCTGATAAAAATAACATCACGGGGAATCGATCTGTTAATAAATAAGCGGTTGCTCCAGGGGTAATTAACATTGCCACAACTAAAATAATACCTACTGTTTTTAACGAAGCGACTGTTACTAAGGATAACAGAAGCATCAATAAGTAATGAATCATTTGTACAGGTATTCCGGCTGCTTTCGCCATAGTTGGATCAAATGTACTCATGAGTAAAGGACGGTAAAATAAGAAAATCATTAACAGAACAAAGACGCCAATTCCAAACGTCACCCATAAATCACTTCGAGATACAGCTAAAACATTCCCAAACAATATGTGCCATAAATCTAATGATGTTCCACGCAAATTAGTTAATAAAACGACACCAAGGGCAAATGCAGCCGTAAATAATATTCCTATTGCTGAATCGTCTTTAATCCGACTATTCTGTGAAACATAACCAATCCCAAGTGCCGTTAAGACCCCTGCAATTACGGCACCCACAAAGAAACTAGCACCGACCATATACGCAATGACAACCCCTGGTAAAACAGCATGCGAGATCGCATCTCCCATCAGAGCCATACCACGTAATATTATAAAACAACCAATTACGCCGCAAATAATCCCAACTAATACTGCTGCAATTAACGCTTGTTGAAGATAATTATAACGGGAAACTTGGTCAATAAAAGATAATATTTCTTGCATTAGTTACCCACCACCATCATTTGGTCATTGTCTTTAAATAGTTTAATCTTACCTTTGTATGTTTGTGATAGCAGTTCTGGTTTAAACGTTTCACTCACTTCTCCATACCCGATTAGTTCTTTATTCACTAACATAACTTGATCAAAGTACTCTTCTACCTTGCTTAAATCATGATGAACGACAAGGATCGTCTTATTTTCTTCTCTTAGTGACTTTAAAATATTTATGATGATCTCTTCAGAGGTTACATCAATTCCTGCAAAAGGCTCATCAAGGAAAAACAGTGTGGCTTGTTGGGCTAATGCTCTAGCAATAAAAACACGTTGTTGCTGCCCGCCAGAAAGCTCACCAATTTGTCGTTTTCTAAAATCGATCATTCCTACCTTCTCTAAAGCCTCTGTGACAATTCTTTTATCATCTTTTGAAGGTCGTTTATACCAAGGCAAGTGAATATAACGTCCCATCATAACGACATCTTCTACAAGCACAGGAAAATCCCAATCAATCAGACTTCGCTGCGGTACATATGCTATTTGTCTTCTCGCCTTTTTAATAGACTTATCTAAGGCATTTATTCCGCTGTTCGTTGACTTTTCTAAGCCTAATATTGCTTTTATTAAAGTTGACTTCCCAGCTCCATTCGGGCCGACAATTCCAATTAATTTCCCTTCATCAGCAGAAAAGCTTACATTATTAATTGCTTGAAGATTATCGTAATAAACGGAGAGATTATTTACCTCTAACATTCTTCCCATTTTTAAACCCCTCTCTGTTATAGTCGATCATCGGTCTTATATTAAAGTTTAGACCTTATAGCAACAGGCTTAACTTTCTAATGTTAAGTTATCGTTAAACAACGTATCCGCAATTTATCTAAACCTATTTTATGAAAGGTATTTAGGTTTTGTGATTAAAAGTTTCCTTAGGTAAACTTTTTATAATATAACCAATTATATTAGCTAGGGGGAAACTTTGTAAATGGTTTTTTATAAATTCTTTTTTCGAACAAGCTAAAAAATCATGTTTGGTTTCTTTTCACAATTTTCTAGGCCGTTCATAAACTGTAGGTATTAGTGGGTAAGGAGGAAAACTGATGTTAAATCCTTTTTTTCAACAAATGATCAATCATAAAATTAATTCTTTAACAAAAAAAGAATTAGTTGCTTTATCTCACCAACATCAAATGCCTATCACAGAAAAACAAGCAAGTGAGGTAATTCAAGTTCTACAGTCCGAACCAATTGATGTTGGAGATCGTACACAAGTTGAACGGTTAATCAATCGCTTACAAACAGAAGTAGACCCCTATGTTTCAAAAGTAATTACTCAATTACTTAACCAATATGGGCATTTACTGGACCAACTGTAATCTAGAAATGAGGTACTATTTTGCAACTCATCGCAAAAAAGACTGTATCATGGACCTATTACACCTTAAAAGGTGTGGAAAGGTATGAGACAGTCTTTTTTTCATTTAGCCATGTTTAATAATACTGTTACAGCAATGCTTATGAGCCCATAATAACTTCTTTTAATTGGTCATTAAAATTAGAGCTTTTAAGCATTTCAATTTCGTGCTTGTATGGAGCCTTTTTATTATTTTTATCTTCACCAATATAAGGAGTCTCTAAAATCTTTGGAGTATCCTTTAATTGTGGGTGATGGACAATGTGACGTAGTGCATCGTAACCGATATGACCAAAACCGATGTTTTCGTGTCGGTCTTTTCTTGCCCCGCGTTCATTTTTGCTATCATTGATGTGAAGTACTTTAATGCGGTCAATACCAATTAACTTATCAAATTGCTCGAGTACACCATCAAAATCATTAACGATATCATATCCTGCATCATGAGTATGGCACGTATCAAAACAGACAGATAATTTTTCGTTGTGTGTAACCCCATCTATAATGCTCGCTAACTCTTCAAATGAACGTCCACATTCAGTCCCTTTTCCAGCCATCGTCTCAAGAGCAATTTGAACCTTTTGCTCTTTTTCTAAAACCTCATTTAAACCTTCTATTATTTTTTTTATTCCAGCTTCAGCCCCTGCTCCAACATGTGCACCAGGATGAAGAACGATTTGTTTTGCTCCTAACGCTTCGGTTCGTTCAATCTCACTCCGTAAAAAGTCAACACCTAAACGAAAGGTGGCAGGCTTTTCTGTATTGGCAATATTAATAATATAAGGTGCGTGAACGACAATTTCATCGATCCCATTTTCTTTCATATGAGCTAACCCAGCTTCAATATTCAACTCTTCAATAGGTTTTCGACGTGTATTTTGAGGGGCTCCTGTATAAATCATAAAGGTATTTGCCCCGTATGAAACAGCTTCCTCACTTGATGCTAATAGCATTTTCTTACCACTCATTGACACATGTGATCCTAATAACATCTTCTCCACTCCAATAATTATTTTATTTATTTATTCTTTCTACGATTTATTCTTCTGTCGCGCTTATCTTGCTTTTCTTGTAAATAGCGTGCTTTCTTTTTATAACCTGGCTTCACTTTTTTAGGCCTAGCAATCGCTTTACCGCTGCTAACTGGGCTTTTGGCTTTAGGCCTACTTCCACCGAATTTCTGCTTATCCAATGTAATTAACTCACCATTTTTAACCTCAGTGAAAGTGAAAGAAATTCCTCTTTTCATTAACTTCTCGATTGCCTCTTGCTCATGTGGTTCATAAATCGTAACAGCTAGTCCCTCATTTCCTGCACGTGCTGTTCTCCCCACACGATGAATATAGAAATCAAGGTCTTTTGGTATATTGTAATTGATAATATGAGTAATTCCTTTAATATCAATTCCTCTAGCCGCTAGGTCCGTCGCAACTAAGTACTGAATTTTTACATCATTGACTTGCTTCATCACTTGCTTTCTTTCACGTGGTTGCAACCCGCCATGCAATCGCCCTACATTTAACCCTTGTGAAAGCATCGCATTTGCTACTTCATCTGCTTGTTCTTTTGTGTTCGTAAATATAATGGCAAGGTACGGATTAACGCTTTTAGCCACTTCAATGGTTACTTCAATTTTATTTCGGTGTCTTAGTGAAATTAAACGATGCTCAATTTTAGGGGCAGCAGCATGTTCAGGTTTCACATGAACATGTCTTGGGTTGTTCATATATTTACGTAAGAACGGCTGTAATTTTTCGGGAATTGTAGCCGAGAAAACTAGCATCTGTAAATCGACACTCATTCGCGAAGCTACTTTATCCACATCTTCTAAAAAGCCCATATCTAACATTTGATCAGCTTCATCCACAACTAGCATCGGTGTCTCTTGAACATTTAGAGCTTGATCTTCAATTAAGTCATTAATACGTCCAGGTGTACCAATGACGATGTGAGGCTGTGTTTTTTCAAGCTTGTCAATCATTCGAGAGCGGTCTGTTCCTCCAACGAGGAGTTTTGCCTGAATGGTTTGTTCCTCTTGATGATCTAATAACTTTTTCAGTTCATTAAATATTTGTGTCGCCAACTCACGTGTCGGTGCAGCGATGACGGCTTGTACCTCTTCCCTTTCAGAATCAATTACATCTACAATCGGTAATAAGAACGCCAACGTCTTACCTGAACCTGTTTGTGATTGACCAATAACATCCTTACCACTTCGTATGGCTGGAATTAATCGTTCTTGTATTTCCGTTGGTAATGTAAAGCCTTGTGCTGTTACTGCGTTTATTAAAAAAGCTTGTAAATCGAAACGAGCAAAATTTGAATTTGTCATAACTGTCTCCTACCTCTTTTTACTTTATAAAGGTTTTTATTCTATGCAATTGTTTATTCTACCAAAAACAGAATGTAAAAGCGAATTTGTCATTATATTACTGTGAACATAATCGCAATTGCACCAAACGTTCTATCGTGCATATACCTAATCATAGAGAATGAATTTTGCACGAAAGGATGAAAATGATGGTTTTTCCTTACCAACAACAAATGATGATGCCACCGCCACCATCCCCAGGCCCTTTCAACGTTCCATTTCTAAATCAACCCCCAACGTCCGCTCCAGGTATGTTTGGCATGCCCACTGGAGCAATACGACCTACTGGCGGTGGAGGTCTGTTAGCACGTCTATTTGGTAGAGGAGCTGCTGGCGGTTTAGGTTCAGGCATGATGCCAGGTGCTGGTGGTTTAGGTTCAAGTATGGCACCAGGTGCTGGTGGAGGTTTGTTCAGTGGTATGGGCAGTAGTATAGGTCCTGGTTTAGGAGCTACTGCTGCTGGACCTGGAGCTTTAGCGAGTGGTATGGGTGCTGCTGGTACTGGCGCGATGGGTGGAGGCATGAACTTAATGGGTATACTCAATAACGCTCAACGTGTTATGGGTGTCGTACAACAAGTAACACCTATGATCCAGCAATATGGTCCACTCCTAAAAAGCATGCCACAACTATACCAAATTCTAAAAAGCAATTCAGATGGTGAAGAAAACACCGAGACAGCGAATAGTGATACCACAGACCATTCAGAAATTGAAACAAATACCACTGATAAAGAAGAGACGATCAGCACAGATGAACATACAAGTTCAGAAAAAAAAGTAAAACCAAATTTGAAGGTAACAGAAAGTAAAAAAGTGAAGCCTGGTAAAAAAACTAAAGATACTAAAAAAATAAATTCTTTATCCAACAAAAAAACGACTGTTACAAAGAAGGCTTCCTCCACTAAAAAGTCAACTCACGGAAATATACCTGCCCCTAAAATGTATATCTAAGCGCTCGAAGTGAATTCATTGTATAAGGTACAGTCCTCCTTTATAATGTAATATAGTATGTTACTAATAGGAGGCCAAGCATGAAAGTATTAAAAATATCACCGCGAGGCTATTGTTATGGTGTAGTTGATGCAATGGTTCTTGCCAGACAAGCCGCCCAAAACCTTGATTTACCTCGCCCAATATATATATTAGGAATGATCGTTCATAATAAACACGTTACAGATGCCTTTGAAGAGGAAGGAATCATTTCATTAGACGGACCGAATCGTTTAGATATTATAAAACAAGTCGATAAAGGTACCGTCATTTTTACGGCTCATGGCGTATCCCCAGAAGTTCGTAAGCTCGCAAAAGAAAAAGGGCTAACCGTTGTTGATGCAACTTGTCCTGACGTATCTAGAACCCATGATCTTATTTTAGAGAAGAAAGCAGAAGGGTACGATGTGATTTACGTAGGCAAAAAAGGTCATCCAGAACCTGAAGGAGCTATTGGTGTAGCACCTGATATCGTTCATTTAGTTGAATCAACACAAGATGTAGAAAAACTTCAGTTAAGCAAGGAAAAAATCATTATTACCAATCAAACGACAATGAGCCAATGGGATGTTGCAGATATTATGAACCATGCACTAAAAAAATATCCTCATGCGGAAGTTCATAATGAAATTTGTTTAGCGACTCAAGTAAGGCAGGAGGCTGTTGCAGAACAAGCGAAGCAAGCTGACCTAGTTATCGTTGTCGGTGATCCAAAAAGTAATAATTCGAATCGTCTAGCACAAGTTTCCGAACAAATTGCAGGGACAAAAGCATATCGTATTTCTGATTTAACTGAATTAAAGCTAAAGTGGTTAGAGGGCGTTAATATAGTAGGTGTTACTTCAGGTGCTTCAACTCCAACTCCTATAACTAAAGAAGTGATTGAATTCCTAGAAAAGTATAACCCTGAAGATGAAGCGACATGGGGGAAAGAACGTAAAGTTACATTGCAGAAGATCTTACCAAAAGTAAAAGCTAAAAAAGATTCCAAATAAATGATAAAGCACTTTCTAGAACTTTGAGAAAAGAGCATATAAAAGATGCAGTTGGATCTTAATAGAGATCACAACTGCATCTTTTTTTAGTATTCGAAAGTCTTACTTCAGATGTTTCAATCTGATTGTCCGTCACTTTTTAGCACTAAATTAAATGAATGTAAAAGGGTCTGTATTTATTTTACTGACAATGACCTCGGTTTGATAATTTTGATTTGATAATTGCCCTGTCAGGTACTTTTGAACGCCTTGTTTCATAATTTTTTCTACATTATGACCCGGATCAACGATATTAAGGCCATCCATCATCGCATCGTGAGCAACATGATAATAGACATCTCCTGTAACAAATACATCAGCCCCTTTAAATAAAGCTTGGGACATGTACTTGTTACCATCACCGCCGAGAACAGCAACCTTTTTCACTGTTGCATCAAATTTTCCTACAACTCTAGCACCCTTCACTTCAAAAGCTTGCTTAACATGATGAGCAAACTGTTCTAGTGTCATTGCTTCTTCAAGAATTCCAATACGCCCTAATCCAAGTAATTCTCCTTTGTTGTCAAGTGGATAAACATCATAAGCAGGCTCTTCATACGGATGAGCTTTGATCAAAGCAGCAATGACCTTATTTTGCAGATGAGCAGGAATAACCGTTTCAACTTTAACTTCTTCCACTTTTTCTAATTTTCCTTGTTCACCAATAAACGGATTCGTCCCTTCTAATGGGGTAAAGGTACCTGTTCCTTCACTATTAAACGTACAGTGACTGTAATTACCGATATGACCAGCTCCTGCATTACCTAAAGCTATGCGAACTTGATCTACGTGACTTTTTGGAACGAACACGACAACTTTTTTTAAGGCCACTTCAGTCGTGGGTGAGAGTACCTCAGTATTCTTTAATCCCAAAGCATCGGCCATCATGTCATTTACCCCACCCTTAGTCACATCTAAATTGGTATGAGCAGCGTAAATCGTAATATTATGCTTAATGGCTTTTTCTATAATGCGCCCCGCTGGACGGCTCGTATCAATATTTTTTAATGGTCTAAAAATAAGTGGATGGTGGGCAATTATTAAATCTACACCCGCTTCTATTGCTTCATCCATGACTTCTTCAAGGACATCTAATGCAATCATTACTTTCTGAATGGGTTTATTTAACGTCCCAACCATTAAGCCATTCTTATCACCTTCTACGGCAAGCGATTTAGGGGACCAACTTTCAAATAACTGGATCACTGTTTGTCCATTTGCAAGTTTACTCATGTTGCAACAACCTCCTCCACTATTGAAATAAGTTGTATTAATTCTTCTTTTTTGGCTTTCACTTCTTCTGTTTCTTTCGCTTGTTCAAATTGTAGCAAAATTCGCTTCCAACTTTGTATTTCACTTTCCCATTTTTTAATAAAAGCTGAATTTTTTTCTTGCATTAAAAAAGGACCTAGGAGTAATTCAAGCTCCCTATTCTCACTGTATGGCTCATCGGCATTTCCTCTTTCGACTACTAGGACTTCATATATTTTTTCGTCTTCTTCTAAAACGACTTCTTTAATTAATTCCCACCCATTCGTTAGTAACCATTTTCGAATGCGATCTGCCATCACATTGGGCTGAAGAATTAGTCGCTTTACTCCTACAAGCTTATCGCGGCCAGCTTCTAAAATATCAGTAATGAGAGCCCCTCCCATACCTGCAATAATGATGTGATCGACTTCACTAGGAGATACTACTTCAAGTCCATTTCCTTTCCGAACATGAACTTTATCAGCTATCCCTAATTTCTCCACTTGCGATAATGCAGATTGATAAGGACCTTCATTCACCTCACCTGCAACCGCAAAGCTAATTCGACCATTCACACATAAATAAGAAGGGAGGTATGCATGATCTGAGCCAATATCAGCAATCCTCGATCCTTCAATTACAAAGTTAGCTACCGTTTCCAGCCGCTTTGACAATTTTGTTTCATTCATTTTCTCACCACATTTATGTAAACTTTGCTTTAATCATACCTATATTTAATGGCAATGTGCAACTATGAAAAGCGGAAGGTTGATGGATCGAAGCGACCTCGAGCCGATAGCACCTAAAGTTAGACTATGAAAAGCGGAAGGCAAATAAAAAAAGAGGGGCCAATATCCCCTCTTTCCTCACATATACATATTACTCAGAAATGTGTAGTAAGTATGTAGCAATTGCTTCTGCTTCAGCAGGCTTTAGATTGTTCATCGCAGGCATATTTACACCTTCATATTGCCCAAAAATAATTTGTACAATTTCTTCTTCAGTGAACTTACCTTCTAAAGCATTAATTGCAGGATTGCTAGCTAATCCTTGTAGATCTTGTCCATGACAACTTAAACAGCTTCGCTGTGTTAGCTCTTCACCAGCTGCAATTGGATCATCGAATACGATTTCCTCTTCGGCTTCCCCTTCATCCGCTTGACTAGCTAATAAGCCTTGGAATGATAGTGCCACCATTAGAAGAATCCCTGCTATTGCAATTACTGCAAAAGGAAATAACGGTCTACCTTTCACGATCTTGTCCCCCTTTACACTATAATAATGACATATAAATAACCAAAAGTGAATCCATTTGAATTCCCTCTACCATTTTACTTGAAAACAGGTAAAGAGAAAAGAGTTAACTGAAGAATTGCTTATTTTGTCATTGTTTTCTATTGCCTTTATCCATTTTAACAAAAATCAAAAAAAAATAAACTTTTAATTTCTTATGTCCTTAATAGAATGCGTAAAAAGCAATACTGAGTATTATTCCAGCGATGCCACCAATCATAAAAGGCTTCAATTTCATTTTGAAACCAATGAACAACCAAGCAAAACAGTTCAGTAAAATAACTAACATCATAGCGATTCGATGGCCAGGTAAAATTTGTTCCACCACTTGGGCTAAAAGTAATAAAAGAACGATTGCCGCCATTAAAAAATAAAGATAGGCTAATTGAGGAAGCTTATTTCGTGTTTTTTTAGCAATTTTTAAAATGAGAAACCCACATAATAACCCAAATGCCATTTGCAATAAAAATGGAAAATCAGTAAAATAAATGACAACAACAATAAACAATAATAAAAATTGAACGATAAAAAAGGTAGACATAGACTTCACGTCCATACTAGAGCGCGACTCTTCTTCTACCTTTAAATGTTCTTCTTCTCCTTCCGAATAAAGGGTAAGCAGAAAATTACAATATTGTTCGGGAAGAAGTCTTGTTTGTTTCCAATATTTGATTTCTTTAATGATGATTTCTTTCCGCTCTTGGTTCATCCATTCTCCTCCTGAAGGTTCGCTATATTTATTATCGTACGAAAGAGCGAGAAGTTAAAGCAAAAAAAGCTGACTCCTGAGAGCCAGCTTGAAATATAATTTAATCTAAAAAATCTTTAAGTCGCTTACTACGACTTGGGTGTCTTAACTTTCTTAATGCTTTCGCTTCAATTTGACGAATTCTCTCGCGTGTTACACCGAATACTTTACCTACTTCCTCAAGTGTTCGAGTTCTACCGTCATCTAGACCAAAGCGAAGGCGTAAGACATTCTCTTCTCGGTCGGTTAGTGTATCTAGTACGTCCTCTAGCTGCTCTTTTAATAACTCGTAAGCTGCAGCATCTGAAGGAGCTAGTGCATCTTGGTCTTCAATGAAGTCACCAAGGTGAGAGTCATCTTCTTCACCAATTGGTGTTTCTAAAGAAACTGGCTCTTGAGCAATTTTAAGGATTTCTCTTACTTTTTCAGGCGTTAAATCCATTTCTTCCGATACTTCTTCAGGAGTCGGTTCACGTCCTAAATCTTGAAGTAACTGACGCTGTACACGAATTAATTTATTAATCGTTTCGACCATATGGACCGGAATACGAATCGTACGAGCTTGGTCTGCAATCGCGCGAGTAATCGCCTGGCGGATCCACCATGTCGCATACGTACTAAACTTATACCCTTTACGATAATCAAATTTTTCAACCGCCTTGATTAAACCCATATTTCCTTCTTGGATTAAATCGAGGAATAACATTCCACGCCCAACATATCGCTTAGCAATACTAACAACGAGTCGAAGGTTCGCTTCAGCTAAACGACGTTTAGCTTCCTCGTCACCTTCTTCAATTTTTTTCGCTAAGTTAATTTCTTCTTCGGCAGAAAGAAGTGGAACACGGCCGATTTCTTTTAAGTACATACGTACTGGATCGTTAATTTTAATTCCAGGAGGAACACTTAAGTCATTTAAATCAAATTCCTCTTCTTCTTTTACCATTTGCTGCATATTAGGTACATCATCATTATCATTTAATATCTCAATACCTTGCTCACCTAAGTACTCGAAAAACTCATCAATTTGATCCGAGTCTTGGTCAAATACCGCCAGCTTCTCTGTAATTTCTGCGTATGTTAATACTCCTCTTTTTTTACCTAGCTCAACTAGTTGTTCTTTCACTTGATCGATGGTTAAATCTCCATCCGCGAGTGGGCGTAATGGTTTCTCAGCCATTCGATCCCCTCCTTCCATTGATACAACACGTCAACTCTCATTAGATGAATGATCATCTCTCTAGCAGGTGCTATCGTTTTAAATCTTTTTTCATTTGTATGATTTCCATGGCTATCTGAGCAGCCATTAAAACATCATTGCGTTTTTCAGCTTCTTTTTTTTCTTTCTCTTTTTGTTCTATTTCTACCCATTTTGGATAGGTTTCAATCTTTTTAATGTAATCCTCTAATTCTTGGTCGGTTAAATCCTCTCTTATATCAAGCATTGCAACTTCTGTAGCAACCCTTCTCAGCTTCTCATCATTAAGTCTCTCAATAAACAAGCTTGGGTTTGGCTCATACCCTTCACCATAATAAGCAAATAGGTGCGCAACAATCGCATGATATTCATCTATGTTAAAAGCCCCACCCACTTTTTCTTGAATGGTAGCAGCTATTTCAGCATTTTTCATCATATGAGCTAAAAGAATTCTTTCAGCATTGTGAAAAGCAGGAAGTAACTTTTTCTGTTCAAATCCTCGTTTTTTCACTTCAACGAAAGAACGAACATTCGATTGCTTTTGTTGGCCTCCCTTACTCCGCCGTTCTCGATACATTCTAAATTGTTCTTGCTTTAATGCATCCAATGATAACGAAAATTCACTAGCAATTTGTCTTAAATAGTGATCTCTTTCTACTGCGCGAGGAAGATCAGATATTTCATTAAGTACTTCTTCGATATACCTCATCCTTTCTCCTTCATCGAGAAGGTTTTTCCCTCGCCTTAGATACTGCATTTTAAACGACATTAGTGTTAGACTAGTTTCAATAATATCCCGCTTAAATTGCTCTCCACCATTAAGCCTAATATAATCATCAGGGTCTTGCCCTTCTGGTAACAAACCTACCTTCACATAACAACCTGCCTGAACCAGGATCGAAGCCGCTCTTGAAGTAGCCTGAATGCCTGCTTCATCCGAGTCATAACAAAGAATTACGGTTTCTGCATTTCTCCGAATAATTTTTGCTTGTTCCTCCGTAAGTGCAGTTCCTAATGTTGCAATTCCATTTAAGACTCCTGCTCCCCATGCTGATATCACATCAACATATCCCTCAAAGAGAACGGCTTGATTTAATTTTCTGATGGTCGGGCGAGCTAAATGGATGCCATAAAGAGTACGACTTTTATTAAAAAGGACAGTTTCTGGACTATTTAAATATTTTGGTTTCCCATCATCAATAATGCGACCACCAAAAGCGATAACATTTCCTTGTCCGTCCCAAATGGGGAACATAACTCGATTGCGAAACTTATCAAATACTTTACCATCAAATTCACGAAGAGAAAGTAATCCTGCATTCTCTAAAGCCTTAAAATTAAATCCTCGTTTTTCTAACAGGCTCGTTAAGCTATCCCAATGATTTGGAGCAAAGCCTAGTTGAAATGTATCAATCATTTCCTTTGTAAAGCCTCGTTGTTCCAAATACTCTAGTCCTGGAGCGCCCATGTCTGTTTTAAGTAAGATGTGATGATAAAATTTCATCGCGAGTTCATGTGCAGCCTCTATCACAGACTGTTCATTTGATTTTTTCGGATCAGTACTTATACTCGGGAGTTCAACATTAGCTTTCTTTCCAAGTTTGGCTACAGATTCAACAAACGACAGTCCCTCTAATTCCATAACAAAAGAGAAAACATTTCCTCCAGCGCCACATCCAAAGCAGTGATACAGTTGTTTGTCTGGTGAGACTGAGAAAGAAGGCGTCTTTTCACCATGGAAGGGACAAAGACCAATGTAATTTCTTCCTTGTTTTTTTAACTGAACATATTCGTTTATCACTTCAACAATATCTGCTGATTTACGAACCTCTTCAATCTTTTCTTCCGGGATGCGGTAGCCCATCACTCATCACCAATCTTTTACATTTCATTTGGATTACCTGTCCGGTTACTATGTTTTCGACCTTTTTCGGCAAATTCCTTCTTTAGTTTTAATATTTTTCTCAAATTTGCACAAAAATGTTCGCGATCCGATGTTGTAAATGCTTTTGGCCCTTTTGTCTTGTTTCCAGACCTCCTTTGTTTTTGAGACCAATGTCTTAGTTGAAGGATCGTTATCATTTCATCTTCTGAGAATATTTTCCCACGGTGCGATAAAACTGATAATCCCCGCCCTACTAAAATGGAAGCGAGAGCATGATCTTGTGTAATAACAACATCATTTCTCTTCGCATGATTCATAATAAATAAATCCGCTGCTTCTTTGTCTGAGTCAACACGAACAATTTTGGCTTGCTCACTATGAATATCGTGTGAGTATGAGGACACAAACACAACCTCCACATTAAAACGTTTTGCAATCTCCAAAATTTCCTATTTAACTGGACAAGAGTCAGCATCAACATATACAGATGATTCCGTTAACATGGTCTCTATTTCTACATCTCCTAAGAAAATCCTTCTAAAATGTTATTTAGAAATGAAATTTGTCGACAAATACCTAACAATAACTATCATTACCAAAAAACACAGAAAAAGTCTTGACTTTTTCAATTTATTTGTTCTTTTTTTGTTTTATGCTAAATCTTGCTGTTTTTTTCTCACAAATTTTCATTATAATAATTATTTCTAAATTTGACTACTATCATGCTTAAAAAATTTTTCCTAATAGAAAAGCTATGTTAAATAATACTGTGGATATCCGTTGATTTTGGGCTCAGCGTGTGAAATTAACATTACTCTTTAACAGCACTAATAGAAAAGAATAGGACCTGACGTAATTTTTCATGTAAAAACAAAATAGAGGCTGACTATTCAGCCTCTATTTGCCTTGGAACATGTTGGATATAAGGTTTGCTGTTTCCTCTACCGCTTTACTTGAAACATCAATAACTGTACAACCGATCCGATTCATAATTTTCTCGGCGTACTCGAGTTCTTGTTTAATTCGTTCCATATTTGCATAATTTGCTTCCGCTTTTAAACCAAGAGCCTTTAACCGCTCAGTTCGTATATCATTCAACTTATCTGCATTAATAATAAGTCCTATACACTTTTTAGGTGATACTTTAAAAAGTTCTTCAGGTGGTTCCACTTCAGGAACTAATGGAACATTAGCCACTTTAAAACGTTTATGAGCTAAATACTGCGATAGTGGTGTTTTCGACGTTCTAGAAACCCCGACTAGAATGATGTCTGCTCGAACGATTCCTCTTGGGTCCCGTCCATCATCATATTTGACGGCAAATTCAATTGCTTCCACTTTACGAAAATAGTCTTCATCGAGTCTATATACCAATCCAGGTTCATAGCGAGGTTCTTTATGAGTTAATGTTCCGATCTTTTCCATCATCGGACCAATAATATCAACAACCTCTACCTGTGCTGCTCGGGCTTGTTCAATCAAATATTCCTTTACTTCTGGAATGACTAATGTAAATGCAATAATCGCTTGTGCTTGCTGCGCTAGACCAATCACTTCATCAATTGTACTTTTATCATCAACATATGGAATTCTTCTCACTTCGACACCGGATCCACTATATTGACTCGCTGCTGCGCGTACAACTAATTCAGCTGTTTCACCTACAGAATCCGATACAACATAAACAATCGGGCGATGGTTAAATACCTCCATTACTACCTCCTCATTGACCAACAAACAACCTAATTAAATTAAGTCATCGTTTGCTAAGTCCACTAACACTTTCGTAATGTTCGTTTTTGTTAATCTACCAATTACTTCCAGTCCTGATCCTTTATCAAACTCACGGACTACTGGTAAGGCATCAATTTGTTTGTCTATTAACTTATTCGCCACTTCAATAATTAAATCATCTTTTTGACACATTGTAATATTAGGCATTCTCGTCATAATAATGTTAACAGGCATTGTTTCAATTTTTTGACTACCGATACTTGCTCGCAGTAAATCTTTACGAGAAAGAACTCCCATTAATGATGAGTTTTGGTCAACAACAAATAACGTGCCAACATCTTCTAAAAACATCGTAACGATAGCATCATAGACTGAAGCAGATTCATTCACTACAACAGGTATCGATTGATACTGTTGTACTGTTATTTTTTTAACTTTTTCTGTTAGCAATTGTGAACCTGTTTTTCCAGTATAAAAATATCCTACTCTCGGTCGTGCATCTAAAAACCCTGCCATCGTTAAAATCGCTAAATCTGGTCTTAATGTAGCTCTTGTTAAATTTAACCTTTCTGCGATTTGTTCTCCAGTAATTGGCCCATTGCTTTTAACAATATCTATAATCTGCTCTTGTCTCACAGTTAATTCGATTGTACTTCACCGCCTTCACAACACAAAATGTGTTATGCTTTTTATTCTATTATTATATACTAATACAATGAATTATGGAATATGCGGCTCCTATTTTAGCTCATTAATATTTACTATAAGTAATAGGCTGACTTCAACCTTTATTATACCGTTTGAGTCAGCCTTAGAATGTCTAGACTTTTTAAGAAAATACGATGGCATTAAAGTTAGCAAAATTTTGGATCGTGTTAGCAAGTAACTTCATTTGTATTAAACGGTTTTCTTTCACTTTCTCATCTTCAGACATTACCATAATATTATCAAAATATAAGTTTATTGTCTCTTTTGTATCTACAAGTGCTTGATAAGCTTCAGCAACATTCCCAGTTTCTAAAGCGCGTTTAACTTTTTGATCTGTCTCGAGATAAACTTTATAAAGAGCTTTTTCCTCTTCTTGTTCAAATAAACTTTCCGATAACTCTGTAGAATGTCCAGCTTTTGTCGCAATATTAGTCACACGACTTAACGTTTCGACAGTTTCTTTAAATGGTGGAGCTTCAATTTGTTCCATTAGAAGCTGAGCTTTTTTAACGATTGTATCTACCTGTCCGATTGTTTCTGAAAGAACAGCATCCACGATATCATAGCGTGAACCGCGCTCTTGAAGTGTATTTTTCACTCGAAGTCTAAAGAATTCAAGTAAATCTTTTGAAACTTCTTCACTACTTCTCTTTAGTAACTGTTTTTCTTCAGCTACATTTATCGCTATTTGAATGACCTCTTCAATAGATACGCTTAAGTTTTTATCTAGGATCATTTGAATGACACCCGCAGCTTGACGACGAAGTGCATAAGGGTCTTGAGAACCTGTTGGAATGAGGCCAATACCAAAGCAAGTAATAATCGTGTCCAATTTATCAGCCATACTTACAACTGTTCCTGTCATAGCGGTTGGGCTCTGATCATTTGCAAACCGTGGCATATAATGCTCTTTAATTGCTAAAGCAACTTCATGAGCCTCTCCAGCTTTTAAGGCATACTCTTCACCCATTCGTCCTTGTAACTCAGGAAATTCATACACCATTTGTGTTACTAAATCAAACTTACACAACTCAGCTGCGCGAGTAATCGTTGAACTATCAGTTACCGCAAGCTTTGTAGCCAGTTGGCTTGAAATCGTTTGAATTCGACTCACCTTTTCAGCAAGAGTACCTAATTCCTCATGATAGACGATGGATTTTAATCGAGCTAGTGCATCCTCAATCTTAAGCTTTTGATCTTCGCGATAGAAAAATTGAGCATCAGAAAGACGAGCTCGTAACACTTTTTCGTTTCCTTTAACAACATTTTCTAAAAACTCATGATTACCATTTCTTACCGTTATAAAGTGCGGTAAAAGGGTCCCTTCTTTTGTATGCACAGGGAAATAACGCTGATGTTCTCTCATAGAGGTAATCAGTACTTCTTCCGGTACTTCAAGAAAACTTTCATCAAAGCTTCCATGAAGGGCTGTAGGGTACTCTACTAGATTATTGACTTCTTCTAGTAAATCTTCGTCAATCGGTATGACCCAATCATTTTGTTCCTCAATTTGTTTGATTTGATTTCTAATCGCTTCTTTTCTTTCTGAAGGATTAACGATAACATGTTCAGCTAAAAGGGTCCGTACGTAATTATTTGGTTCATTGATCGTTGTCTCATTTCCTAAAAAGCGGTGTCCAGAAGATTTACGGTCTGTTTGAACATTTGTAATTTCAAAAGGAATGACTTCACCCCCATATAGGGCAACTAACCATTGGATCGGACGTACGTAACGTAAGTCATATTGGTTCCAACGCATGTTTTTTGGGAAGTGAAGGTTTTTTATAATGTCTTCAACTTGCGGTAATATCGTTTTTGTTTCTTGACCAATAATATGTTTTTTTGCAAAAACATACTCTTGTCCATTCACTTCGTTGAAAAATAACTCATCCGTAGAAAGACCTTGTCCTCTTGCAAAGCCTAAAGCTGCCTTCGTCCAATTTCCATCTTGATCTAGAGCGATTTTTTTCGCCGGTCCTCTTGCCTCTTCCACCATGTCTTCTTGTTTTTCAGCAACTTTAGTAATTAGAATAGCAAGTCTTCGTGGTGTTGAATAAGCTTCAATCTCTTCATACGCCACATTTCTGTCTTTTAGCCAATTCTCCATTTTATCTTTCAGCTGGTTCATTGCATCTGTCACAAAGCGGGCAGGCATTTCTTCTAAACCAATTTCAAGTAAAAAATCCTTTTTACTCATTTGACATCTCCTCCTTATCCTTAAGCATCGGGAAGCCAAGTCTCTCACGTTCTGCAAAGTACACTTTTGCACAATCTCTTGCTAAATTACGGACACGTCCGATATAGCCTGTTCGCTCTGTAACAGAAATAGCTCCTCTAGCATCAAGTTGGTTAAATACATGAGAGCATTTCAGTACATAATCATACGCTGGGAAAACTAAGTTTTCTGCCAATGCACGTTTCGCTTCTTGTTCGTATGTACTAAATAGTTGAAACATCATCGTACTATCTGAGACCTCAAATGTATACTTTGAGTGCTCGTATTCTGGTTGTAAAAATATGTCCCCGTATGTTACGCCATTAACCCACTCAAGGTCGAATACATTTTCTTTATCTTGGATGTAGGAAGCTAAACGTTCAATACCGTATGTAATTTCAACTGCTACAGGATGAGCGTCAATGCCGCCTACCTGTTGAAAGTATGTAAACTGCGTAATTTCCATCCCATCTAGCCAAACTTCCCAACCTAGACCCCATGCACCTAAGGTAGGAGCCTCCCAGTTATCCTCAACAAAGCGGATATCATGTTCTAAAGGGTTAATCCCTAATTCTTTTAAGCTGTCTAAATAAAGCTCCTGAATGTTATCAGGTGATGGTTTCATAATTACTTGAAACTGATGATGTTGGTATAGTCGGTTAGGGTTTTCACCATAGCGCCCATCTACTGGACGTCTTGAAGGCTCAACATAAGCTACATTCCAAGGCTCAGGACCAATACTTCTTAAATAAGTCATTGGGTTCATCGTTCCAGCACCTTTTTCAACGTCGTATGCCTGCATAATAATACAATTTTGTTTCGCCCAAAAGTTTTGTAACGTAAGTATCATATTTTGTACGTTCATCTTTCTTTCCTCCTTATCAATTAACTCCAAAGTGATTCATTCAACTGTAAGAGTTTATAAACGACGACATAGAGCTGAGTTTAATCTTCGTTAAAAGGCGTAAATAAGAATTTCATTAATCGCCTTAAAATCAAAAAAACTCCCGTCCCTATGCTATAACTTATAGCATAGGGACGAGAGTTACCCGCGGTTCCACCCTATTTGCTAATCTCCTTTTTGGAGAAAAGCCACTTTAAAGAGAAGTGCTCCAGATTGCCTTTCCTTATCATCTATAACCCTAGCTCACACCACCCTAGGTTCGCTTTTTATAGAGAGGATAAGTACTCCTTTTCCTTCTTTGCACCATTTGTTTTAAATTTAGGTTGTTCTTTAAAAGCATAATACTTAAAAAGATACCCAATGTCAACTTTCATCTGAATCTAACCAATTCATTTTTTCTAATTGATCTAAAAATGATCTTGATTTAAGCCTTAAACCGGAATACTCATCGTAATAGGAGTTCAAAACTTGTTTTAATTCTTGCTTGGTTTCTTTTTTTACTGAGATATTTCCTAAACGGTTTAAGTCAAAGTGATAAAAAAGCCGTAGCAACTTTATCGTTCCTGGTGAAATTTTTAACCGGTAAGGATCTTTTGCTGAACAACGGTGACATAAAAAGCCACCCTCGCCTATTGAAAAAGAAAACTCACCATCAACACTTCCACAACTAGCACAATTATTTAATTGTGGACCAATTCCAGCTACAAAAAGCATCTTTACTTCATAGAGGCGGACTAATATTTCTGGGTCTACTTCTTCGTCAATGTAATGTAGCGTTTGCATTAATAGTTCGAATAAAAACGGATTACGTTCACGATCGTTGGTAAGCTTGTCAGTTAATTCAACTATGTAAGATGCATAAGAGGCTCGAAGTAAATCGTTTCGAACCTCTCGATAGGACTGAATTATCTCTCCCTGTTGAAGAGTACCAAGACCTGAGCTCTTTTGTACTAGAAAAGTGCCATAGATAAATAATTGGGAAACTGCAGCTAGGCGACTCTTAGGCTTTTTAGCTCCTCTTGCCATCACACCGATCTTGCCCATTTCTCTTGTAAATAATGTAACAATTTTATTAGATTCCCCGTAATCCGAAGTACGTATAACAATACCTTCAACTTTCTGAAACATTCTCGTCACCACACAAAGAAGTCGTGAGGTGCAAGCAAGATTAGTGAGCGTCTAAATTTGTAAACTCCTCTTCAATATCTTGAGCTGAAACATCACCATGCTCCTTTTCCAGTTCCTTGATCAACAAATAAGTATCAACACTTCCCGTCATCGAGAATACTTTCCAGGAAAAATCAAGCACTTGGAATTCCACCTTTCGTTTAAGGATTGTTAGACCGCTCTATATTCTATAGCTTGACCTTGTTTTGCAAATTCATGTTATGGAATAATTGTCAATTATGACAACTAGTCATATGTAACAATCATTTACTTCATACATCTATCTTAGAGATTTTTTTATAAAAAAACAATGGCTACTTACAGAGCCATTGTTAAATATATGTTAATAACTGATTACGAACTATTACATTTTAATATTCATCTTCATTAAATCCAAAGTCACGTAACTGATGACCTTTGTTTCTCCAGTCTTTTTGGACTTTTACCCATAATTCTAAAAACACTTTTGACCCTAACAACGCTTCGATATCTGCACGGGCACGTTTACCTATTTCTTTTAGCATGCTGCCTTGCTTGCCGATAATAATACCTTTTTGTGATGAACGTTCTACAATGATAGTAGCCCCAACATAGACAGTTTCACTACCTTCACGCTGCTTCATTTGTTCAATGACAACAGCTAATGAGTGCGGAATCTCCTCACGAGTTAAGTGCAGTGCTTTTTCTCTAATCAACTCAGCTACAATAAATCGTTCAGGATGATCTGTTACTTGATCGGCCGGGTAATATTGTGGCCCCTCAGGTAAATGTTTTGTAATTTGCTCTAATAAGGTCGGCACATTATTTCCTTCCAATGCCGAAACTGGAACAATTTCTTCAAAAGTATGACGATCCTTATATCCATTAATAATATCTAACAATTTTTCTGGATGAACTTTGTCAATTTTATTTACGACAAGAAAAACAGGGGTTTTTGACTCTTTTAAACGGTCTAAAATAAATTGTTCACCCGAACCAAAACCTTCTCCTGCATCGATGACGAACATAACTATGTCCACTTCTCTTAACGTATTATTTGCAATCTTCATCATAAAATCACCAAGCTTATGCTTCGGTCTATGTATACCTGGTGTGTCTAAAAAGACGATTTGTGCATCATTATTCGTATACACACCTTGAATTTTATTTCTTGTTGTTTGTGGCTTATCACTCATAATGGCTATTTTTTGACCAACTATATAATTTAATAAGGTTGATTTCCCTACATTGGGCCTCCCAATAATTGCAACAAAACCTGATTTATATCCTTCTCTATTATTCATTTAGATCCCCCGCAGTAAAAGCTCCAGGCAATAGTCCGCCCACAGTTATTTCTTGTACATCCCCTTTTAAATTCGTTAAGTAAACAGGCATTTCTGCATGGCAAAATTCAGTGAGCACTTGACGACATGCACCACATGGTGGTACTGGTCGTTCTGTATCTGCCACAATAGCAATAGCAGTAAAATTATTTATTCCTTCTGAAACTGCCTTGAAAATGGCTGTTCTTTCGGCACAGTTGGTTAGACCATAGGATGCATTTTCAATGTTACATCCTTTATAAACTTGTCCATCTTTTGTAAGCAATGCTGCTCCAACTGGAAATTTTGAATATGGAACATATGCTTTTTCCCTAGCAGCCTTTGCTTCGTCCATAAGCTTTATTTTGTCCAAATTTATTCTTCCTTTCTTTTTTCACGTATGAATACTTTCATGTTTGTTTTATCAAAAGTTGCTTCTTTTTCAATTACATCATCCATCGGATCTGGCGGAACAACGACCCCACCAGATATAATAAATTTCAACCCTTGCTCTACTGTCATATTGAGCACAATGACATCTTCTCTAGGAACAAGGACTAGCCAACCAGATGTTGGATTTGGCGTTGTTGGTAAAAAAACATTGATGCATTCCTTCGAAGTAAGCCGCTGAACTTCTCCTTTTGAAGAACCCGTTTGAAATCCAATCGTATAAAGTCCTTTTCTAGGGTACTCTAAAAGAACGACATTTTTAAATGAGGAACGCTCTTGTGCGAAAGCATGAATAACTTGTTCGACAGAAGTATAAATAGAGTTAGCAATAGGCACCTTCCTAAACCCTCTATCAATTGCATTAAGAATACCGCTACCTTTACCTGTTAGCCGCATCGAACCGATCCATGTAATGAGAACAATGGTTAAAATAAAGCCAATCCCAAAAATTCGTTCAGAAAATGGAGTATATACACCAAGAAAATAAATACTGCCGTCATGCGTCGTTATTATATTTAACCCTTTAAGTATGCCAGTAATAAATGAGCCTAGAAATGCATCAATTAATGTAAACAAAAATTGAATAACATAGATTGTGGCAATTGCTGGCAACAGAAAAATAAGTCCAGCTATAATATTTTTTTGCAGCCTCTTCCACATGTCCCCTAGAAAACTCCTCTCCCACTATGAGCCTAAAATCTTTGACACTCGCTCAAAAATTAGCGGTAAAAAAATCGCTAAACCAATCAACACTGAGATAATACTGAAAATAAACACCGCTCCAGCAGCAATATCTTTCGCCACTTTTGCTTTGGGGTGGTATTCTTCTGTGATCATATCTACAGTACGCTCAATCGCTGTATTCATTACCTCTAAAGAAAGTACCATACCTACAACTAGCAATAAAATAACTTTTTGATTTAAAGGAACATCTAGTATAAACGCTAACACCATAACCACTGCGCTTATAATTAAATGTATTCTCATATTTTGCTCATATCGGATAACATACTTTAAACCAGTCCATGCATATACGAAAGAACGAAGCAGTCGTTTAAATCCCCAAAGGTTTTTATCTTTTAAGTCCATAGGCGTTCAAAATTTCTTCTTGTCTAGAAAACATTGTTTTCTCCTCTTCATCTGTTAAGTGATCGTAACCTAACAAATGGAGAAATCCATGGACAAGGAGAAATCCTAGTTCTCTTTCAAAAGAGTGTTCATAACGTTGAGCTTGTTCAATCGTACGTGGTATGGAAATGATAATATCACCTAATACATTTGGACCTTCTGGATCAATAATTTGCACCTCTTCTTCCCCCGCCTCATTTAGGGCAAAAGAAATAACGTCCGTAGGTGTATCTTTCCCACGATAATCCCGGTTTATTTCACGGATCCGCTCATCGTCCACAAAAGTTATTGAAATTTCGGTTGGTCCAGTTATGCCTTCCATTTTAGCTGCTTCCCTAATAATTTCCTCTGTCAACTGAAGTTGTTTTTTCGTAATCTCATTAGTTTCGTCAAGAATGTCAATCTCAAAGTTCATCATTTCGCTCCCTTTTCTTTAGGATCTTCTGGATATTCAATACGAGAATGAAATGTTCCTTGTAATGTTTCATACATCGAAACCGCCACTTTGTCTAACTCTTTCAAAGTAAGGTCACACTCGTTAAATTGTCCATCCTCGAGACGGTCATTTACGATCTTTCTTATCATCGCCAATATCTTGTCTGGTGTCGGCTTATTTAATGATCTTACAGCGGCTTCAATGCAGTCTGCTATACCGACAATTGCAGCCTCTTTCGTTTGAGCTTTTGGCCCAGGGTACCTGAATTGTTCTTCAGGTATTGTTTGATCGGTTTCTTGATTCGCTTTGTGATAAAAATATTTAAGCAATGTCGTCCCGTGATGCTGTTCAGCAATATCAATAATTTCTTTAGGCATCTTGTATTCCTTTAACATATCTGCACCGTCATAAGGGTGAGAAATGATAATGGTTTTACTAAGTTGTGGTGATATTTTATCATGTGGATTATCGATCTTCATTTGATTTTCAATAAAAAAATGCGGTCGTTTCGTTTTTCCGATATCATGATAGTAAGAACCAACTCTTGCTAATAAACCATTGGCTCCAATGGACTCACATGCCGCTTCTGCTAAATTCCCGACTACTACACTATGATGGTATGTTCCTGGAGCTTCTAATAAGATTTTTCTTAGTAGAGGGTGGTTCGGATTCGATAATTCAATAAGCTTAGTCGTTGATAAAATTCCAAAACCAGCTTCAAAAAATGGAACTAATCCAAGTGTTAGTACAGCCGCTATAAACCCTGATAAAAAGGCAAAGCCTAAATACATTCCAACTTCGATCCAACTCTGTTGAAACCCCTTCAAAAATAAAATTGATATTATCGATACCATATTAATAAATGAAACGAATAGTCCTGCTTTTAGTATTCGAGTCATACTCGTTGAGCGACCTAAGAAATAAACACCCGCAAAACAGCTGAATAAAATGTATACACCAAACGTAAAATTAAAAGTACCTACCGCATCATTATTAAAGATGATACTTGCAATAATTGCAAAAAAGATACTTGAAAATAACGCAATACGTTGATGAATTAACGTCGTTAACAACATCGCACCTACTGCAACTGGTACAATTAACCCTACTGCTACTATATCCAATCTTTCAATTAAGCTCGTTATCTTCATAACCGATACACCGATAAAGAAAATGAGAATAAACATGAGCAAATGGCTATTATTGGTTTTTACACTTGTTTGCGCTTCATTAAGATAATATGAAAGCATCCCGACCATTAATAGTACTAAAAGGGCTAATCCTAAATATGGAAATATATTAAACGCATCGTCTAATAAACCAACCATTCGGAGTTGTTCATAAACCTCATGATTAATTAACTCTCCCTGCTTCACAAGCAGTTGCCCTTCTCGGATAATAACTGGCTCTACTGATTCAACCGCTTCTTGTTGAAGACGTTCTGTTGCTTTATCGTCATAAATATAATTAGGTATAATAGCAAATTGTGCCGTTTCAATCATTGCATCATGCAAACGATTAGAAACCGTTAATATTGCAATTTTATCTTTTACAGACCTTTTAGCTTGGGCTAAATCATTAATCGCAATTCTTTCACTCATTACCGAATGTACTGCATTCGTTGTTGTTTCCCTTGCAACTTGAAGTTGACTGCTAGAAGATAATAATAGCGTACGAACCGTTTCATCTGAAAGGTCATTCGTTGTCCCAGATGAAATCACTTCTTGAACATATTTTAAGCGATCTTCTAAACTTAACTTTTCTGTTTCCTGCCCTTCTTCTGCCTCTAACTCTGTTTTTGTCATTTCTTCGTTAACTAAATGAATTAGATCAAAAATGTCATTTATCTTCTCTACTTGCATTTGTGTATATTCTTTTTTCAATGCATAAACAGGTTGGACAGCCTCCAGCACTTCCCGCCGCTTCTGTTCAGTTGCAATTTTATTCTCAACTGTAATCGGAGAACGAATATCTTGTTCAGCTACTGAGGACATCCGAACTTCAATCTTTTCTGGAATAATATTATCCAGCATTGATAGAAATAAAAATACAGCTAATATAACAAAAAGAACACCCCGTAAGTATCGATGATCTTTTACTTTTTTCCACCATGTCATTTGATCGATCGGGGAACGTTTATTCAAGATCGGTCACCTCTTATTTTCTTACCTATTACTCCATTCCCTGTTTGTCCAACAACATAAAGTTTTAAACTTAGGGAAGAAACAATTATGTAATAAGGATAAGAGGGCGACTCATAAGTACTATTTCATATCGCTTAATAATAGTGTCTCATCGTTTGAGCAGCTAGTTATCGAGCGAGGCCGAGTACTTTAAATATGGGTCACCCTCAGAACAAAATGTTTACTCTTCTTTATCTCTTTTTTCTGATTGATCATACGCATCTAAAATCCTTTGAACGAGCGTATGACGTACGACGTCAGATTGTTGTAAGTAAATAAAGTCTACCCCTTGTACATTACCAAGTACGTCGATACCAACTTTTAACCCGGATCTTTTTCCTTTTGGTAAGTCAATTTGTGTTAAATCTCCATTTACAACCATCTTTGAACCAAAACCTAATCGTGTTAAAAACATTTTCATTTGCTCTTGTGTCGTATTTTGAGCTTCATCTAAAATAACGAAAGAATCGTCTAATGTCCGTCCTCGCATATACGCTAATGGTGCAACTTCTATTGTCCCTCTCTCCATTAATCGAAGGGTTTGTTCAACACCTAAAATATCATGAAGAGCATCGTAGAGCGGGCGCAAGTACGGATCGACTTTTTCCTTTAGGTCACCCGGTAAAAAGCCTAAACTTTCTCCAGCTTCTACCGCCGGACGTGTCAGGACAATTTTCTTTACTTGTCCTTCTTTTAATGCTGTTACAGCCATAACAACAGCCAAATACGTTTTTCCAGTTCCAGCAGGACCTATTCCAAAGACGAGGTCTCGCTTTCTTATCGATGAAACATAATGTTTTTGCCCTAATGTCTTAATCAATACAGGTTTGCCTTTTGCATTGACAGTAAGCTTTTCTTGATATAAATGAAGAAGTTCTTCTAGCATGCCTTTTTCTGCTAATTGAATAGCATATACAACATCTCGTTCAGACAATGCCGTTCCTTGACGTAACAGCTTCAACATCGTTTCTAGAACATCTTTCACGACATGTACTGCTTCATCTTCACCTTTAATTGAAAGATCTTCCCCGCGAGTCGTTATTTGAACACCGAGTTTTTCTTCAATCCGTTTTAAATGTGCGTCGTTTGGACCGTACAATCTTTGAACTTCATTTTGATCTTTAATTTCTAATGGAATATTCTTCATTTGTGACAATAGCCTCAATCTCCTTGAATGATCGGTTGCTCCGTCGTAATATCTTCTATAACTTGGTAGTGAAGCTTTAATTTAACTTTACCATTCTCAACGTCTTGGTGCAAAACTTTTTCACCTTTTATTAACGCATCCTCAGGTAATCGCTCTTCCAATTCTTCTTTCGCCATTTTTTTGGCGACTTGTACTGCTTCTTCTACGGTGTACTCTCGTTCTACTTCATTTTTTTCTAACCATTGCTTTTTCTTATATTGCACAGGTATTGTCCAATTTAAAAGTTGTATTGAATGTTTTCTTTCAAAAGGCTCTGCTTTTTCAAAGGTATGTTTTTTCCAACCCCAAATCGGTAAGTCTAAATTAAAAAAAGATAAGTAATGGTACGTCTTACCTTCCCCTGTTAGTGTTTCAAAATGATTAACAAGGGGAACCGTTACTTCAGACTTGTACCAAATTTCGCCGAGAACACTTCCTTTAGCAGGAACAATTTGTGTATTATCTTCTTTTCCAATAAATCCAGAAACGAGTAAATCACCTTTATTTACAAATTCATTTCTCCGAACTAACACTTGACCTTGTTCAATAAACATATCATGTATAATTGCTTTTTTCTTAGCTACTAAGTGTCTCGGGTTTAATGTTTCCTGTTTTTCGGGTAAGGTTTGTTCTACAACACTGAACTGAAAGGTTGTACCATTAAGCTTTACACCAATCCATGTGGCATCTTCAATTTGGTCTGTTACTTTCTTTTGTATCTCTTCAACACTAGGAAGCATAAAAATGAACTTCCCACGCTCAATTCCAATTTCTTCAACAGCTAACCGCAGTTGATGCTCGACCTTAGGAGACGCTCCCTCGATCGATATGTTCCAGACCATGTTTGACAAGATTAGAAGAACGATAGCAAAGGAAAGGATCCCTGCCGTAAATCCTCCTCGCTTCCACATTTTTTTATATAAGAAAGGCAATCCGCGTCTTTCAGTAAATGTTACCTTACAGCTTGTCATACGTAAAAGAGGCCTCAGACGTTTAACGTCTTCTAAGGCAATGTAACAAACAATCCGCTCGTCGCCAGCTCTTTTAATGTTCCAAATATGAATGTCGTATTCTATACACCGGTTTAAAAACCTTTCCCCATATGGTCCATCTATTCTCATTCTAACGTAACCATAAATGTAAGTTAACCAAACATTTTTCATTGTCATCCTCCTACTAACTTTGATCTATTCATTAATAAATAAGACTTTATCGATCTTTCCTTCTAATAGGAGTTCTTCAGGTAGTATCGTCTTGATGACAAATTGTTCTCCTTTGATTAAGAGCTGACCTTGAGACAATAATAAACGGATCTCTTCATTAGAAAATTGAAGGACACCGCGATGATTTTCAATATAAATATGAATTTGTCCTATCATTGTAATACGGGGTAAATCCATCATTACATCAGGTGGTAGCTCCATCTGGTCTGTAAGAAATTTCTTCACTTGTTGTCGCCACTTTTTCATCAGAGAACCTCCTCTCCTCTCATTTTTATGACAGGAAGAGATTGACTATCACTATAAAATAAAAAAACAAGGCTAAGAATTCACTTAGCCTTGTTTTTAAACCATTATTATTATCTTTTATTAGAATAGGAACGCATGGATCGAGGCTTACCTAAGATCTCAGACCAGATAATTCCTTTCATTGCATCTGCTTGAGAAATGTTCTCAAAATTGAGATCGAGCTTCGTTTGTTTTTTCCCTATTTCGTTATTCGTAATCGGTGATTCTGAAATTGCAGATTGCGTTCTACCCTCTGCTCGCTTTAACTTCTTCCGCTTTTCTTCTAATTGAGCACGTAATTTCTCCATGTCTGTTCGTCGATCATTCACAGTAGTATCTACTTCTCGATGAATCGGCTCAAAAGACGGTTCAAACGACGGTTCAACTTCTCTTGCTAAAGTTGGCTGAGGTTTATCCCTTTCGTCAGGAGCTTGTTCTTGACGGAAAATTTCTTTCCAGTCAATTTCTTGTTCCCTTTGTGGTTTTTTGCCTTGCTCTGCTTCTTTTCTTGCCTCTGCTTGACGACTAAAGAAATTCCACAATGCACCTAATATAAGTATAACGAAAAAGATATTTCCAAATAGGAAATCAAGAATATTCAATGTCAACTCCTCCTTTTAGAGGATTATTTACATTACTTTTTATTATCATCATCACTATCGTTTGTTGCTTTACCAATCGAGTCTCTCATATCTGTATCAGCCATAATGTTTTGATAGTTGACATAGTCCATAACGCCCATGTGACCACTGCGAAGCGCTTCAGAAAGAGCCATAGGAACTTCCGCTTCAGCTTCTACAACTTTCGCTCTCATTTCTTCAACTTTCGCTTTCATTTCTTGTTCTTTTGCTACAGCCATCGCACGACGTTCTTCAGCTTTAGCTTGTGCAATTTTCTTATCTGCTTCTGCTTGGTCTGTTTGTAGTTCAGCACCGATGTTTTTACCGATGTCAATATCTGCAATATCGATCGAAAGAATTTCAAACGCGGTACCTGCATCTAAACCTTTAGTTAAAACGGTTTGAGAAATCATATCTGGATTTTCAAGTACTTTTTTATGATTTACAGCAGAACCGATTGTGGATACAATCCCTTCACCAACACGGGCAATAACTGTATCTTCACCAGCACCCCCGACTAAACGATCGATGTTCGCACGAACTGTAATACGTGCTTTTGCTTTTACTTCAATCCCATCCATTGCTACACCGGCAATAAATGGCGTTTCAATAACTTTCGGATTTACACTCATTTGTACAGCCTCTAATACATCACGACCTGCTAAGTCGATCGCAGCTGCTCTTTCAAAGCTAAGATCAATATTAGCTCGTTGTGCAGCAATTAAGGCATTTACAACGCGGTCAACATTACCACCTGCTAAATAATGACCTTCTAGTTTACTTGTGTTTAAGTCAAGACCTGCTTTTACTGCCTTAATTAGCGGATTTACAACACGCGCTGGAATAACTCGACGGAGCCTCATTCCAACTAATTCAAAGATACCAATTTTTACTCCAGCAGCTAATGCTGAAATCCATAGCATAACTGGAACAAATGTAAATAAGACTGCTAATGCAACAATAATTAAACCTAAAATAATGAGAATGAAAATATCTGATTGTGGCACTTTTATTCCTCCCTTTGTGAATGTTTTTTAGCTTCTCTAACAACGATACGAGAACCAGAGGTATATACGACCTCTACTTCCTTACCTTGTTCAATATACCCTCCCTCAGTAACGACGTCAAGACGGTCGCTTCCGAATAGCGCCATTCCAGAAGGTCGTAATGGGGTAATCGTCTCTCCTACTTGACCTATTAGTTCGTCCCTGGTGACATTTGAAATATAGCCTTCTTCGGTTGTTGTTGCACCGGTAAAGACGATTTTCTTCATTGGACCGCGGTAACCAAAATATTTAAAGATCAGAATAGAAACAATCGTTGTAATGACAACTGCAATTAATAATGAGATGAGAATATTAACTGTGGAGTAAGAGGCCAAAATCATACTTCCAATAATAGATCCGATGCCTAGTACGCCAAATATTCCAAATCCGGGGACAAATATTTCAATGAGAATTAAAACAATTCCTCCTCCAAAAAGGATGACAGATTCCAATCCGGCAAACCCTGCAAATAGATGTCCAAAGAAGAAAAGTAATAATGCTGAAATTCCCATAATTCCCGGAACACCAAATCCCGGTGAGTATAGTTCAAGCACTAACCCTAAACTTCCAATTGATAATAAAATAGGAATAACAACAGGATGCGTGACAAAACGAGCAATCTGTTCTGCAAAACTTACTTCCATATCTTTTTCAATCGCATTTTCTAATTGTAGAAACTCAAGTAATTCTGCACGGTTACTCGCTAACGCATCAGCGTACCCTACTTCGTAGGCATCGCCTGATGTTAATGTAAGAAATCGTCCTTTTTCTGCATTGTACTCTGGCAAATCAACAGAATTATCCGCCATCGCTCTAGCATATATAGGATCACGATCATTTAGTTTTGCTGACTCTTCCATCTCAGCAATCCAATACGATTGCATCTTCTCTTCAGCAGCATTACCAGCTCCGTCAATGACACCGGCAGATCCAATTAGTGCTCCAGGTGCCATTACAATTTGATCTGCATTTAAGGAAATATATGCACCTGCGGAAATGGCATCTTTTACTACGTAAGCTGTAATTGGGATGTCTGTTTCTCGCAGCAACCTAGCAATGTTGCCAGCCGCATCGACAGCACCACCTGGAGTATCAATTTCCAAAACAATGTGATCAGCGCCTTCTTCTATAGCAGACTCTATAGAACGTTTCATAAACGCCTCTAGCCCTCGCTCCACTGTCTGTTCAACAGGAATGTAGTAAACAATCGGTTGTGATGTCGGGGTTTGACTATGTACAAAAAATTGTAATGGTATAAGACAGAAAGCAGCGACCATTAAAGATAGATAAAACCTAATAAGTAGCTTTCTCCTCAATCTTAAGCCCCCTTTCTTATATTTAATTTGTTATTACATATACGTTATTAGTATAACAAGGTTTCACTTTTTTAACGAATAATTAAACATTAAATTTATTTGCACATTACAGAAAAAAAACCATAAATGCAGAAAATCGAATAAAAATGGTGCCAGGTACCTTTAAAAGGTACCTGGCACCATTTGTAATGATACATTTAAAAAGAGCCTTGCATAAATACAAGGCTCTTTTCTAGCTTTTATGATAAATGCTGTTTAACAAGACGGTTCACAAGACCGCCATCAGCTTTGCCTTTTACCTTTGGCATGATCGCTCCCATTACTTTTCCAAAGTCAGCTGTTGAAGTAGCACCCACTTCAGAAATTGTTTCTTGAACAATTTGAGTGACTTCCTCTTCAGAAAGCTGTTCTGGTAAGTATTGCTGGAGAACTTCAATTTCTCCATGCAGCTTTGAAGCTAAATCATCACGGTTGGCTTTTTCAAACTCATGGAGGGATTCCCTGCGTTGCTTGAGTTCGCGGTTTAGTACCGTAAGTGTTTCATCTTCAGAAAGCTCACGTCTAAGTTTGATTTGTTCGTTCTGCAACGAAGATTTCACCATACGAATAACAGAGAGTTTTTCCTTCTCTTTGCTTTTCATCGCTGCCTTCATATCATCAGTAAGACGATCTAGAAGATTCAATCGATACACCCTCTCTTACGAATTAGAACTTACGCTTTCTTGCTGCCTCAGATTTTTTCTTACGCTTTACACTAGGCTTTTCATAGTGCTTACGCTTTTTCACTTCAGCTAATGTACCTTCTTTTGAAAGTGATCTCTTGAAGCGACGAAGAGCAGCATCGATCGATTCATTTTTGCGAACACGAGTTTCTGCCATTTTATTTCCCTCCCTCCGAAACAACCAACTACGACTTCAAAAAAACAAGTCTTTTTTGATTATAATACAATAGATTGTATCGGTCAACCTTATTATTCGATAATAATTACTTCACCGTCTTCAACATAACCGATTGAAGGTAACCAATCGAACCCTTGACCATCCATTCCAGTTAAGTGCCAAACCATCTTGTCATCTGGAAGTGCTTTAATTCCTGCATCTAGACTTTCCATAATTGCATTTGCATCGTCTACAGTTCCTGCAGCTTTCATAGCTTCTACAAGGACATAAAGAGCTTGATAATTAAAAGCACCTTCTGCAGTTGGAATACGGCCAAATTCAGCTTCATACTTACTTACAAAGTCAGAAGCTCCTCCAGCGTCACTATCAATGATCGGTAAAGCACCGATTGCACCTTCTAACATTTCATAACCTTCAAGGACTGGTGCCATTTCTTCTAATTTCGCTTGGTCCATAACCATAAATCCACCTTCAAACCCTAACTCACGAGCTTGTTTGATAATTAGGGCAGTAGGTTGAGAAGGACCACCAACAAATAAAACGTCTGGCTTTTGAGCAAGTGCGTTTGTAACAATAGTAAAGAAATCAGTATCTTTACTAAAATCAACTTCACCTTTAAATACTACTTCACCACCGTGAGCTTCCCAAACCGGAACCATTGCTTCTGTCCAGTCCTTACCATATTGTGTAGCAGTAGGAAGTAATGCTAATTTATTACCAAATCGCTCTTGAGAATACTCCGTAAACACTTCAGGGTAAACCGTGTACGCAGGAGGAATTCGGAATGTCAAAGAGTTATCTTGCTCAAGGATCGATGGCTCACTTGTATAAGCTGCAATTAAGAATTCTTCTTGCTCATTAAATACTTGTGTAGCGAATACCCCGCCACTGTGTGGAACGAAAATAACTGGTGCATTATGTTCTTGAACAATACGACGTGCATTTGTACCGGATTCATTTGGTGCATACATATCATCTAAAGTAACTAAATTAATTTTATATGTTTGTCCGTTTATTTCAAAACCAGTTTCATTTATCTCTTCAGCTGCCATGCGTAATCCACTAACTGTGTTCTCACCATAGAATGCTGCTGGTCCACTTAATGGTCCAGTGTACCCGATAGAAATGATTTGTTCTTCATCACTGACTTCTACTTCAGGTACTTCTCCTTCATCATTGCTATTGCTAGCAGGTTCCGATGTTGAGTTTGAATTACCGCACGCTGCAACTAACAACATTAATCCAAATAATAAGCAAGCTAAAATCCATTGTTTTCCTTTTTTCATCTCATAAATCCCCCTTAAATTATTGAAGTCTTTTAAATCCAAACAAAATAATTAAACATAACTCCCCTCAATTGCTTCACATCACCTCCTAAAATTTTCGTTGTTTACTTGGCACTGTAATCAGTTAAGCTCCAATATACGCTTTTCTAATTTCATCATTATTAAATAATTCTTCTTTTGAGCCACTCATAACGATCTTTCCACTTTCAATGACATACCCACGTGTGGAAATCGACAATGCTGCACTTGCATTTTGTTCTGCGAGTAAAACAGTGACACCGTTTTCATTAATTTGTTTAATAATTCCGAACATTTGCTCGACAATAAGTGGTGCAAGTCCAAGTGATGGTTCATCTAGCATTAACAATTTCGGTTTGGCCATCAACGCTCTCCCAATGGCAACCATTTGTTGTTGCCCCCCACTTAATGAACCTGCGGGATCATCTTTCTTATCTCTTAAAATTGGAAATAAGTCATACACTTCTTCTAGTGATTTTTTCATCCCATCTTTGTCTTTTCGATGGACGAACCCGCCCATTTTCAAGTTTTCAAAGACTGACATTTGTGGGAACAACATTCTGCCTTCAGCACATTGAACGACACCGCTGGCCACCATTTTGTCAGGAGATACCCCAATGACATTATTGCCGTTAAAGAGATATTCACCTTTTACTGGCTTTACAAGTCCGCTAATCGCTTTAAATAGTGTACTTTTCCCTGCCCCATTTGCTCCAAGCAAGACTACCAATTCACCTTGTTCTACATTTAATGTAATATCTCTTAACGCTTCAAATTTTCCGTAATTAACTGTTAAGTTGGTGAGCTTTAGCATCAATACTCCCCCCTAAATATGCTTCTATAACTAATTGATTGTTTCGAATTTCTTCTGGAGTACCTTCTGCAATCTTTTTACCATGGTTTAGAACTACCACTTTGTCTGCTAGAGACATGATCATTGGCATCTTGTGTTCAATTAAACAAACTGTAATCCCACGATCGACCATTTTTTTCATCAACTCTGCTAGACCGTCCGTTTCATCTGGATTAACACCTGCTGCTGGTTCATCTAACAAAATCAACTCAGGATCGGTTGCTAAAGCTAACGCAAAAGCTACTCGCTTTTTTTCTTCTTGAGTAATAGATGCGATCGGATAATGGGCAAGGTGTGTAAGTCCTACAAACTCTAAGGACTCCATCGCCTTATCAAGACACTTTTGTTCTTCTAATTTCTCCCTTTTTGTTCGGAAAATCGCGTCAAACAAACCCGATTTCGTTCGTAAGCGATGACCAACAATAACATTATCAATTACGGTTGATTGTTCAAATAAGTGTGTCGTTTGGAACGTTCTTCCTATTCCTAGCCGTGCCACTTTTTCGGCCGGAAGCGTTGTAATATCTTCACCTTTGTATGTGATTTTTCCTGATGTCGGTAAATGGAAGCCGCTAATTAAATTAAAGAACGTCGATTTACCAGCACCGTTAGGCCCAATAACAGCTGTTATTTTTCCTTTTTCGATATCTAAATCAACTTGGTTTACTGCTGTGAGTCCTCCAAATGATTTAGTTAGTTGCTCTATTTTTAATAGCAATGTTCTTGCACCTCCTATGCTGATTTTTGCTTAGTTGATTCAGTTTTAGTTTTTGTTCTATTTTTTTGTTGTCGCTTAAATTTCCACATTAGATATCCACCAACAATCCCACGCGGATAAAAAAGAATGAGTAGAACAACAATTGGTCCGAAAATAAGCATTCGATACTGCTCTAAGAATTGAAGCATTTGGGTTAAAACGACTACGATGAAGGTTCCTAGAACCGGTCCGGTTAACGTTCCAATACCGCCAACTAGCAAGTACAGAAGAATTTCAAAAGCTACATGAATGTCAGAAACTTCTGGACCAATAAATCGAATATATGACGCATATAGAGCACCTGCTAATCCTGCAAAGGCTGCAGATATAACAAAAGCAATTAACTTGTTTTTCATAACTGAAATACCTAAGGTTTGAGCAAGCTCATCACTATTTCGGATCGCTACAAACGTTCTTCCAATTAACGATCTTACCATGCGTCTCATAAAGAAAATGGTTAAAACTAAGAAGAATAGAACTAAATAATATTGAGACTGCATAGAATTAAAAGTGATAGGTCCTAAATCAGGCGGATTGGGGATACCAATTAAACCTCTAACCCCGCCAGTAAATTCTGCCTTATAAATAATTAAGTAAATTAGGAACCCAACTGACATTGTATAGATCGCAAAGAAGTGTGACTTCGTTCGAAGTGCAACCAAACCAACTAAAAGTCCAATAGCTGAAGCTATAATAATAGCGAACACAAATGCTACCCAGAAATACATGTTTCCTTTAACAGTGAGAAGACCTAATGTATAGGCACCTATTGCAAAGAACCCGGCATGTGCTAAAGATAGCTGGCCTATAAAACCAGTAATTGTGTTTAAACCGTAAACAGCTATTGACCAAATAAATACTAAGATCATAACTTGAATGTAGTAGTTATTTTGAATAACTAGTGGAAACAAAATTGCGACTAGCAGCAAAAGGAGCAATGTATTTCTTTCATTAAAGAACGACTTCATTAATGAACCCCCTTTGCAAAAATACCTGTAGGCTTAATTGTTAGAATGATAACTAGTAATACAAAAGCGATAATGTCTTTATAATCAGCAGAAATGTAAGTTGCCCCCAAGCTCTCAGCAATGCCTAGTATGTATCCACCAAGTATTGCTCCTGGTATACTACCCATCCCCCCGATAATGATAATAACAAAAGCCTTCATAATTACTAAGTTCCCCATACTTGGAAATACAAGATTTATTGGGGCTGCTAACGATGCAGCAATTGCGGCGAAAGCACCTGCAATAGCAAACGTGAGCATCGCGACTTTATTCGCATTTATTCCTACTAAGAACGCACCATCACGATTTTGTGACATCGCTACAATGGCAGCCCCAGTCATAGTACGAGTTAAGAATAGATGTAATAAGATCATCAGCACTACTGCTGCAATAATAATAAGTACCCTTTGGAATGTAACTGTTAGACCAAATAAACTGATAGTATCACCATAAGGAGTAAACATTCTTTGATATTCTGTCCCCCATAAATATTGAGCAAATGACTCAAGGAAGAAAAGTATACCAATGGCTGCGATCATTAATGATAATGGGTCAGCAGTCCCCAGCTTACTAAAGACCAAACGCTCAGTTAAGATCGATAATAATGCAATTACTAGAGCGGATATTGCAATTGCCACCCAATAATGAACCCCGAGTGCCGTCATTACTGTTAATGTCACATAAGCCCCTACCATGTAAAAGGCCCCATGTGCAAAGTTTGGAACGTGTAGAATACCAAAAACTAGTGTTAACCCTAGAGCCACAAGACTGTAAACGCTTCCAGTTGTGAGTCCATTTAATAGTTGTTGAAAAAATAATTCCAACTTGGTCTACCCCCTTTTAATATATTTTCTATATACCAACCGGTTAGTATATAAGAAAACTAATAATACTTACCGGTTAGTATTATTGAGTTAATTATACTAAATCTTTTGAAAATTTGTAAACTAGTATTTTAAAAAGAAGAGATTAGACGACAAAACTTGTTCTAATCCCTTCTCATACGACAGATTCACTGTATTTTTTATGACAATTTACTACAATTTAAAACAGGACTTTACTGCATTTTTCTTCCAATTCCTACGGTACTAATATAAGTTTCCCGCTCGTTTGTCTACCCTGCATTAGCTCATGTACTTTTGCTGCTTGATCTAAAGGATATGTGCCACCAATTTGCAGTTTCAATTGACCACTTTGAACGTATTGTAACAATTCGACTAGACTTTGCTTATACAGTTCTGGTTTTCGCATCATTTGTGGCAAGAAAAAGCCAATAACCGACTGATTTTTTGCCATTAAAGAAGAAGGGTAGAGTTTACTTTGCTGACCACTAGCCACTCCGTAAACAACTATTCTACCAAACGGTGCCAGGCACGCAAGAGTCTTGTAGAAAATGTCTCCACCGGCCATTTCAAGTGCTACATCGACACCATTACCGTCTGTATGTTCAAGAACTTTCTGTTCCCAGCCTTCTTCTGTGTAATTAATTAACACATCGGCACCAAGGTCTTTGGCTAGAGCTAGTTTCTCATCATTACTCGCAGTAGCAATTACCTTTCCAGCTCCCATTAGTTTAGCTAACTGTACGGCAATCGTCCCTACTCCTCCAGCAGCAGCATGGACTAATACGGTTTCTCCTTCTTCTAGGCGTCCCATCGATTTAATGATGTGGTAGGCACTTAGGCCTTGAAGTGGTAATGCAACCGCTAGATTAAAATCAACACCATCAGGAATTGGAATTAACCCACGCTCATCAGCAATCGTATATTCAGCGTATCCTGTTGATTTTTTTGTCCCTAATAGAGTTACGACTGACATTCCTACTTTTACATTCTTAACTTCATCTCCAACCTCAGTAATCACTCCAGCTACTTCAGCACCTGGAACATAAGGTAAAGGAGTTGGAACAACATACTGCCCTTCTCTTCTAGCTGTATCTGCATAATTGACACCAATCGCTTTAATTTCGATTAATACTTCTTTTCCTACAGGTTTTGGTTTTTCTAGATCTACCATTTCTAATACTTCTGGACCACCATATTTGCTAAATTGAATTGCTCTCATTATTTACACGCTCCTACTTTTTCTAGTTATTTTCCTGTAAATTTTGCTTTTCTTTTTTCTACAAATGCTTGAACGCCCTCTAAATGATCTTCGGTTGTAACCATTAATGTTTGGGTGATTTGCTCACGTTTTAATACATCTTCTAATGTCATATTTACTGATTCATCAACAATCTTCTTCATTAATCCAATAGCTCTTGTCGGTCCGTTGGCTAATTGTTTTGCAAATACTCCGACTGTACTCTCTAATTCTTCTACTGGGACAATTTCATTTACTAGACCCCATTCTTTTGCTTTTGCTGCTTCTAATGGTTTTGCACTAAATAGTAATTCCTTTGCTCGATAAGGTCCAAGAACTTTTGGCAGGAAGAATAAACCTCCACCGTCTGAAATGAGCCCTACTTGTGCAAAGCTAAGTACGAATTTACTATCATCAGCGGCTAATAATAAATCACAAGCTAACGCTAAATTAAATCCAGCTCCAGCGGCAAAACCATGGACTGCGGCCACGACAGGTTTTTCTAACGATTTAATTTCCAGGATCAGTTCATTCAGCTTTCCAATGTGTTCATAAACTTGAGCACCAGAAGCCTTTCCCATCGTTTTCACATCACCACCAGAACTAAATGCACGTCCTGCCCCGTTAATAACGATAACTTTCACATCTTGGTTTTCCTTCGCTTCTTTAATAGAATTCATTAATCCTGTAATCATCTCTGGACTAAACGCATTCAGCGCTTCAGGTCGATTTAAAGTAAGTCTCATTACACCTGCTTCAATATGAGTTAATAAATGTTGGTTTTCCATTTGTTTTCCTCCTTTTATTTAATAAGCCAGCCACCGTCAACTAATACATCAGAACCCGTCATATAACTTGCTTCACTTGAAGCGACAAACGTAATTACATTTGCAATTTCCTCAGCATTCCCAACTCTCTTCAATGCTGTATTTCGCTTTATGGCAGCTGTAAATTGCTCATTCTCTAAGCCTTTTTCAGTTAAGGGGGTTTCTATAAAACCAGGTGAAACTGAATTGACTCGAATATGATGTGGGGCTAATTCATTTGCAAGCGCTCTCGTAAAATTAATCACTCCTGCTTTTGCTGCACTATAATGAGGAATTTTAGCCCCTGCTTTATAGCCTGATAATGAAGCTACATTTACAATCGACCCTTGTTGTACGTTAGAGTCGATCATAACCTTACCTAGTTGCTTTGATACGAGAAAAACACTCTTTAAATTCGTATCTTGTGTCCGCTCCCATTCTTCTACATCCATTTCTAAAATGGAAGAAGATCCTGAACCACCTGCATTATTAACTACAACGTCAAGACGACCAAACGTATCTTGAACAAATTGTGCTAGTTTAAAAACATCTTCTTCTTTTGTCACATCAGTTGGAAAAGGAATAGCAGATCCTTCTCCAAACGATGCTGTAATTTCTTTTACTACATCGTTTAATTTCGATTCTGTTCGTCCAACAAGAACCACCTTGGCTCCTTCTTTTGCAAAACGAACAGCCGTTTCTTTTCCTATCCCACTGCCTGCACCTGTAACAACGCAAACTTGCCCATCAAATCGTGACATCTTATCTCCTCCAAATACTTAACAGGTATACTGACCGCTTTCATTGACATACGACGCAATTTCTCGGAATCTAGCTACTCGATTTTCCATGCGGTAAGAACATAGTTGGTTCGTAATTAATGAAAGAAGACCGTCGCTTTCGGTTGAAGCTTCTAAGCCACCGATAAATTCTCTTGCTAACGTTTGAACTTTTAATAACGCCTCTTCTGTGACTAATTTTGCTAGTTGTTCTTTCAATCTCTCTTTGTCAGCACCATTTTTCTCTATCGCTTTCTGCGATCGTAACACTGCCGACTCTGCAGCAAATAATTCAATTCCAATATCAGCTAACTTCATTACTAACTCTTGTTGATCATCTAACTTAGCCCCAAACTTCTGATAAGCAAGCCCAGCTAAGGCTAAATACGTATCGCGAATAGAATGGACCGCTTGACGTTCGGCTAAGAGCTCACCACTTTTAATCGTCGCAGCACCTGTCTTTAGTCTTTCTATTGCATCATTAACAGCTTCTAAAGCTGGCAATTCACCTTTTGCTGCTTTCTTAAAGAAAATTCCTGGGACAAGTAAACGGTTAATTTCATTCGTTCCCTCAAAAATTCGGTTAATCCGAGAGTCACGATACGCCTGTTCAATTCGATATTCTTTAATGAAGCCTGCTCCACCATGAAGTTGTAGTGACTCATCAGCAACATAATCTAATGTTTCAGACCCATACACTTTACAAATGGCACATTCTAAGGCAAACTCCATTAACCGCTCGGAAACAAGTCGTTTATCTTCTGTATCGTAAACGCCGCCTAATGCACTTTCTAATAAGTCAGCTGTTCGATACTGCAATGTCTCAGCTGCATAGATACGAGCAGCCATTTTAGCTACCTTTTCTTTAGTTGCTCCAAATTCTGCAATTCTTTTCCCAAATTGCTTTCTCTCATTTGTATGAGTAATCCCTAATGCCAAGGCTGATTTTGCCCCACCCATACAAGCTGAACCTAAGTTAAAACGGCCTAAATTTAATACATTTAATGCAATGACATGTCCTTTGCCAATTTCTCCAAGTACGTTTTCAACTGGTACAAGACAATCTTCAAAAATAACAGAACGAGTAGATGATCCTTTAATTCCCATTTTCTTTTCTTCTGGTCCTAAAGATAGTCCAGGATAATCTTTTTCTACAATAAAAGCAGTAAATTTATCTCCATCGACTTTCGCATAAACGATAAACGTTTGAGAGAATACTGCATTTGTAATATAGAGCTTCGTACCGTTTAGAACATAATGAGTTCCCTCTTCATTTAATGTTGCAGTTGTTTTAGCAGCTAAAGCGTCTGATCCTGAAGAAGGCTCTGTTAAACAGTACGCCCCTAAATATTCACCTGAAGCCATTTTAGGTAAGTATTTCTCTTTTTGCTCCTTCGTCCCGAAGTACGTAATTGGCAAAGTAGCAATACACGTATGATTGGAATGAGCGACTCCATAACCTCCTGATTTGCCGACGATTTCACCGACAAGACCTTTACTGACTTTATCAAGTCCTAATCCACCATAAGCTTCAGGAATACTATGCGCCAGAAGACCCAAATCACCTGCTTGTTGAAGAAGAGAAACAATTTTTTCAATATCTTGATTTTCAATTGCTTCATTATGAGGTTCTACTTCTTTATCAATGAACTGTCTCGCTGTTTGACCAATCATTTTCTGTTCATCAGTAAAGTCTTCTGGTGTAAATAAGTCATCTGCTTCTAATGATGAGATAAGGAAGCTTCCACCTATTGCTTTCATTTGTGTCTCTCCCATTGGTTATTCCTCCTTGACTACTCTCTTATTTTTTTGATCATACACGGCTACTATCGGTAAAATATCTTGGCTCGCAACAAAGTCTATTTCTTCCTCACAATCAAAATGTATGAGCATTTGTCCTACATATGAATCTTTTAAGACGTTCTTTCCTTGTTCTTTGTAAGCTGAGAAAAATAGTTTTGCTGCTTTAGCCGAGTCAGTAAGTTCCCAGTTGGACTCCTCCTCAGCTAGTAAATGTTCAATGATACACCCTGCTCCATAGAAATCTTCTAAGCAAAATTCATTAGAAGAACCTGAGCAAATAATAACGATCGTTTCATCCTGATGACGCTCATTGACCACTTCAGCAATCGATTTGCAATTGAGTAACGATGAGATATATACGTGGTCAGCTCCAGAAGCTTTATGAATAGCTACTGTGCCATTTGTCGTCGAAAGAATAACGTTTTTCCCTTTCACTTGATCTCGAATCATGACCGGATTAGGAACAAGAAAGCCGTCAATTGCTCTTCCTTCATATTCTCCGACTAAAACGTCATCATCGTTACCTCTTTCTTTGGCCACTTTCTTTGCCTCTTCTTGATCAATTACAGGTATGACACAGTTTGCTCCATAGTGTATCGATGCTGTAATGGTTGATGTAGCTAGTAGAACATCAAATACAATCGCAATTTTACCTTCTACCTTTTCCTTGCTTACTTCTTCTTTTTTTAAAACGACATGAATTTTACTCATGCACATCACCTCATTCTGACTAGAACGGCTCTTTCGATACAGTTAGTCCATGATGAATTAAACTGGCAACAGTATAGTTAAACTTTGAGAAACGTGCGTCATTCGTTTGACCTTTTTTATATCGATAATAGATTTGCTGGGCAATAACAGCTAGTTTGAAATAAGCGAAAGTAAGGTAATAATGGACATCCGAAACATCGCGTCCACTTCTTTTCGCATAAGCTTCAACCATTTCACTTCTTGTCATAAATCCAGGAAGGATCGTTACTGGTGGTTTACCAAAACCTATCTTTAATAAGTCTGGATCACTGTCTTCAATCCAATATCCTAAAGCAACGCCCAAATCAGCTAATGGGTCTCCAACTGTTGTCATCTCCCAGTCAAACAGACCAACAATTTTGGTTATATCATCATGAGCAAACATTGAATTATTTAGTTTAAAATCATAATGAATAACGGATGGATCTGGTGATGTCGGAATGTTATTTGCTAACCAATTCGTTAGCTCTTCTACTCCTTTTACTTCATCGGTTTTTGCTTTATGATACCTGCCAATCCAGCCATGTACTTGCCGTTCTAAGAAGCCTTCGGGACGACTCATTTCTACTAGTCTAGTAGAGCGATAGTCTACGCTGTGCAAGTCTACTAAAGTATTAATCATCGTTTCTGAAATGCTTCTGCAAATCTCAGGAGTCACTTCAATATTAGACGGGAATTCCGTATCAATGACGATACCTCGACGGCGCTCCATAATAAAAAACGGCCGGCCTATTACATCTTCCTCTTCACAGAACACGATCGGTTTAGGTGCTACTGGAAAAAGAGGGTGAAGTTCTTTTAAAATGTGATACTCACGTTTCATATCGTGAGCTTTCGGTGCTACTGGACCAAGCGGCGGACGGCGAAGCACTGCCTCCCATGGGCCAGCCTTTAAGGCATAGGTTAAATTGGAATGCCCTGAAGGAAATTGTTCAATTTCAAGAGAGTGTGCTTCAAGTTCTTCAACATAACCTCTTAAGTATGTCTCTAATTGCTTATGATTTAGTTCCTCGCCTTGACGAACTGGAATTGTATCCTTATAACTCATCCAAAGTCCTCCTTTTTAAGAAAATTCAGTATTTATAATAGGCAATGTTATTTAAGATGGAGTACTTATCGAAAATTGATTTAACTTTTCTTTAATTGGTTCTGGAATCGGCTTACTTTTTTGCTCTTCAAAATCAAAGTAAACTACGATTGCTTTCCCTTTTGCAATTAATTGTTGATCACGATTATAGATGTGATGTGACACTTCAAAACTAGAATTGCCCACATGTTCCACAGAAGTAGCTACTGTCAATACTTCATCAAAGTATGCTTGATTGACAAAATCACAGCCTGTATGCGCTAAGATAAAATTCCAGCTTTTCATATCCATATCTGATGTAAATAATTTAAAGAATTCCACTCGTGCTTCTTCTAAGTAAATAAAATAGCTTATGTTACTAACATGGCCTAAGGCGTCTGTTTCACAAGCCCGCACCTTCACTTGAATTTCATGTTTCATGAACGAGCCCCTTTCTTTCTTATACTATTTAATACTTATTAAGCCTTTGAGATTATTTAAGAGGTGAAAAAAACTTTCACCTCTTTTTAATTCAATTAAACTTTACTTATGAGTGAAAACTGGACGTCTTTTTTCGATAAAGGCTTGAACCCCTTCACGGACATCTTCTGTTTGGAAGACTTCTGCAAAAAGCTCTGCTTCTCTTTCAATCGCTGCATTAAATTCCATATTGGTTCCCTCATCAACTGCTTTTTTAATTCTTGATAGCGCTTGGAGAGAATACCCGCTAATTTTCTTAGCTACAGCCATAGCAGCTTCCATTCCACTTCCACTAGGTACTACTTTATTAACTAAACCGATCTTCTCAGCTTCTTCGGCTGTAATTGGATCACCGATGAACATTAATTCTTTAGCTTTTGCTTCTCCTACTAAGCGTGGTAAACGTTGTGTACCACCGCCTCCTGGAAAGATACCGAGTTTAATTTCAGGCAAACCTAATTGGCTGTGCTCTTCAGCAATTCTTAAATCGCAAGTTAACGCTAACTCAGCCCCACCGCCAAATGTGAGACCATTTAATACAGCGATCGTCGGCTTTGGTAAGAAATCGATATGATTAAGTACTTCATGTGTTTTCATCACATTTTCTTTCATGTTTGGTTGACCAATGGATTGAGGGAACTCTTTAATATCTGCTCCCGCCATAAACGCTTTGTTCCCTGCACCTGTTAAAATAACAGTAACTACTTCATCATCGTTCTCAATGGCTGTAAAAACTTCATTTAATTCTGAAACCACTTGTTGACTAAGTACGTTTAGTGGCGGGTTATCAATTGTTACAATTCCAATACCAGCCTCTTTTTTTAATGATACTAATTGTCCCATTATTTCTTCACCCCTGCTTTTTCATAATCATACCAGCCCTTACCTGTTTTTCTTCCTAGCTCACCAGCTTTTACTTTTTCTTCTATACATTTTGCAGGCTTATCTTTTGGATCTCCAGTTTCCTTATAATGCTGCTGTTGGGCAAAGTACCCTACATCAATCCCTGATAAATCCATTAACTCGAATGGTCCTAAAGGATGATTTAATGATTTTTTCGTAATGATATCAATATCTTTGAAGTCACAAATTCCTTCTTCATAAAGCTTAATTGCTTCCGCATGAAGAGCAAATAATAGGCGATTGGCAACAAAGCCCCAAATCTCTTTTTTAAGTAAAACAGCTGTACGATTAATTTGCTTACATACATCCATTGTAATTTGTGCTGTTTCCTCCGATGTTTGATCACTCATAACCACTTCTACACAGTCCATAACTAGAGGCGGGAAGAAGAAATGCATATTACATACTTTTTCCGGTCTTGAAGTTACGTCTGCAATCTTAGAGTTAATAATTGTGGAACTGTTTGTCGCTAAAATAGCATGTGGAGGTGTAAAGCGATCTAGTTTTTCAAACAGTTCTCTTTTTACATCAAGTTTCTCGACGACTGCTTCGATAACAAAGTCTGCATTAACAGAAGCTTCTTCTAAGCTAGTAGTAACGTTTAATCTATTAAATGCCTGGTCTAACACTTCTTGGCTAATCTTACCTTTGCTCACCCATTTAGCCATTTGGTACTGAAGACTTTCTTTAGCTTTTTGGAGAGCACCTTCCTGAATATCTTGTAATGTAGTTTGATAACCACCTAGCGCACAAAGCATTGCAATTTGGTGTCCCATTGAACCTGCACCAATAACCGTAATATTTTTAATATCATTCACATTCATCTTGTATTTCCTCCTTTTATACTAACCGTTTAGTATGTTGGTTTTATAATAGCTCCCTAAAAGGGAGTTATCACTTCTATTCAGCTTTTATTCCATTAAGAACGAGATCGATGTATATTTTCGCAACTGCGATATCGGATGAAGGACCACTTGGATCAAACCAATGATAGCTCCAGTTCACCATTCCTAAAATCCCTAGTGCAACAATATGAGAGTCTAGACCTTTTCGGAATTCACCTTTTTCTATTCCTAATTCGATTAGTTCTTGAAACTTAATTCGAAATTGATCACGCTTATCGAAGATTTGTGTAAGGTGTTCATCTGACAAGTTTTGCATTTCGCGGAAGAAGATTTTTGCACTTTTTCCTTGGCCTTCGATATTTTTCAATAACATATAGATGATCTCATAGATTTTTTCTTGATAATTCAGTTTAGGATCTTGAATAATAGCGTCTTGTTTCGCCAATATATCATTAATAAAGCGTAAATGAATTTCCATCAAGATTTGTTCTTTGCTAGTAAAGTAGTAATAAAATGTACCCTTTGTCACACCAAGTGCATCCACAATATGCTGGATGGATGTTTCTGAAAATCCATTTTCACCGAATAGGTCTATACTTTTTTCAAAAATTTTATCTTTCATTGGCCTTAACCTCACCATCTCTTTTTATTCAATTTCCCATTATAGCATACTATGTGTCACTTCCCTTCATACATGATCCGGTATTTTTATGACATTTTCTTATCTTCTTGATGTTCTTCGCGAAGTGTCCGTCTTAATATTTTCCCTACACTTGTTTTAGGTAGTTCATTACGGAATTCTATAATTTTTGGAACTTTATATGCGGCAAGGTTTTTTTGACAATACTTCATCATATCTTGTTCATCTGCTGTCCTTCCTTGTTTTAATACAATGACAGCCTTTACGGTTTCCCCGCGATATGGATCTGGTACACCAATAACGACGGCTTCTTGTACCGCTTCATGTTCATATAATACTTCTTCAATATCTCTTGGATAAATGTTAAAGCCACTAGCAATGATCATATCTTTTTTACGATCGACAATATAGAGGTACCCTTCTTCATCTACCTTTCCGATATCGCCTGTATACAACCAACCATTACGTAATGTATGCTGTGTTTCTTCAGGCATATTCCAATACCCTTTCATTACTTGAGGTCCACGGATGATCACTTCACCGATTTCACCAGTAGGAACTTCTTCAGTCCCGGATGCAACATCGACAATTTTATAATCAGTTGATGGTATACCGATACCTACGCTTCCTGGCTTTGTTTTAGAAAACATTGGGTTAACATGCGTAGTCGGAGCAGTTTCTGACAACCCATAACCTTCTAGAATTTTTGCTCCTGTTTTTGACTCAAAGTCTCTCATTAATTCAACAGGCATCGGTGCACTGCCACTGTTACATATACGAATACTATCAATTCTATAGTCTTGTGCGTTAGGGTGGTTCGTAATAGCTACGTACATCGTCGGTACCCCAGGAAATGTAGTAGGTTTTTCTTTTTTGATTGTCTCAAGGACTTCTTGTAAATCAAAGCGTGGAAGTAAAATATTTGTTGCCGCTGTATAAATAGCTAGATTCATACAAGACGTCATTCCAAAGACATGAAACAATGGAATAACGGTCAACGTCCGTTCTTTCCCTACTTCAAAGTCATTCTTAAAAAATTCATAGACTTGCTCTAGGTTGGCCATTAAATTTCGGTGAGTCAACATCGCCCCTTTAGAGCGACCAGTTGTTCCACCTGTATATTGTAGTACCGCAACATCCTGTTCAGGGTCAAACTTAGGAGGAGTGAAGCTTTTTGCTGTGTTAAGAAATTGTTCAAAGCTGAGATCTTCCTCTAAAGAAGCTGGCTCACCAAAGCTGACAACAATCACATTCTTGACCTTCGTTTGCTCTTGAACTGCTTTTAAACGAGGGTACAACGCATCAAAAACTACGATTGTTTCTGCTCCAGAATCGATCAAGATATGAGCTAATTCTCGTTCGACAAGCATTGGGTTAACTTGCGTCACAATAGCCCCAGCTGTCAATATCCCGTAATAGGAGATTACAAATTGAGGACAGTTTGGCAGCATAATAGCTACTCTGTCACCTTTTTGTACACCAGATCCTTGCAATGCGGAAGCAAATGCTTGTGATAATTGAGCTAACTTCTCATATGTCATTTCATTTCCATAAAAAGTTAAAGCAATATGTTGCGGATATTTTTCAGTCGTTTCTGTTAAAATATCCGGTATCGTTTTTACAGGGATGTCTACTGTTGTCTTAATATCTTCTGGATATTGATTGAGCCATACTTTCTCCATCACAAAACTCCTCCTACAACCTTATTTAATAAGTTAAACCGCCACCATCGACCATTATCGTTGACCCTGTTACAAACGATGACTCATCAGATGCTAAAAATAATACGGCGTTGGCCACTTCCTCAGGCTTGCCTAAGCGTCTTAAAGCATTTGCTTTAGAAATAATGTTCCACTTCCACTCATCTTCTTTCCAGTCATTGATGATAGGTGTATCTATCACCCCTGGACCTATTGCATTTACACGAATATTCTTTGTACCGAACTCTAACGCTGCATTTTTCGTTAGTGTAATAACTCCACCCTTAGCAGCATTGTATGGACCTTGGTATCTCATTCCTTTAATACCAAGTACACTTGATGTATTAATGATTGATCCACCATTGCCTTTTTCCATATATGGAATGGCATGTTTCATACCGAGGTAAACACCCTTTAAGTTTATATTTACGACTTGATCCCACTCATCAGTTTCGATTTCGGTAATTTTTTTTTGCTGATTTCCAACCCCTGCGTTATTAAAGACAACATCAATGGATCCATATCGTTCAAAAGTAGATGACATTAATGCTTTTACATCTTCTTCATTTGAAACGTCAGCTTTCAGGAATTCAGCTTCGCCGCCTTTTTGAAGGATATCAGAAACAGTTGCTTTCCCTGCTTCTTCATTCACATCAGACACAACGACCTTAGCTCCCTCTTCTGCTAAGCGAAGAGCAGTGGCACGACCAATGCCACTACTTCCACCTGTCACAACTGCTACTTTATCTTTTACTCTCATTGTGCACCTCTATCCTTTGTCCATTAATTACACTTCTCGTTCGATTAATGTAGCAATTCCTTGGCCCCCGCCAATACAAGCCGTAATTATTGCTCTTCTTGCATTGCGGCGCTCTAGCTCATATACAGCTTTTGTTGTCAGAATAGCGCCTGTTGCCCCAAGCGGGTGACCATGAGCGATGGCTCCACCGTTGACATTTAACTTTGCTAAGTCAATTTCCAGCTCGCGGTTACAAGCGATCACTTGAGCTGCAAATGCTTCATTTAATTCCACTAAATCGATATCTTCCATTGTTAAACCAGCTTTATTTAATAGTTTACGAGTTGCAGGTACGGGTCCAATCCCCATAATATTTGGATCGACACCACTAACGGTATACTCTCTTATAACCGCTAACGGTTTTAAACCTAACTCCTCTGCTTTTTCACGAGACATGATTACGAGAGCACTAGCAGCATCATTTAATCCGGAACTGCTTCCTGCTGTAACTGTCCCATCTTTCATGAAGGCTGGTGGAAGCTTTTGTAATCCTTCAAGTGTTGTAGACGGACGCGGGTGCTCATCGACAGCAACACGAATCGGCTCGCCTTTTCGAACTGGAATATCGACAGGAACGATTTGTTCGTTGTAATACCCCGCTTCCATCGCAGCTGCCATTCGTTGCTGACTCATTAAAGCGTATTCATCTTGCTCTTCACGAGAAATTGAGTACTTATTAGCTAAGTTCTCAGCTGTAATTCCCATTGGCGGGTCACCAATTTCTTTCGGAGATAACTGAGCTGATCTAAACTTTGGAGGCATCATGCTGTATGGTTTTGTTGGACGATCCATTAAATACGGTGCTCGACTCATACTCTCTGTACCACCAGCGACAAAGATATCACCGTCACCTGCTTTGATTGCTTGCGCTGCTAGGTTAATTGCATTCATTCCTGAACCACACTGTCTATCAACTGTTACCCCAGGAATTTCTTGAGATAATCCGGTTTGTAATGCAGTTAGGCGAGCGATATTCCCCCCACCGCTTAGTACGTTTCCAAAGATAACGTCTTCGACCATTTCTGCTGACACATTGGCTCTTTTCAATGCTTCCTTAATAACGACTGCTCCATATTCGTGAGCTTGAAGTGTTGCAAAAGCACCTCCTTGTCTTGCAATTGCCGTACGAACTGCTGATACAATAACAGCATCTCTTTTAGACATATCATATTCCCCCTAAATTTCAGATTTTTTGTTACATTGCGTGGCTTCCACCATCAACAATAAGAATATCGCCAGTTACGAAGTTCGAGGCATTTGATGCTAAAAATAAAGCTGCCCCTTTAAGGTCATAATCGCTACCAAAGCGATTTAACGGTGTACCTTCTAAAATTAATTTTGATCCTTGATCTAATAAACCTTGAGACATTTTTGTAGGGAAAAATCCTGGTGCGATCGCATTTACGTTAATGTTATATTGACCCCATTTTGTTGCTAAGTCTTTTGTAAATGTTATTACAGCACCTTTACTAGCGTTGTACCCGATCGTATCCATCACACGAGGATCAGCACCGCCAAGTCCGGCTACAGATGCGATATTAATGATTTTTCCAGATTGTTGTTTAATCATTTCGCGACCAACTGCTTGGGACATTAGGAAAGTACCTGTCACATTAACATTCATTACTTTGTTCCATGCTTCTAACGGCATTTCAACTGCTGGTGCCCCCCAAGTAGCTCCACTATTGTTAACGAGGATATCAATCGAACCAAATTCCTCAAGAGTCCCATCCACTACATCTTGGACTTCTGTTGGATTCGTGACATCACATTGGAATGCGATCGATCGAACACCTTTTTCGCGTAATTCTTTACTTACTTCTTCACAAGCTTCGAGCTTTCTAGAACAAACGACAACATTGGCTCCAGCCTCTGCAAAAGCTTCAGCCATTTGTGCTCCAAGTCCTCGACCACCACCTGTAACGATGGCTGTTTTTCCATCTAATTTAAATAAATCTAGAACGTTCATCTTTTTATCGCCTCTTTCTCTATTGTTCTGTTCATCTATTACTTTGGTGCTTTAATTTTTTCTAACTCTTCGTCTCTTAGTTTGCGTTTTAATAGTTTTCCTACCGCAGATTTTGGTAATTCATCTCGGAATTCAATAAATTTTGGTACCTTATAAGCTGCTAAATAAGATTGAGAGAATTTAATTAGCTCTTCCTCTGTTAGCGGTGATCCTCCCTTTAGTGTTACATATGCCTTAACGGTTTCACCGCGGTATGGATCAGGAATACCAAGTACAATAACCTCTTGAACATCTGGATGTTGATACAGCACTTCTTCAATTTCACGAGGATAAATATTATATCCACTAGCAATGATCATATCTTTCTTACGATCAACGATGTAGAAATAGCCATCCTCATCCATTCGTGCCAAGTCACCAGTATATAACCAACCGTCTTTAATTGTTTCAGCAGTAGCTTCAGGCTTTTTCCAATACCCTTTCATCACTTGTGGACCTTTAATAATTAATTCTCCTACTTCGCCGACAGGAGCTTCTTCAAAGCCATTTTCCGTTACACGAACCACTTTAGCATCTGTACTTGGTAATGGAATACCAATACTTCCTGCCTTACGTTCTCTAAAAGATGGGTTAAAATGAGTTACTGGTGAAGCTTCAGAAAGACCAAACCCTTCACAAATCTGCGTATTTGTTCCTTTTTCAAACTGCTCAAGCGCTTCTACTGGAAGAGAAGACCCGCCACTTACATAGCTTTTAATTTGATCAAGACCAAATACATCGTATTGTCCGACCGCATTAAATCCTACATACATCGTTGGAACACCAGCAAATTGGAAAGGCTGCTCTTTCTTAATCGTTTCAAGTACCTCTTGCATTTCAAAACGAGGCAGTAAGATTTGATTTCCACCGTGACGAACACATAAGAAATTGACACACGTTAAACTGAAAATATGGAACATCGGTAGAACATTCACTACTTTTGCATTGTTTGGAAACTCATCGAGTACTTTGTACATGAAATCGTAAGTTTGTTCGATATTTGAGATGAAATTAAGGTGAGTTAGCATAACCCCTTTAGATACCCCTGTCGTTCCACCTGTATATTGAAGTACTGCAATATCTTCAGCTGGATCGATGGTAACCGATGGCACTGTTGGGTGGCTTTGAGCTACATAATCATCAAAAAGAATGTCATCTCCTTGAAGGTCCACTTCAACTCCTGGTTGTAAACCGACAACGATCGCTTTCTTTAATGAAGTCTTTTTACGGACATTGTTAAGGCGTGGATACAAATCAGCCAAAATGACCATATACTCTGCATCAGAATCTTGTAATATATACTCCAACTCTCGTTCAACATACATAGGATTTACTTGAACAACAATACCGCCTACTCTAAACGTTGCAAAAAGCGAGAATACGTATTGCGGGCAATTCGGTAACATAATAGCAAGGCGATCACCTTTTTTCATACCGCTAGCTGCTAGAGCTGAGGCTAGCTTTTCAACAATTGCATATGTTTTTTCATATGTCCAAGTTAGATGATAGAAGGTTAATGCTGTATTTTGAGGATACTTTTTCACCGTTTCCTCAAATAAGTTAGTTAGAGATTTATCTTCAATGTTAGATTGTTCACTAATATTTTCATGGTATAAAGGTAACCAACTCTTACTCATTTTACAGAACCTCCAATTAAAAATTTTTTAATTCTAGTTTGGCAATGGATTCTCTATGAACTTCATCTGGACCATCAGCTAATCGAAGTGTACGAATTCCTGCATATTGATAGGCAAGTGGGAAGTCTTCACTTACACCAGCGCCTCCATGTATTTGAATTGCTCGATCAATTACGTTTAGAGCCATTTGAGGTGCAACAACTTTAATCATCGCAATCTCTTTTTTCGCTACCTTATTACCAACCGTGTCCATCATATAAGCTGCCTTTAGTGTAAGAAGACGGGCTTGTTCAATTTCAATTCTTGAATTTGCGATAGCTTCTCTTGCTACTCCTTGCTCAGCTATCGATTTTCCAAAAGCGACACGCTCCTTGGCACGCTTACACATCAATTCAAATGCTCGTTCAGCAGCTCCAATTGTTCGCATGCAATGGTGAATTCTTCCAGGACCTAATCGACCTTGAGCAATCGCAAATCCTTTTCCTTCTCCCCAAAGAATGTTAGAAGCAGGTACACGAACATCTTTAAACTCAATTTCCGCATGTCCATGAGGCGCATCATCATAGCCGAATACAGGAAGCATACGTAGGACATTGACTCCTGGTGTATCCATTGGTACTAGGATCATTGACTGTTGTTCATGCCTCGGTGCATTAGGATCTGTTTTCCCCATTACGATCAAAATTTTACAACGAGGATCACCTGCACCAGACGACCACCATTTTCTTCCGTTAATTACATATTCATCTCCATCTCTGCGAATTTCTGCTTGTATATTTGTCGCATCTGAAGAGGCAACGTCTGGTTCTGTCATACAAAACGCAGAACGTATTTCACCTTCTAGAAGTGGATTTAACCATTTCTCCTTATGTTCTTCTTTTCCGTAACGAACAAGGACTTCCATATTCCCTGTATCAGGAGCGGCACAGTTAAAAACTTCAGGTGCAATAAAAGAACGTCCCATAATTTCGCACAATGGAGCATATTCTAAATTTGTAAGACCAGCACCATGTTCACTTTCTGGTAAAAATAAATTCCATAGGCCAGCTTCTTTAGCTTTTTTCTTCATTTCCTCCATCACTGGCGGAATGGCACTCCAACGTGTTTCTTGTTGATCAAGTTGCTCTTTGTAAGCCTTTTCATTCGGGTACACAACTTCGTTCATAAAATCAGTTAACTTTGCTTGTAACTCCTGAACCTTCGGACTAAAATCGAAATTCATAATATACCCCTCCAAAATGGATTTTTCTAACTCACTAACCGGTTAGTATGTTAGAGATAAAAAAATATATGACTTCTTGAAAATACTTATTCTTGTATTATATTAGACTATATTTTCAGAATATTCAAGAGTAAATTATTAAAATCATGAAGTTGTCATGCTTGTATCCTCTTGTCCATAGGATGTAATAGAGGTGATTTTATGACTCATAGAGAATTATTCACTTTATTCATTGTTTTTATCGCCTTATTCCTATTTGGCATGACGATTATGAGAGCAGGTCTTCATAATTTAGCAGGGGATCGGTTCAAGTATATATTAGAAAAAATGACGGATAGCCCGTGGAAAGGTTTATTGTTAGGTGCTGGAATTACCGCAATTCTCCAAAGTAGTTCAGCCGTTATGATTATGGCCGTTGGTCTTGTCGCTGCTGGAATCCTAACTTTCAAACAGTCTATCGGGATCATACTTGGAACTAACATTGGGACTTGTCTAACATTAGAAATGTTAGCCTTCGACCTCTCATCATTTATCATGCCATTATTACTGATCGGGGTTTTCTTAATCTTTTTAAAGAACCAGATTACGTATTTCCTCGGATGTATTTCGTTTGGTCTAGGGTGTATTTTTGTAGCCATGCACGGTTTAGAAGGTCTCGCATTTCCGCTCTCATCTTTGCCATTCGCTCATTCCTTTTTTACTTGGACGAATAATAGTGAACTACTTGGAATTGGGTTAGGTGCCGTCTTTTCAGCTATTATTCAATCGAGTACGGCAACTACTGCAATTGCTATGGGATTTATGAATGATGAGATATTTGGACTGACTTCTGGAATTGCAATTATGTTAGGTGCGAATATCGGTACATGCTTTAGTGCATTTTTAGCTAGTATCGGGGCAAATCATTCTGCTAGGCTAGTTGCTTTTGCACACATTTGGTTAAATTTATTAGGAGTCGTATTATTCTTTCCATTCATCGGATGGTTAAGTGAGGTCGCAAGTTCCTTAACGCATTTACCAAGCTTACAACTCGCCCATGCAAGTACTATATTTAATATCATTTCTTCGTTAGTGCTTCTTCCTTTTGTGCATTGGTATGCGAAGTTTATTATTTTTGTACATGGCAGAAAGAACTGATGAATTGGGAAATTTGGGTATCACATAATATAGAGGTGCTCATCAACATGGTGTTGATGAGCACCTCTATAAACAAATGAGATAAGAAGATTAGCATTAGGGACTCCAGAGGCCCTTATTTGTGTCAAAAGCAGTGACTTTTACAGTTTAGGGCACTCAGAAGCCCTTATTTCACAAAAAATAAGCTCATGACACTATATTTATAGCAAATAAGGGCCTGTCACTGCCCTAACAGCTGTAATAGAGTGGATTTTAAGGAAATAAGGTCCTGTGAGTCCCGCAAAAATTGCCTTCTGCATTTCCACCCTAATTCCCTGAAATTACTCAAGGTTCTAGTAATCAGATTGTGATTGACCACCATTCACAATAGCGATACCAGCACTTGCTCCAATTCGAGTGGCACCAGCTTCAATCATAGCTAACGCACCTTGACGATCTCTAACGCCGCCTGAAGCTTTTACTCCAATATCAGGTCCGACAGTTTCTCGCATGAGGCGAATATCTTCCACGGTAGCACCGCCTGTTGAAAACCCTGTTGATGTTTTTACAAAGTCCGCTCCAGCTTGCACTGCCAGCTTACATGCGCGAATTTTTTCTTCATCCGTTAGTAAGCTTGTTTCAATAATTACTTTTGTTAAAGCTTTTCCTTTTGCCGCTTCAACTACAGCCTTAATGTCAGCCTCAACGAGTTGGTCATTTTTATCTTTAAGGGCGCCAATGTTGATGACCATATCAACTTCAGTCGCACCGTCCTCAATTGCTTTTGTCGTTTCAAAAGCTTTGACTACAGATGCACTTGCTCCGAGCGGAAACCCAATAACCGTACACACCTTCACTTCTGGTGTATCTTTTAAATGCTCGTAAGCCGTTTTTACCCATGTTGGATTTATACAAACTGATGCAAATTTGTATTCTTTCGCTTCTTGACAAAGCTGAATAATTGGCTCCTTTGTCGTTTCTGCTTTAAGTAATGTATGATCGATCATTTCAGCGATTTTTTCACTCATTATGTATTCCTCACTCTCAATTTACTTGTACGTACCTCTTCAATCCTAGCATAGGAGTATAAAATTGTGCAAGCGCTATCGATTAGTACTATAGATGGGCTCATTTTTTCAGGAAATAAAACGGCCTTCCTATAAGTGTTCACGATTTTAAAATTCATTATGCCCGCTAAAAAACACAACAAAAAAGACCAACTCTACGTTAAAGTGTCCTTTTATTAGCAAATATAGTATACCCATTAAAGCTAGTATCTATTTTTACTATATGACACTAAACTAGTAAAGTTAGTCTTTTTAATCTTTATCCGGTAACAACGGCTTGATCTTGACCTTCTACGATACGTACAAACTCACCTTCATTGTATGGATAACCGGCTTTTTTTATTTTCACTTTCACAATTTGCCCGATCATACTTTCAGTTGCAGGGAATTTTACTTTTAAATAGTTATCTGAATAACCGATATACATCCCGCTATCTGCTGTTTCTTTATCCATTTCTTCTGGAATGACTTCTAATACTTCTCCTTCAAATTGAGAAGCATATTCTTTCGCCAACTGATTGGACAACTCAATTAAACGGTGAACTCGTTCACTTTTTACATCTTCATCGACTTGATCTTCCATACGTGCAGCTGGCGTGCCTGTTCGTTTTGAATACGGAAAAACATGGAGCTCAGAGAACTTATGTTTTGCAATAAAGTCATACGTTTCTTGGAACTCTTCTGCTGTTTCTCCAGGGAAACCGACAATCACATCAGATGTTACTGCTAATCCAGGAAGTACTTCTTTTAAACGGTCTAAGCGCTCACCGAAAAACTCCATTGTATATTTACGGCGCATTCTTTTTAGGACCGTATCCGAACCTGATTGAAGTGGAATATGAAGGTGGCGGACAACTTTTGTTGAACGGTCAATCACATCGATCACTTCGTCCGTAATTTGACTTGCTTCGATTGATGAAATACGAATCCGTTTTAAGCCCTCTACTTTTTCTAAGTCCTCAAGTAAACGTGCTAGACTGTAGTCTTTTAAATCCTCGCCATATCCACCCGTGTGAATTCCTGTTAAGACGATTTCTTTATAACCTGCGTTTACTAGCTGTGTTGCTTGTTTAATAACCTCTTCTGGGTTACGTGAACGCATCAAGCCACGTGCCCAAGGAATAATACAGAACGTACAGAAATTATTACAGCCCTCTTGAATTTTTAATGATGCACGCGTACGATCAGTAAAAGCTGGAACATCGAGTTCCTCGTATACACGTGTTTTCATAATATTACTTACACCATTAATAGGCTCACGTTCTTTTGTAAATTGATCGATATAATCTAGCATTTTTGTACGATCCTGTGTCCCTACTACGATATCTACACCAGGAATCGCCATAATTTCTGCTGGAGACGTTTGAGCGTAGCATCCCGTTACACAAATAACCGCATCTGGATTTTTCCGTATCGCTCGACGAATGACTTGACGGCTTTTCTTATCTCCTGTATTCGTAACCGTACATGTATTAATAACATAAACATCGGCTGTTTTTTCAAAGTCTACTTTTTCATACCCATCCGCTTTGAATAGTTGCCAGATCGCTTCTGTCTCATAGTGATTCACTTTACAACCTAATGTTTGAAATGCAACTGTAGGCATTGATCTCACCTCTCTAATTCAAAATAATACGAAACAGCTGAAAGAATATACATAGGTGCTGTTTCTGCTCGTAAAATCCTTGGACCTAGACTCGTAGGAATAAAACCAGCTTCACGAAGTTTAACGGCTTCCGCTTCAGAAAAGCCTCCTTCTGGTCCAATTACAAATAATAAAGAGTCACTGCTTTCCGCTTTCGAAAAAACGTTAGCCAACTGTCTATGATTACCCAACTTTCCCTCTTCTTCATAAGCAAATAAGAGGTGGTCAAACTCGTGCTTACGCTCTATTAATTGTTCTAAAGTATGAAGGTTTTCGATCACAGGAATACGACTTCTGTGCGACTGTTCTGCAGCTTCTTTGGCGATTTTACTTAGCCGTTCAATTCGCTTACCTTCTTTTTTTCCATCCCATTTGACGATAGAGCGCTCACCTTGAACAGGAATAAACTGAGCTGCACCGAGCTCAGTTCCTTTTTGTATGACATAATCAAGCTTATCTCCTTTTGGAAGAGCTTGAGCAATTGTAACATTCACCGGAAGCTCACTTTCACTCGAAAGATCTTCAACAATTAATGCGACCACTTGATCATCTTCGAAACGTTCAATTTCACATAAACAGATTCGATCAAAATTATTGCTGCAAATAATTTGGTCACCTTCAGTCATACGCATGACTCGAGTAATATGTTTCACATCTTCACCGTGTATGAGTACCATATGATCATTCATTTGTTCTTTTGCAACAAAATATCTTTGCATCATTTTCACCTAATTATTACTACTTAAGAGGAGAGTATTCCCCTACTATGGTAGTGTTTATTTTACACCTTTTTTGCAATGATAGCTACCCAATCTTCCATTTCTAATATTTCCTCAATTTCAAATCCATGGGAAAGAAGCGCCTCTTTAACGTCTACTTTCTTTCGTTGAATAATCCCTGAAGTAATAAAGGTTCCACCTGGTTTAAGTACCCTTGCCGCATCTTGGACGAATCGGACGATGATTTCAGCTAGAATATTAGCAACAATTACATCGTACTGTCCTTCAATTCCTTCAATGAGGTTGTTTTGTTTAACTGTAACGACATCATCTACTTTATTAAGTTCCGTATTTAACTTGGCACTTTCAACAGCAACTTCATCTAAGTCTAAGGCAATGACTCTACCTGCCCCAAGTTTTGCGGCAGCGATACTTAACACACCAGTACCCGTACCAACATCAATTACTGCGTCGCCATCATGAATATACTTCTCTATAGCTTGGACACAAAGAACTGTAGTTGGATGTGTACCGGTTCCAAACGCCATTCCAGGATCTAGTTCAATGACACATTCATCTTCACGCACTGGTTTATATTCTTCCCAAGTTGGACTAATTGTAATAGAATTAGAAATTTTAACGGGTTTGTAATACTTTTTCCATGCTGTTGCCCAATCTTCTTCTTTTACTTCATGTAAAGTCACTTTGTTATAACCTAAATCGATATCATATAAAAGCAGTCCATTAATCGCCTCTTTTACTTCATCAACCGTTTCTGCTAAAAAACTATTAACTGGGAAATACGCTTTGACTATTACCCCTTCTTCTGGATAATCATCAGGAGAGAGTTGGTAGATTTCGCCGAGATGGACGCCCCAATCTTTGATTAAATCATGAGGATCTTCAATGACTACTCCACTTGCTCCAGCTTCATGAAGAATATTACTTACTGGTTCAACTGCTTCTTGTGTTGTATGAATACTAAATTCTGTCCATTTCAAAACTACCAACTCCATCCAAATTCTTAATTAAAATTAACTCTTAAAAGCTCGCTTCACTTTTGCAAAAAAGTTATCGTGCTGTTCATCGACCTCAGTCCCACTTAGTTTACCAAACTCTCGTAATAAATCTTTTTGTTTGTCTGATAAGTTTTTCGGTGTAATCACTTTAACTTTCACATGCTGATCTCCTTGACCACGACCATGAATGTTTGGTACACCTTTTCCTCTTAAGCGGAAACTTGATCCCGTTTGCGTACCTGCAGGAATTTTCAACTTCACTTTTCCTTCTAATGTCGGTACTTCAATTTCATCGCCAAGTGCAGCTTGAACGAATGTTATTGGCATATCACAATATATATCATCACCTGAACGAGTAAAGAACTCATGAGGTTTAACGTTAAATACAATATATAAGTCTCCAGGAGGCCCACCATTTACCCCAGCTTCTCCTTGACCCGTATGACGAATTTGTTGACCATGATCTATACCTGCTGGAATGCGAACTTTAAGCTTTTTACGCTTAGTTACTGTACCCTCTCCACGGCATGTTGAACATTTTTCCTTAATAAATTTACCCGTTCCGCTACAATGATTACAAACACGACGATTAACAATTCGACCAAATGGCGTATTTTGTTCTACGTTTAATTGACCGCTTCCTCCACAGTGCGAACATGTCTCAGGTTTCGTTCCCGGTTTAGCCCCAGACCCTGTACACGTTGAACATGTTTCTTCACGAGGAATTTCGATTTCAGTTTCTTTACCGAATACCGCTTCTTTAAAATCGATCGTCATCGTATATTGTAAATCAGCACCTTGTCGAGGAGCGTTTGGATTTCTACGTCCACCGCCGCCTCCTCCAAAGAACATATCAAAAATATCCCCAAAACCGCCGAAATCACCAGCTCCGCCGCCACCGAAACCTTGGTTTGGATCTGTGTGACCAAATTGATCGTAGTGCGCTCTTTTTTGTGAGTCGCTTAACGTATCATAGGCAGACTTCACTTCTTTAAACTTTTCCTCCGCATCCGCGGCTTTATTAACGTCTGGATGATATTTACGTGCTAATTTTCGGTAGGCTTTCTTAATTTCATCTTCTGAAGCGTTCTTGTCGACTCCAAGCACTTCATAAAAATCTCGCTTGCTCATCCTATCCACTCCCGATTTTTTTACATAACAGTAATCATACCACATTAGGTGTCGTTCAAAAAGGTTAGACAAATTCCAATCTAGATATTTTATCCCTCCATTTTAAAACGAGTGCCTAATTAGATGTAAAAAGCCAAAGCCAAGAAAGCCTGACTTTGACTTTTTTCAATAGAAGTATCTAAAGACTGTTATTTCTTGTCGTTATCATTTACTTCTTCGTAATCTGCATCAAAAACATTCTCATCGGCTTGTTGTGCGCCAGCACCTTCAGCTCCTGCTTCACCTTGTGCTTGTTGTGCAGCTTGAGCTGCTTGCTCATAAAGTTTTGTTGAAAGCTGTTGAACTACTTCTTGAAGCTCATCTTTTGCCGTACGGATCGCATCAAGATCAGTACCTTCTAATGCTGTTTTCACTTTATCTTTTGCTTCGTTTGCTTTGTCAATTTCAGCTTGCTCTACTTTATCACCAAGATCTTTTAACGTTTTTTCAGTCGTAAATACTAAGTGATCTGCTTCGTTACGAAGTTCAGCTTCTTCACGGCGCTTCTTATCATCCTCAGCGTTCGCTTCTGCTTCTTTCACCATTTTTTCGATTTCATCATCTGATAAACCAGAAGAAGAAGTGATCGTGATTGATTGCTCTTTATTTGTTCCTAAGTCCTTCGCTCTTACGTTTACAATTCCGTTTGCATCGATGTCAAATGATACTTCGATTTGCGGAACACCACGTGGAGCTGGAGGAATATCTGTTAATTGGAAACGACCTAATGTTTTATTGTATGCAGCCATCTCACGCTCACCTTGTAAAACATGGATATCAACGGCTGTTTGGTTATCAGCTGCTGTTGAGAACGTTTGTGACTTACTTGTTGGGATCGTTGTGTTACGGTCAATTAGTTTAGTAAATACGCCACCCATTGTTTCAATACCAAGTGATAGCGGTGTTACGTCAAGTAAAACCACATCTTTAACGTCTCCAGTTAATACACCAGCTTGAACTGCTGCACCAAGAGCAACTACTTCATCTGGGTTTACACCTTTATGCGGATCTTTTCCTGTAAGCTTTTTAATTTCATCTTGTACTGCAGGAATACGAGTCGAACCACCTACTAAGACAACACGATCGATTTCACTTGCAGAAAGACCTGAATCTTGAAGAGCACGGCGAGTTGGGCCTAATGTGCGTTCTACTAGATCAGCAGATAACTCTTCAAATTTAGCACGGCTTAAGCTTAGCTCTAAGTGTTTAGGACCTGTCGCATCAGCTGTAATAAATGGTAATGAAATTTGTGTTTGTGTTACACCTGAAAGATCTTTTTTCGCTTTTTCAGCAGCGTCTTTTAAACGTTGCATAGCCATTTTATCTTGAGAAAGATCAATTCCATTGTCTTTTTTGAATTGCTCTACTAAATGATCAATGATTACTTGGTCAAAGTCATCTCCACCAAGTTTGTTGTCACCAGAAGTTGCTTTAACTTCGAAGAAACCATCACCTAGCTCAAGGATAGAAACGTCAAATGTTCCACCACCAAGGTCATATACTAGGATCGTTTGATCTTCTTCTTTTTCAAGGCCATAAGCAAGTGCTGCTGCTGTTGGCTCATTTACAATACGTTCAACTTCTAGACCCGCAATCTTACCAGCGTCTTTAGTCGCTTGACGTTGAGCGTCATTGAAGTAAGCTGGTACTGTAATTACTGCCTTTGTTACAGTCTCACCTAAATAGCTTTCCGCATCTGATTTTAATTTTTGTAGGATGATCGCTGAAAGTTCTTGAGGACTAAATTGTTTACCTTCAATTTCTTCCTTATGATCTGTACCCATGAAGCGTTTGATTGAAATAACTGTGTTTGGGTTCGTGATTGCTTGACGCTTTGCTACTTCCCCAACTAAACGCTCACCATCTTTGAACGCTACTACTGAAGGCGTCGTACGGTTTCCTTCTGCATTTGGAATAACAACCGCTTCTCCACCTTCCATTACAGCAACACACGAGTTTGTTGTACCTAAGTCAATACCGATAACTTTACTCATTTTGTAACTCCTCCATTCGAATCAATTCAATTTTATTTAAGTTCTTTTATGTAGTGCATTAAATGCATTAACCGTTCACTTTAACCATTGACGGTCTAATCACTCTGTCTTTTAATTTATATCCTTTTTGGAATTCTTCTACGACTGTATTCGGCTCGTGTCCATCTTCTTGAACTTGCATAACTGCTTGGTGTAAGTGTGGGTCAAATGTTTGTCCAACAGATGCAATGACTTCCACGCCTTCTTTTTGCAGTCCATCTTGAAGTTGGCGATAAACCATTTCCATGCCTTGAAGTAACGTTTTCGTTTCTTCATTGGCTGGATCTACCGCTAAAGCTCGCTCAAAGTTATCTAGTACGGGTAATAGTTCTTCTACTAGACTTTGTGCTCTATATTTTGCAGCCGCTTCTTTTTCTTCTTTTGTACGACGGCGGAAATTATCATAGTCGGCATGAATACGTAACAAACGACTGTTTAACTCAGCAACTTGTTGCTCTAGTCCATGTACCTTTTGTTGTTCTTCCGAAAGTTCTTCAGTCACTTCCGTTTGTTCAACTTCACTTTCAGGTTGTTCATTTACTTGTTCAGAAGTTTGTTCTTCAACTATTGTTTCAGTTTGATTTTTTTCCTGTTCCAACCTGTTCACCTCCCGTATTTATAAAGTCATATATTAGAATGACATGACTTTTTAGCTGTGGGGAAAACGTCCCCACAACTAATTGTCAATATTACCATTCCTACCCTCTTTGATACAAGTGAGTTAATAATTTCGTTAAATCTTTAGAAATATAATCAACGAGTCCAATGACTCGACGATATTCCATCCTTGTGGGTCCAAGGATCCCTACCGTTCCCATATGTTTTCCACCAATTGAGTAGGATGCTGTGATAATACTGCAGTTTTCTAAAGCATCCATATTTGTCTCATGACCAATCTTTACTTGGATTCCTGAGGACTCTGAACGGAAAATTTGCTGAACGAGTGTATCCTCTTCTAAAATGTTCATCAGGTGTCTAACTTTTTCTACATCGCGAAATTCTGGTTGAGTTAGTAAATTGGTTTTCCCACCATAAAACACTTTATCATTCCTATCGGTTTGAAACGTTGTCTGAAACATTTGTAAAATGGCTTTGTGGTTGTATAGATGCTCTTTAAAAATAATAGCCACTTCATTATTTAATTTTTCCCTTAATTGATAGAGCGGTACACCTTTTAAGCGGTCATTTAAGATATTAACGACTTTTTCCATTTCCGAAGGGTTCATCCCCTCTGGAATTTTAATCGAAAAGTTCTCAACATGGCCTGTGTCGGTCACGAGAATAAAAACAGCTTTCCGATCTGAAAGTGGAATAATTTGTACATGCTTTAAAGAAGCCTCAAACATTTCAGGACCGAGTACGATGGAAATATAACTCGTAACTTGTGACAATATTTTTGCTGACTGTTGAATAACTTGTTCAGCTTCTTCTTTCTTACTAGAAAAAAGCGTTTCTACCTTTTCGATTTCTTCACCAGTCAAACGGTGAGGCATTAACATGTGATCAACATAATAGCGATACCCTTTGTGCGACGGTATTCGTCCAGCAGAACTATGAGGCTTCTCTATATAGCCTTGTTCCTCTAAATCAGCCATTTCGTTACGAATGGTCGCTGCACTGTACTCAACGTCCTCACGTTTTGAAATGCTGCGTGAACCGACTGGCTCTGCAGAACGAATGTAATCATCAACTATTGCTTGCAAAATTAAAAATTGTCGTTCTGTCAACATCCCAAATCACCTCTGTTAGCACTCTAATGTATCGAGTGCTAAATCTAAAATAAAATTATCAAAAAGGTCATTTTTTGTCAACTAGTAGACACTACTCTACCACTAAAAATTGTTCAAAAACTTCATTGGCTAAGAAAACACCTTTTCTTGTTAAGCTTACTCGGTCTTGTGTAACTTCAATTAATTGACGTGCTACTAATTGTTCAATTTGCTTCTGATACACATCTGTTAACTGTACTCCATACCGTTCAAAGAACCTTTGCTTAGAAACTCCCTCGAGCATCCTCAACCCCATAAACATTTCTTCTTCCATCCGCTCTTTCTTACTCAGTTTGTGAGCCTCAAATCTTGCTTGTTTCTTCTCCGTTATAGATTGGATATATTTTTGCACCGGTCCAATATTCGCGTAGCGGACACCGTTGATATACCCGTGTGCACCTGCACCCATTCCAAAATATTCTTCATTATTCCAATAAATGATATTGTGCTTACTTTCATAACCTGGCTTTGCAAAATTACTAATTTCATATTGATTGTATCCATGCACGTTCATTTGTTCAATCAATCGTTCATACATAACGGCTTCTTCATCTTCTGTAGGAAGAGGCAGTTTTCCTTTTCTTAAAAGATTATAAAAAACCGTCTTTTCTTCAACTTTCAACGAGTAAGCAGAAAAATGTTCAATTTCTAATGAAAAAGCTTTTTTTAAAGTATCGTCGAATGCTTCCATTGTTTGTTCCGGTAGTCCAAACATAAGGTCCACCGTTAAGTTGTTAAACCCTTTTTGTCTCGCTCGCTCAATGGTTTTATAAATATCTTCAGGCTGATGGGTTCGTCCAATTTTCTTTAATAGGAGCGAGTCAAATGTCTGGACCCCAATACTTAATCGATTTACGCCATAATCTCGTAAAACATTCAGCTGGTCTTCATTCACTCCACCTGGATTTACCTCAACCGTCCATTCTTTTAATCGGTGGGTTAGCGAAAAGCGATTATGCAAACTAGATAGCACCTTCTCTAATTGTTGCGCGGATAGAGCGGTCGGTGTTCCTCCCCCGATATAAATCGTCTGAATCGGTTCAGTTAAATACTTATCGGCTGCATCGGCTAGTTCGCTATCGAGAGCTTGAATATATTCATCGACGGGCTGTCCCTGTAAAAATACTTTATTAAAATCACAATAATGACAAATGTGTTCACAAAAAGGAATGTGAACGTAAATCGCTGTCGGCATGGTCTTCCTACTTTCTATGAAAAGATAAAGACATTAGAACACACAATGTCATCTCTCTTATTCATTAGTTATCGTTCTTGATCAAAATTACACCTAGGAATCGAAAAAACTTTCTTAGGTGGTAAAAAACCGCAGGATTTTTAGGCCTGCGGTTTTGCTTAGTCTATAAGTTAGTAAATCCAGTTATTTCGAAGGGTTCGAATCGTCCATACGCAATACGGCCATAAATGCTTCTTGCGGTACTTCTACACTACCAACACTCTTCATACGCTTTTTACCTTCTTTTTGCTTTTCAAGAAGTTTACGTTTACGAGAAATATCTCCCCCGTAACATTTCGCTAAAACGTTTTTACGCATTGCTTTAATCGTTGAACGTGCAATAATCTTTTGCCCTATACTTGCTTGAACAGGCACTTCGAATTGTTGTCGCGGAATAAGTTCTTTTAACTTCTCAACGATAATTTTTCCACGATCGTAAGCAGAATCACGGTGAACAATGACCGATAAGGCATCCACCTTTTCAGCATTTAATAGGATATCCATCTTCACTAGTTTCGATTCCTTATAGCCAATTAACTCATAATCAAACGAAGCATAGCCTTTTGTATTTGATTTTAATTGATCAAAGAAATCATAAACGATCTCAGACAACGGAATATCATAAACGATGGATACTCGGTTTTCATCTAAATATTGCATATCGATAAAAATACCGCGCTTGCCTTGGCAAAGCTCCATAACCGCACCAACATAATCGTTTGGCACCATCACTTTTGCTTTAACATAAGGCTCTTCAATTCGCTCAATCTTTTGTGGATCCGGCATTTTCGATGGATTATCAATTTCTAATACTTCTCCATCTGTTTGGTAAACGGAATACACAACACTAGGCGCTGTCGTTATAAGGTCTATATTAAATTCTCTTTCAATACGCTCTTGGATGATCTCCATGTGAAGTAACCCTAAGAAACCACAACGGAAACCAAAGCCTAAAGCTTGCGACGTTTCCGGCTCAAATTGTAAAGACGCATCATTTAATTGGAGACGCTCTAACGCTTCACGTAAATCATTATAATCTGCTGTATCAATAGGATAAATACCACAGAATACCATTGGGTTCATTTTACGGTAACCAGGTAACGCAGCATCAGCAGGATTATCTGCAAGTGTAACGGTATCACCGACACGACAGTCACTTACATTCTTAATTGAAGCTGTTAAGAAACCTACGTCACCAACAGTTAATTCATCGCGACGAGTTGGTTTCGGCGTGTATACTCCAACTTCATTTACTTCAAACTCTTTCCCTGTTGCCATCATTCGAACCTTTTGACCAGGCTTAACCGTACCTTCAATAATTCGGATATACGCAATAACACCACGATACGAATCATACAAAGAGTCAAAAATTAATGCCTTTAATGGTGCTTCAGGATCCCCAGTTGGTGCTGGTACTTTTTCTACTACTTGCTCTAAAATTTCTTCGATCCCAATGCCATTTTTGGCAGACGCAAGAACAGCATCAGAAGCATCCAAACCAATGACATCTTCTACTTCTTTTTTCACTCGTTCAGGCTCAGCACTTGGTAAATCAATCTTGTTAATGACTGGTAAAATCTCTAAGTCATTATCTAAAGCTAGATAAACATTCGCAAGTGTTTGAGCTTCAATTCCTTGAGCTGCATCGACGATAAGCAGAGCCCCTTCACACGCCGCTAAACTTCGTGAGACCTCATACGTAAAGTCGACGTGTCCTGGTGTATCAATCAGGTGAAAAATATACTCTTCGCCATCGCTTGCTTTATAAGTAAGCTGTACAGCATTTAATTTTATTGTAATTCCACGTTCACGTTCTAAATCCATCGAGTCGAGAATTTGTTCTTTCATTTCGCGTTGCGTTAACGCACTCGTCTTCTCTAGAATTCGGTCCGCTAACGTTGATTTTCCATGATCGATATGAGCAATAATCGAAAAGTTTCTAATTTTCGATCTGCGCGCTAAACGTTGTTCTTTATTCATAGTCATTATCACTCCTATATGCACTAAGTTTGATTATACCAATGTGTTGCTCTTCCTTCAATAACCGTAGTGATCTGGAGGGTAAAAAAATAAAAACCTCTGCCTATATAGACAGAAGTTTATTGATTATTCGTTAATTGTTGAGCCAACCGTGAATAATTCCTGTAATGGCTGAAACGGTATGGTAAACGATTAGTTCTAGTAGTTCTCCTATATTTGAACCGAGCTCAGAATAAAAATTAAAAGCACCGACATCCGCAGCGAGTTGCTGTTTCTCTTGTAATTCTTGGGTTGTTTTTACTCGTTCTTGTGTAGACTGCTCGTTTTCAGGTGGTGGTACGGTTTTCTTCTCATCTCTCACTTCTTGTTTTTCAATTGACGGGGAGGAAGGTGCCGTGACCGTCTGTTCTGCTTCCTTTTTGCCAAACAGGCTTAATGTTCCTTCATTTGCTTGGTGAATTCCAAAGACAACTCCAAACAATAAGATCGTTAGTACAAAAAATGTTTTAAGCAAAAATTTGGTCATCCCTCTTCCTCCTCATCTTTTCCGGTTTTATATTTGCTGACGTTACTCTGTTGATACTTTTGCTTGCTCCCAGTAAAATTCACTAAATACTTCAGCAAAGGCATCCGCTGATCGGAAGTTTTCTTCCACTGAGTTTTCAACTCCACCAAACTCTATCAATATTGAATTCTCGTGTAAGTCTTGATTGTAGACGCCATTTCTGCCTATTCCACCCATTTCTACAACCCCGCGGCTTAAACCAGGGTATTTTTTCTCAAGTCGGTGGTGTAAGTCTTGAGCTAATTTCTTATTTCGTTCATTGTTTCGATTATCTCTTCCAATGACAAAGTATATTCGTGCATAATGTTCACCATTAATCGTAACTGTCGTATTATCTCTTAATAAAGAGTCACGGTGTAAATCGAAGAAAAAGTCTAATTGATCATTATTAGCCATTGCTTCTTTCACAAATTCTCTTGACGCCTCGTACGATCGATGATATTTCCAATCACGTTCATTCAATACGCTTTGAATGTCAGTACGATCGACATCCGTCCCTATGCCGTGATTTCTTAAAGATTGCCCTAATCTCTCACCAACAAGTGAAATATTGACTTCAGAGTGCCATGCTTCGTTCGGATTTGTTACACCCTTTAACTCTGGTAAAAACGACTCTCTTGTATGCGAATGAATAATATGAACCACTTTTCGGTCACCTGTTGTCATCTCAGGTTGCGCTTGATCTGTCGGCTTGTCCAACCCATCAAAAGAAGTTGTTGCCGCTTCTCGTTCTGCCATTAACACTTCCATTGGCGGTGCTGACTCAATGGGCATATTCGTGTAATCTGAACCTTCACCGGCAACGACGATATTCCCATCAAACAATGCAAATCCGGGTAACTCCCTCCCCAACAAACTCCTCGGGTCATCGGGGTTTATACTCGTCGCCAGTTCAAATGCGATACTAGACAAATTAGGAGGTTCGCTTTCTTCAGGCAACGCCTGTTGAAAATATCTATTTTCCATCCCCATTAAGTAAACGAGGTTTTCTCCAGTAACTTGAGTTGTCCAACTATGAACCGTAGAAGAGGCCATGCCGTATCCTGGATCAATGGATGTTAACATGCCTGTAAATATAAAAACGGCGATAATACCAACAATAATAAAAACGGCAATTTTTCTAAGACTTGTCCTATTTATTGAGATGGTCAAACCATGGAATCGGTTTCTCCTCATACTCCCACCCTTTCGATTACTCTTATCACAATCTATGTACAAGCTGTCTTGAATAGAACTAAAAAAGCTTTCCGTTTTCGTGAAGAAACATTCGCATACGCTTAAAGTGATAAAGGAAAAAACAAGTGAAAAATTTATACGGAGTGGTTTTCATAGATGATGAGGGACATTTCGGGTTAGAAATGTTGAGGAAGTGTCCTTCATTGTGCTGATGAAGGACATTTCAGGTTTGAAATGTAAGGGTAGTGTCCTTCATTGTGCTGATGAGGGACATTTCAGGTTTGAAATGTAAGGGAAGTGTCCTTCATTGTGCTGATGAAGCACATTTCGGGTTTAAAATGTAAGGGAAGTGTCCTTCATTGTGCTGATGAGGGACATTTCAGGTTTGAAATGTGAGGGTAGTGTCCTTCATTGTGCTGATGAGGGACATTTCAGGTTTGAAATGTAAGGGAAGTGTCCTTCATTGTGCTGATGAAGGACACTTTAGGTTTGAAATGGGAGGGTAGTGTCCTTCATTGTGCTGATGAGGGACATTTCAGGTTTGAAATGGGAGGGTAGTGTCCTTCATTGTGCTGATGAGGGACATTTCAGGTTTGAAATGTAAGGGTAGTGTCCTTCACATGGATGAAGAACGTTTGTTTTATTCAATAACTTTAAATAGTAAAAAAGCTGCTTCTATGAAGAAGCAACTTTTTGTAGTTGATAAGCATTAAGGGTCTGTAATCCATTTACAATCCGCTTAATGCGTATAAGACCCAACATTATCTTGATCCACTTCGCCGTGGAGTGCTGCATTAAGTCCCATTGCAAGTACATTTGCCATATCGTCGATAAATACATCGATTTCCTTTGGTGTGACCATTAAATTATGTCCTAGCGGTGCTAACACTTCACGAATGAGCTGGCGCTTTTCTTCTTCCTCTAACGTACCTACCATTCCTAAAATGGTCTGGCGCTTTGACTCATCTGGTAAATCTTCATCCGTCAACTGACGCTTTTCACCGAACATCATTCCTGCAGGAGTTAAAGCTCTCGAAGGTTTATTTCCTTCTTTCATTTCTTTGCCAAAATGTTTTAAAACAAAATCAATCGTATCACTCGTGATCGAAACTGCGTCTACTACAGTAGGAATACCAACGGCAATAACAGGAATTCCCAATGTTTCTTGACTTAACTCTTTACGTTTATTGCCCACTCCGCTTCCAGGGTGAATGCCTGTGTCAGAAACTTGTATCGTTGTATTGACTCTTTCAATCGAACGAGAAGCTAATGCATCAATCGCGATGACAAAATCAGGTTTTGTTTTTTCAATAACACCGTGGATAATGTCACTTGTTTCAATTCCAGTTATCCCCATTACACCAGGTGCGATGGCACTAACTGGACGAAAGCCGTCTTCTACCTGTTCTGGTGCCAACGCAAATAAATGATTAGTAATGAGTAGATTTTCTACTGCAATCGGTCCCAAAGCATCTGGCGTCACATTCCAATTTCCTAGCCCGACAACAAGGCAACTCGAATCTCTAGTAATATTAAGCTCTTCCAAAAATAAATTAAATTCTCGTGCAAAGACAGCTTCCACTTTTTCTTGAAGTGCTGTATCTTTTTTTCGTATGCCTTGTGTTTCAAACGTTAAGTACCTACCAGCTTTTTTACCTAATCTCTCAGCACCTTGGTCTGTGATTTCTACTCTAGTTATTTTTACACCTTCTTGTTCTCTTTCTTTAACAACAACACCTTCAATTGTTCTTTTTTCTTTGGCAGGAGCCTTTTTTTGTTCTTCTTCCTGAACAAGTTCATGAGCCTCTACCGCTAAGTCTGTTCGGACGTTATATTTACTTATGTCTAAATCTTTTTCAGCCACAGAGAATCCTCCTTTTTCAACACACACTAGTAAAGGTTGTTCAAAAAGTCCGGGAAAAATCTCTTTCGAATTTCTTCGTTAGCTTGCTCTTCCTCGCTTCACGTATCAACACCATACGCTCCAGTGCTCAGAGACTGCGCTTCCTTGAACTTCTTGGATCTTTTTGTCCTCCTTTTTCAACACACACTAGTAGTGTTCCTTTTGAAAATAGGTTTCCCGTGAAGAAGCTTTTCATTCTTCTATTGCAATTATTCATGGTTTTTGATAGAATGCTGTTTGTTGTACTTATTCACTGTTGTGAAGGTTGCATCAGGGAGGTGAAAGGAATGCCTAACATTAAATCTGCGATTAAACGTGTAAAAACTAACGACAAGCGCCGTGTGCAAAACACTTCTCAAAAGTCTGCTCTTCGTACTGCTATCAAGAACTTTGAAGCGAAAGTTGCAGCTAACGAAGTAGAAGCAGCGAAAGAAGCGTATGTTACAGCTGCTAAAAAGCTTGACAAAGCAGCAAGCAAAGGCCTTATTCATAAAAATGCAGCATCTCGTCAAAAGTCTCGTTTACAAAAGCAATTAAACGAAGTTTCTGCATAATCGAATGATTGGCTTAGTTTTAAAAAAGTTAACTTTTTTAAGGTAAAAAGCGGAGGAACTCTTTTTGAGTTACTCCGCTTTTTATATTTTTATTAAAATTTTGATCTTGTACATGAACCCGGTTAAAGTGTTACACTGAATTACCTGTGAAATTCCATCAAAAGCAACTCAATTGCTAAATGTTTATCCACTTGTCCACTTTTAATGTTAAAGTCAGTCTCCGCAAGTCGCTCTAATAAACGAAATAATGTAGCTTCTTGAAATGCTTTTCCTTGTTGTCCCGCTAACTTAACAGCATACGGGTGAACTTTAATTTGACCGGCAATCTGTTGTTGTGAATACCCTCTTTTCAACAGTTCTTTTACTTGATAAATGATGCGTACTTGACGGGCTAATAAAGCGACAAGCTTAATTGGATCTTCTTTTTGTTGCATTAAGTCAAAATAAATCTCTAGAGCTTTTTCAATACGTTTGTGTACGATATGGTCGATTAACATAAATACATCTTGCTCAACTGTCTTTGCTACAAGTTGATCAACTACCGTTTCATCAATCATCCCATGCTCCCCTACGTAGAGAGAGAGCTTTTCAATTTCATTAATGAGCATTAATAAATTTCCACCTAATAATTGAATTAACTTTTCTTTGCCACCTGAGGTCAATTCAATCGAGTGAGTCATCGCTTGTTCATTTATCCACTCGTTTAGCATTTTTTCGTCAAACTCTTTCGTATCAACAACTTCTGCTTCTTTTCTTAACGATTTAACTATCTTTTTGCGTTCATCTAATTTTTCATACGGTGCTATTAAAATAAAAACTGTTTCTTGAACAGGATTTTGTACATAGGTTTCCAGTAATTTTAAATTATGCTCAATTTTACTATCGTCTTTTTGTGCGGTTAAAAAATAGGCATCTTTAGCGATAACTACACGTTTTGCCCCTAAAAATGGAAGTGTTTGAGCATCTTCTACAGCAACATCTATCGCAGTCTCCTTTAATTCATACGTTGATAAATTAAAGTCTAACTCATCTTCCGTCAATGCTTTGGCAACAATCGATTGAATTAAATCATCAACTAAAAAACGTTCTTCACCAATAAACAAATAAAGCGGGGAAATTTTTTCTTTTAGAATGTTTCGTTTTGTTTCTATGTATGACATTTTTACGTCCCTTCCTAATGGTTGGATATTCCTAAAAGAGATTGGTAATATTATTATGGGGAATATCAAAAGTATTGTCCACACTTACGAAGGAATTTAAACATGAAAAAGAGGCCAACCCATTGTCATTGGCTCCCAAACTTAATCCAATACTAATGAAATGAGCAAGTCAGTTCATTAACATAAGTTAAGAACCAATTTCATGAGTTAACCTCCATTTATGATAAACGCCATCAAACGGACCCTAGGAAACCCCTCTAATGGCGATAATCATGTTCGGCGACCTCTACACTAGTTATGATATCCTATGCAGTTAAAAACTATAGGTGACAACTCTTTACAGCAGTGGAAGACAATGATTTAAAATTTGACAATACGTAAATTCAAAAAAGGCATCGTACGAAGGTGAGGGAAATCTCGCTAGTCGCTGGGCGCTGGAGCTAGACGAGAAAGGCGCAAGCGCCCGTTTAGCGACGTACGGACTGGACTGAGCCCGTAGGAGATAAAGGAAACACGATGAACGGGAGTGAGTCGATGTTGACTTATCGTACGAAGGTGAGGGAAGTCTCGCTAGTCGCTGGGCGCTGGAGCTAGACAGCTGCGATTATTCACAGAAAGGACTATGGATAGTATGGATTTTTTTCTTGTCTTCCCTTATACTAAAGAATGAAATAGGAGGGGTTACTAATGAGTGAGTTCGAAAAAAGAGTACAATGTAAACGCAACGACGCAATTGATTCAGGTGTTGGGTTTATCGTTTCTTTCGGCTTCTTTGCCACTTTATTTATTATCGCTTCACTAGTTGACGTATTCGGCAACATGTAAGACAACCATACTTAAAGAGAGAGGGTTACCGCATTGGTAACCCTTTTTCATTTTTGTTTGATGGCCGTCTCTATATGAAGAAGCCCTTTTTTCGAAAAGACGTATCGGATAGCACCATGTTCATCCGTACGATAAATTGGAATGTTGCGTTCATTAAATGTTTCAATCACCTCCTCGTGAGGATGTTGAAACCGATTATTTCTTCCGGCCGAAATGAGGACTATTTTGGGTTGAATATGATCGATAAATGGAGGAGTTGACGACGTACGGCTTCCATGATGACCAGCCTTTAAAATATCGACGTCTAAATCAACAAAATCACGAATAAGACGAGCTTCACCACTTTCCTCTAAATCACCGGTAAAAAGCCACTTGACGCCACCTAATGTACTATATAAAACAATTGATCGATTATTAAGGCTGTCTTCACTTCCTTGAGGTGATAAAACACGAAAGTCACTTCCTGCCATAGACCACCCCATTCCTTCTTTAGCAAATTGTATGGTTGTACCTCTCTGTTGAAATTCGGTTAATAAATAGCGCTCAAAATCTCCTTCAACAGGTCCGTATGCATAGACGATTTCATCTATATTCACTTGATCAAGAAGTGCCTCAGCACCACCAATATGATCGTAATGACCGTGCGTTAAAATTAACTTATCAATCGTGCGAATTCCTTTTGCTTTGAGAAAAGGAACGACGATATGTTTGCCGACATCAAATTCACGTGATCGCCTTTTCCATTCTTCTTCTCTTCCAAAACTCACCAGGCCTCCGCTATCGATTAAATAAACCGCTTTTCGATGAGGGAGTTCAATGAAAATACTGTCACCTTGCCCTACATCTAACATTGTCACCTCACCTTGTCCTTTAAAATAAGGGCTTAGAAAATGGATGAACATCAGACTGGTCAGAACGCCCATAAGAATTGCCCAACGTTTGAGCGAAAATTTCCTCTCATAAAAAAGGAACGCTACAAAGCAAATGAAAATTATTGAGAAAGCAACCCAAATATCAAATTGACCAAAAAGGATTGAACTAAAAGGCAAGTTATTAAGAAACGTTAAACTTGCATGTGAATAAACAATTATTCCATTAAGCACTTCTAAAAGCGAGTTTCCAAAAAAAGGTGAAATCAAATGAATACAATAAGTTAAAAAAACAGCAGGCAAAACAAGTAAAGAAATAAATGGAATAAATACGATATTAAGCGGAAGGCTTAACCAGGAAATTTCGTAAAAGTGGAAAACGATTATAGGAAAAGATGCGAGCTGTGAAATGGTAGTCACGGTTACCAGTTGCTGTAAATAATGACTCTGTTTACTCACCAACTCTGAGGAAACAATTAAAGTAAAGCTGATTAAGAATGATAATTGAAAGCCTAATTGGTATAAGGAATAAGGAGATAGAAGTAAATACAAAAGACAAACGAAACTAATTCCATCAAGTGGATGTAATTTCTTTTTTATCCGCAATGAAACGAGGATGACAACCGTCATACATACCGCACGAATAACAGAAGGAGCACCTCCTGCAACAACCATGTACATCGGTAATAATACTAACAATAAATCAATCGTTCGCTCACGTGTGAGACCAAAACGAATAAGAAGAAAGAATAACGCTGAGAAAATTAGTCCTACATGAAGACCAGAAACAGCTAAAAGATGAATGACACCTAAACGCTGATACGCTTCTAACACATCCTCCTCCATACTCGCTCGATCACCAAATAGTAAAGCAGTAACAATTCCCTTTGACCCATCTGGATATTGGTCACTAATGTATTGAATTCCATGTTGCCGAATGGTTTGAAGCGCATAGCGAACAGAAAACGAAGGGGAGTGGCATTTTGAGACCTCTATAGTCTCAGGATGGAAAGTCCAATGGATTTTTTGATAAAAGAGAAACTCTTGATAATCAAAGGCATAGAAGTTGGTTGACGGCGAAGGTTTACGAAGCTTGCCTTGCAGAGGGCATTTCATTCCGACAGTAAGAGCTTTTAATTGCAGTTGCTCTTGTTCGGATTTAATTAAATAATTGGTCTGTAATTTTTCACCTGTTACGGTCTTGAATTGAAAGCTTAGGCGATCGCCATTTATTTGCGGAATGGAACTAATCGTACCAATAAAAGAGGTTTGTTCGGAGGAATAATTCGTCACATTATTTTTATGAACGTAGGAACTACTCGAAAAAAATAACAGTAAGCAAAGGACAAGAAAAAGTCCATCAATCCTTATCCTTCGCCTGTGAACCATTAAATCATAACTTAAGAACGCTATCAGAAAAAGTAACCAAACTTGAAATTCTTTTGTAGCTATTACAATACTAATGATCGCTGCCAACACAACAATATGCCAACGTCCAGTCAAAGAAATAACTCCTTTACATTAAAGTGGAGTATAGAGCTTGTTTGCTTCATCACGAAGCTTTTTAAGCTCGGTTTCTGAAATCCCGCTTGCAGCGAGCTTTTCCAATAATGATGCTGTAAATTGAAGCTTTTCATTTGAATTTTTATCTAAGATCATTTCTTCCAATTCCACTTGCTTCACTTTCACCCCTGCTTGTTCAAGTAACTCTAACGCATACGGATGATTTTTATAATCGGCTGAATAATACACGGCCGAAATGCCACTCTGGATAATGCTCTTCGTACAGTTTAAGCACGGAAAATGAGTAACATAAATTTCTGCTCCTTGTGTTGGAACGCCAAATTTAGCGCATTGCAAAAGAGCATTCACTTCCGCGTGGATCGTCCGAATACAATGGTTGTCCACGACATAACAACCTTCATCTATACAATGATCACTTCCGGAAATCGATCCGTTATACCCTCCTGCAATAATTCGTTTATCCCGGACAATTGTAGCCCCTACCATCAAACGTGTACATGTACTCCTCATCGCAAGTAAATGACTTTGTGCAATAAAATACTGATCCCATGAAATTCGATTCACCTTTTTTCAACTCCTAGTCAATTTGCTTCTATGCCTATAGTTTATCCAACGTCAGAAACATGCGTCAATGGTAAGAAAAGCGGAAGAGGCCGTTTAGTACGACAAGCGCTGGAGGGCCAGCAATACGTGGCTTGCTCTTTACTCATGTTTGAAGATAGATAAGCGAGCACAAAGTATACTCGACGGTACGTAGCTTAATAATGAAAGGTGACACAAACTATACTATCATTACTTTTTTGGAGCATTAGCAGAAATTTGAGGGCTAGCCTGAATTAATGGAGTAAAAATTTGAGGGCATTAGACGTTAGGGGACTGAGAGGACCTTAATTTAGTGAAAACCCCCTCATTTATGGATTTCACGGACTGAGAGGCTCTTATTTGCCTAAAATCATTACACAACTCCATGAAAACTAGTAAATAAGGGCTTCTGAGTCCTCTAAACTAAACAAAAGTGGCTTATTGACACAAATAAAGACCTCTCAGTCCCCCTATTCTATTTCATGTTGGAGTTAGCAGTTACTAATAAGCATGGACTTGTGAAGTCTTTGAAACGATGAGCATGTGAAGCCTGTGAAACAATGCGCGCGCCAACTCCAACTTAAAAACTAGCCGAACATTCGTATTTGCATAGGCAGGCCGACTGACCACTGCCCCCGCCATCCAAAGGTTTTTCCTCAAGGAAAAAAGGCGACTCCAGTAAAGTAATCACGACAATAAAATGGATTGTCATCACATCATACCGCGTAACCAATACTTAGGAGTCACCCTCACCCTGCTTAGCTTTGGCTCTTTACAAGCGCTTGCTCAATATCATGAATAATATCATTTACATTTTCAATTCCGATTGAAAGACGGATAAGCTCTGGCGTTACGCCAGCTGCTCTTTGATCTGCTTCAGACAACTGTTGGTGGGTTGTGCTTGCAGGGTGAATGACGAGCGATTTCGCATCACCTACATTGGCAACATGGGAAAGCAATTCTAGTGCATTGATGAATTTCTTTCCTTCTTCCGTACCACCTTTAATACCAAACGTAAGAATTGCTCCTTTACCATCTGGTAAGTATTTGTTGGCTAAATCGTATGAGCGGTGTGACGGTAGGCCGGCATAACTTACCCACTCGACAAGCTCATGGTTATCTAAAAATTGAGCCACTTTCTCCGTATTTTCACAATGACGCTCCATACGCAAGTGAAGCGTTTCTAATCCTTGTAATAATAGGAAAGAGTTTAACGGCGCAATTGCTGGTCCTAAGTCACGTAACAGCTGTACACGCGCTTTAATAATGTATGCTAAGTTTCCTAAAGCTTCAGTATAGACTAAACCGTGATAACTCGGATCCGGCTCAGACAGTCCAGGAAACTTCCCGTTACCCCAGTCGAACTTTCCACCATCAACAATAACTCCACCAATTGATGTTCCATGTCCACCCATAAATTTAGTCGCAGAATGAACAACAATATCCGCTCCGTGCTCAATCGGACGACATAATGCTGGTGTTACTAAAGTCGCATCAACCATAAGCGGAATTCCATTTCGGTGAGCAACGGCTGCCACAGCTTCTACATCCAGAATGTCTCCTTGAGGATTTCCAATCATTTCACCATATAGCAACTTCGTATTCGGTGTGATCGCGCGTTCAAATGCTTCAGGATCCGTACCATCAACAAGGTGAACGGTAATTCCCATCTTTTTTAACGTATGTACAAATAAGTTGTACGTTCCCCCGTATAATGCACTTGAAGCAACGATTTCATCACCATTCTCACATATGTTAAGGATAGCTAGGTGTATAGCTGAACTTCCGCTAGCTGTAGCGAGCGCTGCCACTCCGCCTTCTAGCTCAGCGACACGTTTTTCGAATACGTCTTGTGTCGGGTTCATAATACGCGTGTAAATATTCCCAGGTTCTGCCAAAGAAAAAAGGTTCGCTGCATGTTCAGTGCTTTTAAAGCCGTATGATGTTGTTTGATAAATAGGTACAGCTCTTGATTGCGTGGTAGGATCTACTTCTTGTCCTCCATGAACAGCAATAGTTTCTAAAGACCACTTGTTTTCACTCATGCTTTTCTTCCTCCTACTCCCACCCAAAAAAATCAGATAGAAATTATATGAATTTTCCGCTGATTATATCCTTTATCTAGCCAGTTGTCAATTTATTATGAGTTTTCTGTTATCTTACTGCTATATCATCTTTCATCTTTTCAATGGATTTTGGACCAATGCCTGAGACATTTTGTAATTCTTCGACGGTTTGAAAGGGACCATTTTCATCACGATATGAAATGATTGCAGTTGCTTTTGCCGGACCGATACCAGGCAGTTTTTGAAGTTCATCGGCTGTTGCCTGATTAATGTTAATTGTTCCATTCTCACTTGTTGATGATTGGTTACCGACCATAACTGACTCTGACATCGGCGGATCTTCCTCCCCCACTTTAGGAATATATATCGCCATTGCATCAGAAAGAATTGCAGCTAAATTAATTTTCATTTCATCTGCATCTGGGGTTAACCCACCCGCTAATTCAATGAGATCTTTCATTCGTTGCCCCTCTTCTAGTTCGTAAACACCTGGTGAAATAACTTCTCCTTTTACATCGACAATAATTGAAAGGTTCGGTTCAACTATAACTTGTTCTTTTTCCTCCTCTTCTTCATAGTACCAGTTTAGTTCTTCTGCATCGGAGTTGTTGTCAAAGTCAAAAATAAAGCTTACACTTACTACTAGAAGTGATACTCCAATCAAACAAACGAGCCATAGCTCACGCTTGGAGAATTTCATCATTACACCTCGCTTTAGGAAAGGATGTTAAATATGAGTGTACACTTAGCGATATCTAAACAGGTTGAAAACCATATAAATGGACAAATGGAGTTTAAAAGGCTAGAGGCCATGCGGGAAGCAACTATTGAAAAGGTAGTAGCTGATGCGAAGAAAGGTAACGATTTTTCAGTTACTGAAATTAATCAAATTACAAACGAGATGAACGGAATTGCGATGAAGTTTGGTTTTCCGACTAGAAAAACGGTGACCAAAGAAATGGTTACTGAATACACAAAGAGATCGAAAGCAAACCGTTAATTTAAAAATAAACATAATACGATAGCATCCCTCATATATTTACGTTAAAGACTGTCTAGAGGACATTCTGTAGCCCCTATGTGAGCACAGCGTGAGGAAAAGGAGGGATGCAACATGAATATTGGGATAATCGGTACAGGAAGCATGGGAACCATTTTAATTGATTCCTTGATTGAAGCAAAAGCTGTCACTCCATCCCAGCTGTTCATTCATAATCGCACATTAGAAAAAGCAAAAAATCTTGGGAAGAAGCACCATTCACTTAACATATGTGAAACACCAAATGAGGTTGTACGGAAAACGGACTTCATTTTCATTTGTGTTAAACCTCTACAATTTCACTCGTTATTAGAGTCGATTCAGGCCGATTTTTACAGCAACCAATTACTCGTTTCCATTACAAGTCCGATTGCCGTACAGCAGCTTGAACAGATGGTAAATTGTAAAGTGGCAAGAGCAATTCCGAGTATTTTAAACCGGGCACACGCGGGTCCTTCACTACTAAGTTTCGGTAGCCGTTGTTCAAGTAAAGATAAAGAGGTACTCACCTCCCTTCTCAGTCATATTTCTACTCCTCTTGTCATTGAAGAAAATGTTACGAGAGTTGCTTCGGATATCGTAAGTTGCGGTCCTGCTTTTTTTAGTTACATTTTACAACGATTTGTGGACGCGGCTGTAAGACAAACTGAAATTACAGAAGAAGATGCAACGACACTTGCAACGAATATGATCATCGGAATGGGGAAACTGTTGGAAAAAGAGGTTTTTACATTACCAACATTACAACAAAGAGTCTGTGTACCTGGGGGCATCACTGGTGAAGGAATTAAAGTTTTAGAAGAAGAAATTGGTCAAATGTTTGATCATCTTTTTCAGCAAACACATGCCAAGTATTACGAAGACAAAGAGTTAATTGAACAACAATTTTCTTCTAAAACATACAAAGAATAAGACAAGAGACTTTACTCGTCTCTTGTCTTATTCTTTGTTTAAATTCAAATTCCTGCTTATTTTTTTCGCGCCACAAAAAAAATTCGCTCACTGATTTCAGTAATCTCTTTACCAAAGTCTGCACTGATTTCCAGAACTGAAAACCCTGCCTCTTCTAACCACTGTTTATATTGCTCAATAGTATAGGTTCGCTGTTCATGGAACTCTTCATAACGAGCATATGTCTGATCTTCATTTTGAACAAAAAACGTTAAATCGTGTTCAACACTATATGGAAATTCTCCTTCAAACACCTTCCAAATATACGAGATATTTTCATCGTCATCTGCAAAAATTTGCCCCGTAAAAATTTCGTCCATTTTATAACACGAATGGACATCCAATAGTAATAATCCATTATCCTTTAATGATCGGTTAAAGGCTAAGAATGCAGCTTGAACATCGTCTTCATTCGGTAAGTAGTTTAAACTGTCACAATACGTAAGAACTGCGTCAAAATGACCAAGTCCTTCTAAATGTCTCATATCTTGCTCAAACAACTTTGCAGTTACCTTTGCTGCCTCAACCTTATTATTGGCAACGACCAACATATCACTCGATAGATCGACTCCTGTCACATCGTACCCGTTTTTGGCTAATCGAAGCAAAAGTTCTCCAGTCCCGCAACCAACATCTAATAATTCTTTAGCTTCTGGTAAATATAGGTGCAGCTTTTCTTTTGTGAATGTTAACCACTCATCATACGGTGCGTCCTTCATTAATTGATCATATAAGTAAGCAAACTGCTCGTAGTTCATCGTTTTTCCTTCCTATCAACTACAGTAGTTCCCCTTCAAGCTCCATCACTTGTGCGTCGCCCCATAGTTTTTCTAAATTGTAGTATGAACGTTCGTCATGGTGGAACACATGCACCACAATGTCGTTTAAGTCAACAAGGACCCAACGTGCTTGATCAAATCCTTCTAAACGTTTTAAATCAATTCCATTTTCTTGAGCGACTTTCTTTAGTTCATGTGCGATCGCCTGCACTTGTTTATCTGAGTTCCCGTGACAAATAATAAAATAGTCAGCAATTAGAGAAACACCCTTCATATTGAGCACGACAATATCTTCCGCTCTCTTGTCATCAATTGCATTTACAGCTAGTTTTAATACTTTATTTACATCCATTAAGTTAATTACCTCCTTATTTTTTCCGTTCAGTTATTAGGTGATTGTAAGCTGCTAAAGTATCTGGATATACCAATTGATTTTTTTTCATTAAAAATGCCATCGTATTACGTAACGACATAATGCATGCATAATTTAGATCTTTTACAGCAACTTCTCTCACTTCTTCCACACCAGGAAAATGCCTTCCAGGTTCAATATAGTCAGCTAAAAAAACGACCTTTTCTAACGTTGTCATATCCGGTTTACCCGTCGTATGAAAACGGATGGCAGATAATACTTCCTCATCACTGATTCCAACCTCATGTTTTACCCAATACGCTCCACATGGGGCATGAAGTAATTCATCACCATAATTAAGAAAATCATCACCTAAATTTTGTTCTTTTATGAGCTGACGCATTTCTTCTTTCGGTCGAAATTTAGCATAATCGTGAAAAATGCTAGCTAGTTCCGCTTTTCCTTGGTCGATCCCTTCTTGTTTAGCAAGTTGTATGGCCGTTTCCATTACACCGATTGTATGAGTATAACGATGATCGGTTAAGTGAGGCTTAACGATTTCTAACGCTTGTACTCGTTCCATATAACTTTCTCTCCTCAATAAACTGACGGACTTGTTCAGGTACAAAGTAGCGAATGCTCCGCCCATCTTTAAGTCTGTCTCTAATATCTGATGAAGAAATATCCACTTGAGGAATCGTTAATAATTTCAACTTCTCTTCATACTTGGAAGAGTGGGAGTATCCAGGTCGCTGAAGGCCAACGAACGTCACATACTCAAACAACTCATCGATACGTTCCCACGTATGGAGTTGTTCAATCATATCTCCACCAATAATAAAGTAAAATTCCACATCTGGTAATCTCATTTTAAGCTCTTTTAATGTGTCTACTGTATAAGAGGGGCCTTTTCGCTCTAACTCAACGGTAGAAACAATAAATTGCTCAACACCTTCAATTGCTTTGGTTACCATCTCGATACGGTCAGTAACAGATGATACATCATCGTTTTTTTTATGGGGAGGAATATTTGCTGGCATAAACCATAGTTCATCTAACTTACATTGCTCCAGTACTTCTTGAGCAATGAGTAAGTGCCCGATATGCGGAGGGTCAAATGTACCTCCAAGAATACCGATTTTTCGCATAATCCTTCTCCCCTTTATCTTCTAATTATTGTGGGAGCTCCAGCTGTTTATTTTCTCTTGATTCTTTATACAATACTATAGTATTCCCAATCACTTGAACAATTTCAGCTCTGGTCCCTTTACTTAAATCATTTGCCACTTCATCTTTATCGTCTTCACAATTTTGTAAGACGCTTACCTTTAATAATTCTCTTGCTTCTAATGCATCATTAATTTGTTTAATCATATTGTCATTCACTCCGCCTTTTCCTACTTGAAAAATAGGTGTTAGGTGATGTGCCTTAGAGCGTAAGAAACGTTTTTGTTTTCCTTTTAACATGTATTTTAAAATCCTCCTAGTTGTTTTAATACAATATTTTCCATTTCATGGCGGTCAGGTGCAACACCTGTCCACTTTTCAAAAGCGAGTGCTCCTTGTTCCACGAACATCCCAACTCCATTTAGAATGGTTGCTCCTTTACCTTCTGCTTCAAGCAAAAGTTTCGTCTTTAAGGGATTATAAATTAAGTCACTCACGACTGCTGCTTTTTTTAAATTCTTTAAATGAATTGGCAGATGATCTGTGTGAGGACTCATTCCAACTGAAGTCGTATTAATAATTAGATCATATTCGTTCAGTCGTTCCCCGGCTTCTTCTATTGAAAGAACCTCTACGTCTGCCTGACCACAATTACATTCACTTGCAAGTATCGCTGCTTTTTCATTTGTACGATTTGCAATGTCCAACTCGGAAACACCGTACTTGGAAAGAACCGTAAACACAGCACGTGCCGCTCCGCCGGCACCAATAATCAATGTCTTCATCTGCTGAAGCTCTTGTCCAGTTACTTTCAATAATGATTGTAAGTAACCTTCTCCATCCGTGTTATAACCGATTAGTTTTCCATCTTTATTTACAACTGTATTAACAGCACCAATTAACTTAGCTTCCTCTTCAACCTCATCTAGAAACTTCATCACATTTACTTTATGAGGAATAGTTACGTTAAATCCCTTAATTCCTAGTGCACGGATTCCTGAAATTGCAGCTTCAAGGTCTTCTTCCTTTACATCAAAAGCCTGATAATGATGGTCTACGTCTAGATTTCGAAAAGCATCATTATGCATACTTGGTGACATCGAATGACTTACCGGGTGACCAATCAATCCAAATAGTTTCCCCATCGTTCTCTCTCCCTTTTAAATGAGCGCTGGACGAATCGTTACACCTACACCTTTAGGAGCATATGCTTGGACGTGTACATTTTCTTGATGTATTGAAACCCACCCTAAACCAGAATAGACAATATCGCTTTTTTCTTTGATGTAAAATTCATGTTTAACTAGTTCCGGTAGGTTTTCTTTTGTTTCCGGCCCTGGTGGTGACAACAATTCACCTAAGTGATTTTGATACAACTCATCTGCCTTCTCCAATTTTGTTCGATGAATATGAATTTCGTTTGAGAAATAACAAACAAATGAACTTCTCTCTCCTTCTACAAAATCAAACCTTGCTAATCCACCAAAATACAATGTTTGTTCTCGGTTTAATTGAAACACCATGGCTTTAATTTCTTTTTTCGGTGTGATCGTTTTTAATTCTTTTTTATCAATATAATGAGCGATTTGATGGTGATTAATTATACCAGGTGTGTCATATAGAGCAGAGCCATCGTCTAACGGAATATCAATCATATCTAAGGTCGTACCAGGAAAGTGTGATGTCGTAATTAATTGCTCTTCATCGCCACCAAATTCTTTAATCAATCGATTGATAAATGTGGACTTCCCGACATTTGTACAACCGACAACGTAAACATCTTTACCTTTTCTCAGCTCTTCGATGCGATTAGCCACATCTAATACACCATGACCTTTTTCAGCACTAATCAACATCACATCAATTGGTTTCAAACCTAAATCTTTTGAGGAGCGTTTCATCCAATTAATCAATTTGTTAGGATTCAGCGATTTAGGAAGCAAATCCACTTTATTTCCTACTAAAAGAACATCATTATTACCTACAAAACGGTGTAAGCCAGGTAACCAACTTCCATTGAAGTCAAAAATATCAACGATTTTTACGATGAGAGAATTGGTTTCCCCTAACGTATTTAAGATTTTTAAGAAATCATCATCTGTTAATTTAACATCCTGGACTTCATTATAATGTTTTAAACGGAAGCAACGTTGACAGATAATTACATCGCGTTCTAATGCTGAAGCTGGGGCGTACCCCAATTCACTTTTGTCAATGGATTGAACTTTGACACCGCAACCAGCACAAATAATATCTTTTTCTTCCACTATTCATCCTCCAATGTTCGTGCTTTTAAGTAACTTTTCTTTTCTCTACACTTTTCCTTATTCTTATTATTTGAAACAAGTATCTTGTTATCCTCTTATGTTTAATGAGTTTCTGGAAAATGTGTAAGATGTTTTCTTTTCGGGTATATCATTTGACGAGTTTGATTTATCAATAAGGATAAATGTTCCAAACCTTTAATCAAACCGTAAGTATACAATTTTTTTCTGTATATTTCAATCTTTTTATCTAGCGGAGTTGATGCTTTTATGAGAGCAGTAATGTTGTTATGTAAGGATGAGCACAAAAGAACGATGATTCCCCAAATGACTTGAGACAACTAATCTCTAAAAAATATGGGATATTTCGAAAAAATTCGTTTCTTTTCAAAAAAATTTAAAAAAGTTTTCGACAAAAATTGGCTGTTATCTACACTGTGGATAACTTTATTCACCTATTAACATCTTATAAATTATGGAATTTTTACATTTATAAACAAGTAATCAACAAGTTATCCACTGTTAATTGTGGATAAATCGAACGGTTGTTCTATTTTTTTGTACATGTTAGGATTAGGTTACAACAAATTGGAAATCCTATTAGTATATTAATCGACCTAGTAAAACATGCTTAATACATAAAAATATACCTGTTATCCGTTACTTTTCACTCGTCAAGTAATTTTCCTTTTGAAGGAGGTTAATATTAATGAAGAAATTATCAGATGATCTATTAATTGAAACGTACTTTAAGGCTATCGAACTTAAATTAAGTGAAGATTTTATCTACCTCATTAAACTTGAAATTGACCGTCGTTCGTTAGCAGACAAAATTAAACTCACTTCTTAATACACCTTAGAAAATCAACAGACCGACTCGGTATATTCTCGAGTTGGTTTTTTTTGTAATATATTTTTGTATACACGGTTAAATGTGTATTGCAAAAAAACAACCCTTCTCACAACTTCTCCTATAAAACATAATAAAGAAAATTTGCCGATTAGGCGAGCCTTTCAGCGAAGACAGCGACGGAGTTGTACTTATAGCCAATCCAAAAGATACGTCGAGTATGCTTCTTTGCTGACAATTAATACTTTCTTAATTACGAAAAAGGACACCCAAGTAAACTGATTTGGATATCCTCTGCTTTATCGAATTTTAATATATTCTCTTGGTCTAAACGGTTCAAGCTGTTGGATTTGTTGCGGTGCTTCTAAAATGCCCATATTTTCATGCTCTTCATCTAGATTATACATTTGAATCATGCGGTCATTATATGAATTGGCTTGCCAGGCAGCGATAAACAGGATCGTAAAGATGGACAACGCAACTAAACCTTTTCTAAGTCTCATTTTTTTCACTCCAGTATTTTCTAAAAGAAAGTGGTTGTACTTATAGAATGAAAAATAAACGAAAGATTTATACATAGATTTAGTAAAAAGTTACATATTTTTGTCAATTAGGTGAAAACTATCAGTGTTTTTACACGCTTTAAAAAAAATTTTTTTTTTCGTTTTTGCGAATTTCTACATATTTAAATTGAACAATAAATACTGAGTGTTTTGCTATGGTTTCAAAGGTGCAAGTGTTTTTAATTTATTATATAATTTGTTTTAGCCTTGTAATGTCCGCATATCATGAACGATGAAGCACCTTTTTTAAGTGAAATGAATTTATTGTTCGTAAAACGTATTTCTTTGACATAGCAATCTCGGTGTTCTCTAAAGAGGCTGAAGTAAATGCTAGTGATAAGTTCCTCACGATAAATGAGTAGTTACTCTTGATGTGCAACTATTCGTTTATTGACTGAGGAAAACTTAACACTTATGACTCAGCCTCTTTAAATCTGATATGTCACATAAACTATTTTAAGGAGGTAATAAACATTGACTGCTCTACACTGGGCTACAGTATCACCATTTTTACTAGCCATTCTTGTTCCATTTCTTTATAAGTATATCCGAAAGATACATACGGGCTGGTTTGTACTTGCGTTACCTGTATTCTTATTTATTTATTTCATTCAATTTCTACCGGTGACATCGAATGGGAATGTCGTAAAACATACAGTCCCATGGGTACCTTCTTTAGGTATAAATTTTACTGTTTATGTGGATGGACTTAGTTTACTCTTTTTATTACTGATTACCGGAATTGGTTCTCTCGTAGTTCTCTATTCTATCTATTACTTGTCAAAGAAAACAGAATCTCTAAATAACTTCTATGTTTATTTATTAATGTTCATGGGGGCAATGCTCGGAGTTGTTATTTCTGACAACTTAATTGTCTTATACGTTTTCTGGGAATTAACAAGTTTAGCGTCCTCTCTATTAATTAGTTATTGGTTCCATCGTGAAAAGTCCATTTACGGGGCTCAAAAATCAATGCTTATTACGGTGTTTGGCGGATTTGCAATGCTTGGTGGTTTCTCACTACTATACGTCATGACCAATACGTTCAGCATTCGCGGAATTATTGAACAAGCAGCTGTCATTGCGAATGATCCGTTAATTTTACCTGCTATGCTTCTCATTCTATTAGGGGCATTTACTAAATCGGCACAGTTCCCATTCCACATCTGGTTACCGGATGCGATGGAAGCACCTACACCTGTAAGTGCATACTTGCACTCAGCGACAATGGTTAAAGCCGGTATCTATCTAGTTGCTCGCTTGACTCCTGTTTTTGGCGGGTTACCAGAGTGGTTTTGGATTATCTCAGTGTTCGGTATATTCACATTGCTATGGGGCTCAGTCTCAGCTGTTCGTCAGAAGGATTTAAAGTCCATTCTCGCCTACTCAACGATCAGTCAGCTTGGTTTAATTATGGCATTACTAGGTCTAGGCTCAGCTTCCTTATACTATGGTACAGGGACAGAAGCAGCCCTTTACTATTCTGCGGCTACATTAGCAGCGGTCTTCCACTTAATTAACCATGCAACGTTTAAAGGCGGCTTGTTTATGGCCGTCGGTATTATCGACCATGAAACAGGGACACGGGATATTCGTAAGTTAGGTGGATTAATGGCCATCATGCCTATTACCTTTACGATCTCTTTAATTGGTCTCGCAGCAATGGCAGGTCTTCCTCCATTGAACGGTTTCTTAAGTAAGGAAATGTTCTTTACAGGTATTCTAAGAGCTTCGGAGCTAGACATTTTTAACATGCAAACGTGGGGCTTACTTTTTCCTGTAGTCGGTTGGATTGCTAGTGTTTTTACATTCGTCTACTGTACGATTATGTTCTTCAAAACATTCACTGGTAAATTTAAACCTGAAAACTATGATGTAAAACATGTACACGAGGCACCGATTGGAATGTTAATCAGTCCAATCATCCTAGTATCATTAGTTGTTATTTTCGGATTTTTCCCGAACCTTCTATCTTACACTGTCATTGAGCCAGCCATGGCAGCAATTCTTCCAGGTGTGTTAGACGAAGGTCAACGCTTCTATGTGAATATTTATCATTGGCACGGGTTGAATACCGAATTATTAATGACGATTGGTGTTATTGCTGTTGGGGTATTCATTTATTTAACAGCGAAGAAGTGGATGCAATTGAATATCTACTTAAAAGAGCGCGATCCACTAAACTATGTTTATGATCAATCATTAGTCGGTTTAATTAAAGGCTCTACTAGCGTTACTCAAATTCAAATGACTGGATTATTACGTGATTACTTTGCTTACATGATCACGTTCACGATTCTTTTACTTGGATACACATTTATCAGATACGATGTTTTTGCCATTGATACAGTCAATGTTGCTACTATCTCACCATACATGTGGATTTTAACACTCGTATTTATTGCAGCGACTTTATCTGTTCCGTTCATTAACCATCGAATTACTGCCATCATTATTGTTGGGGTAATCGGGTTCTTGCTCGCTTTATTCTTTGCCGTATTTAGAGCGCCTGACCTCGTGTTAACACAGTTACTAGTTGAAACGGTAATGGTCGTATTGTTACTACTTGCGTTTTATCATTTACCTGAGCTTAGAAAAGAAAAATTCACTCCACGCTTCAATGGTGTGAACTTAATCATTTCAATTGCTGTCGGTATTTTTGTAACGGTAACTGCATTTAGTTCATTTGCTCTTAGTACGTCCAATGGAATTGAACCGATTTCTCAATTTTTCGTGGAAAACTCTTATACGCTAGCTGCCGGGAAAAATATGGTTAACGTTATCCTCGTTGACTTCCGTGGACTTGATACGTTATTAGAGGTACTCGTACTTGGAATTGCAGCACTTGGAGTTGTTACGCTTATTAAGTTAAGAATGACTGGGAGGGAAGATGTATGAGGTCGAACAATGTAATGCTTCACACGATTACGCGGATTGTTACTTTCATTATTCTCGCCTTCTCCGTCTACTTATTTTTTGCTGGACATAACAATCCAGGTGGAGGGTTTATAGGTGGATTAATGACGGCAAGTGCTTTATTACTTATGTATTTAGGCTTCGATATGAAAAGTGTAAAAAAAGCAATCCCATTTAACTTCACCCATATGATTGCGGTTGGGTTATTAATTTCAATCTTTACGGGGCTTGGAAGTATCGGTCTTGGTTTTCCTTTCTTAACTCAGTTTGATCGTTATGTTACAGTCCCATTTTTAGGCGAGTTTCACTTAACAACTGCATTACCGTTTGATTTAGGCATTTACTTGGTTGTTGTCGGTATTGCATTGTTAATAATCTTAACGATTGCGGAGGATGATGCTTAATGGAAATCTTAATGTCCATCACAGTTGGTGTCCTCTTTATGGTCGGTACGTATTTAATCTTAACGAAAAGTTTATTACGCCTTGTTTTAGGATTAATGCTGCTTTCTCATGGTGCACATCTATTGTTACTGACAATGTCGGGATTAAAAAGAGGAGCCCCTCCTTTACTAGGAGAAGAAGCTCCCTTCTATGCCGATCCGCTGCCACAAGCTTTAATTCTAACAGCAATTGTTATTAGCTTTGGTGTGACGGCATTTTTACTCGTATTAGCTTATCGAACGTATAAAGAGCACAAAACAGATGATTTAGATAAATTAAGGGGAACTGGCGATGAATAATTTAGTAATATTACCAATATTAATACCATTTATCATCGGGACTGTACTCATCTTATTTGCGAAAAAGCATAAGATCCAACGCGTGATCAGTGGGATTACAGTTTTTGCTCTTCTTGGTGTATCTATCTACTTAGCCGTTTTAGTCTATCAAGAAGGCATTCAAACAATAGAACTAGGGAATTGGCAAGCACCATTTGGTATCATCCTAGTTGCTGATATGTTTGCTACGATGATGGTCGTGCTTTCAAGTATTGTAGGTCTTGTCTGTTTATTTTTTGCCTTTCAAACGATTTCAAGTGAACGCGAAAAATATTACTTTTATCCGTTTTACTTTTTCCTGCTGACAGGGGTAAACGGTGCATTTTTAACAGGCGATTTGTTTAACTTGTTCGTATTCTTCGAAGTTATGCTTATTGCATCATACATTTTAATTGTTATGGGCGGAACCAAATATCAACTACGTGAATCTTTAAAATATGTAGCTATCAATATATTCGCTTCGATCCTGTTTATCGTCGGTGTTGCTTACATTTACGCAGCAACTGGAACGTTAAACATGGCTGATTTAGCAGTTAAAGTAGCATTACTAGAACAACAAGGGGTATTAAATGTAATTGCGATCCTCTTCCTGATCATATTTGGAATGAAGGGTGCATTATTTCCACTCTACTTCTGGTTGCCTCGTTCTTACTATGGCCCGCCTGCTGCGATTGCCGCACTATTCGGGGGTCTATTAACTAAAGTAGGAATGTATGCAATTATTCGAATGTTTACGTTAATCTTTAATCATGACCCTGGCTTTACACATACGATCATTCTTATCCTGGCTGGATTAACAATGTTCTTTGGAGTATTAGGCGCGGTATCACAGTTTGACTTCAAACGTATCCTTTCCTATCACATTATTAGTCAGGTTGGTTACATGGTAATGGGTCTTGGGATATTTACACCGCTTGCAATTGCGGGTGCGATCTATTATATCGCTCACCACATTATCGTAAAAGCTGCACTATTCCTATTTGCGGGTGCGACACAAAAGTTAACAGGTACAACGAACTTAAAAGAGATGGGTGGAATATTAAAAACACATCCTTTGCTTGCTTGGCTGTTCTTTATTTCTGCTATTTCTTTAGCTGGTATCCCTCCACTAAGTGGGTTCTTCAGTAAGTTTGCCCTCATTCTTGCGGGCTTTGAAGAAGGACGTTACATTATCGTTACGGTTGCCTTAGTCGTAGGTTTATTAACCCTCTTCTCGATGATGAAAATCTTTATCTATGCTTTCTGGGGAGAGCAGAAGATGACTGAAAAGCAAGCAAAACAAAAGGTTGGAAAGTTAATTCTCCCAATTGTTCCTTTAGTCATTTTAACAATTGTGTTAGGCTTCTTCGCAGAACCGATCTTCTCATATTCACTAGAAGTTGCAGAAGAGCTTTTAAATCCTTCGATTTATATTAATTCTGTACTTAAGGAGTAGTTGCTATGGCTTTTCAAATCTTATTAAATCTCGTAATTGCCGTCATTTGGGTATTTTTGCAAAATAGCTACACTTGGGTCGACTTTTTAATCGGTTATGTAGTTGGTTTATTTATTCTATTTGTACTCAGACGTTTTCTAAGTTTCGATTTTTATTTCAGACGTGTGATCGCAGCAATCAAGCTGATCTTACTGTTTAGTAAAGAATTAATTCTAGCCAATTGGGATGTTATTAAGATCGTATTAAGTCCTAAAATGAATATTCAGCCTGGGATTATTGCAGTACCAACAAAGTTAGAAACGGAGTGGGAGTTGACACTGCTCGCTTCTCTTATCTCATTAACACCAGGTACGTTATCGATGGACTTTTCAGATGATAATAAAACGCTTTACATTCATTCCATCCATGTCCCTGACAAAGATGCGATGATTAAACAAATTCACAATACGTTTGAAAAAGCCATCATGGAGGTGACCCATTGATGCTACAAACTGTGTTACAAATCGTTCTCGTCATCATGTCCATTTCACTTTTCGTTTGCTTTGTTCGAGCAATCATTGGACCAACCATGCCAGACCGTGTAGTCGCACTAGATACATTTGGTATTAACTTAATTGGCTTTGTTGGAATCCTCATGATCATTCAAGAAACAACGGCTTATGCAGAAATTATTCTCGTCATCAGTATACTTGCTTTTGTCGGTTCTATCGCACTAGCTAAGTTCTTAGAAAGGGGTGTTGTCTTTGATCGAGATAATAATTAGCCTATTCGTCTTATTAGGAGGCTTTCTCAGCCTTTTAGGGGCGATTGGTATGATACGGTTCCCTGATGTATACGGACGCTTACACGCGGCCACAAAGAGTGCGACATTAGGCGTTATTTTAATCATGACAGCAACCTTCTTGTTCTTTCTTCTTTATGAACAACTGTTTGTTGCAAAAATCTTACTAACGATTATTTTCGTTTTCTTAACAGCACCAGTTGCTGGTCTGATGATGTCTAGATCCGCTTACCGCATCGGTGTACCGCTATGGGAACATAGCATTCAAGATGATTTGAAAGCAAAGATGGAAAAAGATAAGAAAAAGAGTCGTGCCAAAAGCTAAAGGAGATTTCTCCTTTAGCTTTTTTTGTTGGAGAGGGAAAAGAAGCCTATTTGGAAGAGTAGAGGAGGAAGATTAATTGCTTGAGTGTAAATCTAGGGGGAGTTCGGTTAGCATTGCTCCTCTTTGGTTACCGCTATAGCCTCTTTTTCCCTCTTGCGGGCACCATTGCTCCTCTTTGGTTACCGCTACATTCTCTTTTTCCCTCTTGCGGGCATCATTGTTGCTCTTGGATTACCGCTACAGCCTCTTTCTCCCTCTTGCGGGCACCATTGCTCCTCTTTGATTACCGCTACAGCCTCGGTTTCCCTCTTGCGGGCACCATTGCTCCTCTTTGGTTACCGCTACAGCCTCTTTTTCCCTCTTGCGGGCACCATTGCTCCTCTTTGGTTACCGCTCCATTCTCTTTTTCCCTCTTGCGGGCACCATTGCTCCTCTTTGGTTACCGCTACATTTTCTTTTTCCCTCTTGCGGGTACCATTGCTCCTCTTTGGTTACCGCTACAGCCTCGGTTTCCCTCTTGCGGGCCCATTGCTCCTCTTTGGTTACCGCTACATTCTCTTTTTCCCTCTTGCGGGCACCATTGCTCCTCTTTGGTTACCGCTACATTCTCTTTTTCCCTCTTGCGGGCACCATTGCTCCTCTTTGATTACCGCTACAGCCTCGGTTTCCCTCTTGCGGGCACCATTGCTCTTCTTTGGTTACCGCTACATTCTCTTTTTCCCTCTTGCGGGCACCATTGCTCTTCTTTGGTTACCGCTACAGCCTCTTTCTCCTTCTCACCAGCATCAGCACACATTAAAGCCCGCTTCTACTCAGCAAGAGCAAAAACGGGCTTCTACGGACATTATTAATCTTTTCAATTATTTGTGCTGTTCTGCATACTTTACCGCGTCAGCCAGTAAATCGACAATGTGCACAGCACTTACTTCTTTTGTCAGCTTCTCACGCTCAATGCCGGCTTTCATTTGTAACAGACAGCCTGGGTTTGCGGTTACGATCGTTTGTGCTGTTGTATTTTTGGCTTGTGCCATCTTATAATCTAAAATCTCATTGGCCATCTCTGGTTGAATGATATTGTAGATCCCTGCCGAACCGCAACAGTGATCGGCATTCTTCATTTCTCGAAATTCTACATCCTCGATCGATTGTAACAACTTACGCGGGGCAGAAGCGGTTTTCATCACGTTACGTAAATGACAAGAGTCTTGATACGTGACGATCTGTTTAGGAAGCTTCATCTTTGGCATTCCCACTTCAACTAAAATCTCCGTTATGTCTTTTACACTTCTAGCAAAGTTTCGCGCCCGCTCCACCCATTCTGGTTCATCTTTTAAAAGATGATCGTATTCTACAAGAAGAGCTCCACAGCCACCGGCATTTGAAATAATGTAATCGATTTGCTCATTTTCGAAGGCGATAATGTTTTTCTTGGCCATTTCTTTTGCTTGATTTTTTTCACCGCTATGAGCATGTAACGCACCACAACATCCTTGGTTTTGTGGAATGACTACTTCACATCCCGCTTTCTTTAATAAAAATAACGTAGAATCGTTTGTCTCCATAAACATCGTGTCCATTAAGCAACCTGAGAAGAAGGCAACTCGCTTCTTTTTAACACCCTCTGCTTGCACATAGGTTGGACGGTTTTTCATCGCTTTTGGTGATGGAATTTGTGGAAGTACCTTTTCCATCGTCGCCATGCTTCCTGGCATTAATTTTAATACATTCGTCGTTTGGACGACTTTTTGCACGCCGGATTTCTGATAAAACCAAAGCAAGCTATTCAAAGAGCGCATGCGGTTTTGGTATGGGAATAGTTGTTCAAACACCGTTCTACGAATGACGCGAACGGGCAGGCTGTGTTTCTTCGTTGCATTTAAAATATCTCTTGCTTCTTCTAATAAGTGCCCATATTTTACCCCTGACGGACACGCTGTTTCACATGCGCGACAGCCAAGACATAAATTTAATTGATTTTCAAAATCCTCATCGGGCTCCATTTTTCCATCGACGACTGCTTTCATTAAGGCAATACGCCCACGTGGAGATGCGGCCTCGTTCTGATCGTCTCCATACGTCGGACAGGTCGGTAAGCAGAAACCACAGCGCATACAGTTTAAAAGTTCGTCATAATCCATGCGCTTTTGAAATTCAATAACGGTCTGATTTTTTTGTTCTTCTGTCACTTTACTCATCGTTGTACAACCACCCGTTTCTTCGTTTCTTTCGCAAACACTTTACCAGGGTTCATAATGTTATTTGGATCAAAAGCGAACTTCAATGTTTTCATCGCATTTACGCCCTCTTCTCCTAGCTTCCATGCAAGGTAAGGGGCTTTCATGACGCCTACACCGTGTTCTCCGGTAATCGTGCCGCCTAACTCAATCGCTTTTGCAAAAATATCAGCAAACGCTTCTTCTACACGTTCCATTTCTTCTTTATTTCTAGCATCTGTCATACAAGTCGGATGTAAGTTTCCATCTCCTGCATGGCCAAATGTACAAATTTCAACTTGATGCTTTTTCGCAATTTCATCAATTGCTTTCACCATTTCTGCAATTTTTGAACGAGGGACTGTTGCATCCTCAAGAATTGTCGTTGGTTTCTTACGCGCCAATGCTGAAAGTGCGGCACGTCTTGCTGTCGCAAGTGCTAACCCTTCTTCTGCGGTTTGGGCAATTTGAACAGATTTCGCCTGCTGTTCCCGGCAGATTTCTGCAATTTTATCAATATCACGCTCTACGACTTCACGAGGACCATCTTGTTCAATTAAAAGAACAGCGCCAACATCTGTTGGTAATCCGATCTTAGCGAAGTCTTCAACCACTTCTAATGTACTTTGATCCATAAACTCAAGTGTTGCTGGAATAATTTTATTCGCAATAATTGATGATACAGCTGCTCCAGAAGCTTCTAAAGAGTCAAAAAGAGCCAGCATCGTCTTTTTCGTTTCAGGGATTGGAATAAGCTTTAACGTCGCTTCTGTAATCACTCCGAGCGTTCCTTCCGCTCCAACCATTAATCTCGTAAAATCATAACCTGCTACATCTTTAGCTAGTTTTCCACCAGTACGAATGACATCGCCATTCGGCAGCACAACTTCTAACGCAATCACGTAATCTCGAGTAACCCCGTATTTTAATCCACGAAGTCCACCTGAATTTTCATTAATATTGCCACCGATCGTAGATATTTTCATAGAACTTGGATCTGGCGGATAAAAAAGACCTTTTTCTTCTACCGCGTTAATCATGTCTAGCGTAATCACACCTGGTTGAACAGTCACTGTTAAGTTCTCTTCATCAATTTCTAAAATCTTGTTCATATGGGTAAATAACATGACAATACCGCCCTCTAACGGACAGGTGCCTGCACAAAGATTCGTACCTGAACCACGTGGAACGACCGGAACTTTGTATTCATTACAAACCTTAACAATTTCTTGGACTTCCTTCGTATTTCTCGGCTTAATGACCGCATCTGGCATCGCTTGATAATTCGGTGTCGCATCATATGAATACACAAGTAAACTTTCTTGTGAGTCTAATAAATTTTTAGGTCCAACAATTTGGAATAACTTTTCTTTCACTTCAGTTCGTAGCATAATAATCCTCCCGTAGACTATATAAGACACATAGAAGTGTTAAGTTGGAAAGATAGTCACCCTATCTCCTCTAAACCCACCACTTAGTCAGGTCATCTGATCTATTTTTATATCTCTAATTATAAAAAAATAACCCTCGTCATGCTATGTGTAAAAACACAAAGTTAGACGAGGATTATTCAGGTATCATTGTATGTTTCTCTAGTTTCTTTCCAAAATATATAGGCAATGTAACAAGTTGCTAAAAATTTGGGGTCTTTTAAATTCCCGCCTAAGCGCTCATGGATCCGCTTGAGCCGATAGTGCAGCGTATTAATATGGATATGTAGGTGTTCTGCCGTGTCTTTTAATGACATATGATATTGAAAGTAAGTTTCTAATGTTTCCATTAACTCAGCTTCTTCTGTCATTTTACCTAAAACCTTCTCAGTTACATCAAGCTTCATATCTAAGCTTATTTCAGCGAGGACGCCTTCTAATGTCAATTGCTCATAAAAAACGACTGGAACGGCAACTGACGCTGTCTGTAAGGCTTTCTTGGCTTCACTATAAGATTTTAAAACAAGGTCTGGGCTTTGTCTCGTTCCAACCCCAACAAAAATAGTCGTTTGGGTTAATTGCTCTAATTGTTTCCTTAACGTTTTTAACTGCTTAAAAAAATTCAGTTCATCTTTTTGATGTTTTAGTCCTTTTAAGAGTAAAATACGACCTTGCCCAGCTCGGACGATCGTATCAATGGCCGGTTCAGAAAACAGCAGTCGTAATCGTTCATCCGTTTCTTTTTCAACTAAATGTAAATCAGAATCGTTAGTACTTGTTAGCTTGATCAAGACACACATTCTTGAAAGATCCATGTCGAGCCCTAATAGCTGACCTCTTTCGTAAAACTCTTCACCAAACTCACGATTGTGTAACCATTCATACACAAATGTCTCAACACCGCGAATTTCAGAGTTCAACTTTTCGGCTGAATGTGCTTCTTGAATAATTAATTCGGTCATCCGTTGAATGAGTTCACCAAAGGGGGACACCGTTCTCGGATCACCCGTAATCCCAATCACACCGATTACGTCATGTTGAAAAAAGATCGGTAAGTTTAATCCTGCTTTTACACCTTCTAACGAATGAACGTCCGTAGCAGTAATTTCCATCTTTTGTTTTGAACGAAAAACGCGTAGCGCCCCTTCATGAAAATGACCCACTCGTTGACTGTCACTACCGGCTATGATGATGCCTTCAGTGTTGATAACGATTACTTCTTCGTCAATGACTTGCGTAACTTCATCTACTATACGTTGGGCCAATAACGAAAGGATCTTCACTACTCTTCATCCTTTGAAGTATGGATTGTACCAATTCTCATTCCTACTTTTACATCAGCAGGACATTGCAAGTGAGGATCTAATTCAACTAACCCTTTTTCAAATAAAAGAATGACTGTTGAACCAAACGTAAAATAACCGATCTCAGCCCCTTTTGTCACCTCTTCATCATGATGGGTTAACTCAATACTATTTACATTTAGTGCACCGACTTTAACAATTGCCATGTGTTTTTTATTGACGTCAATTTCAGTGATGTGACGGTAATTTTTCGATAATGGACGCTTTCCATATTTCAGACCTTGCTCATTTACAGGGTACGATTTTTTTCCGAGATACCAGCGTTCAAGGACACGACCAGAAATTGGACTATGAATACGGTGATAATGACTAGGACTTAAATAAAGAATAACAAAAGTACCTCCACAGTACATTTGACTCTTTACTTGACTGCCGAGCATTTCTTCAAGTGTATAATCTTGACCTTTGACACGAAACGCAGACTGTTCATTTAATGGGCCAACGTGAGCTAGTACACCATCAACCGGACTAACGAGAGCGTGTTCATCGGCATCGATCGGGCGAGTCCCTTCTTTTAAACGCCTCGTAAATAATTCATGTAAACTTTTATATTCATGTAATGGTTTTTCCATTTCCTCTGTATTTAAGTTATAAGCTTTTGTAAAGGAGCGATTGATGCCTTTACTTAAGCGGGAAGTTGTAAATGTACGTAACAAATGAGAGTTGACACGATTTCCGGATAATTCAACAAATGCACGATATAATTGCTTTTTCACAGAATACCTCCAAATAGACAATACTTTTTTCTCTAGTAGGCAACAGCCCTTTATGATATCATAAAATTTTAAGACAATTCAATATCTACTCCATTTTTTTACATAAACTTAAGGAGTGAAGTTATGTTTTTATTACAACACTTAGATCAAACCGTTAAAAAAATAAAAAGTCAAGCCGCAAACCTAATTACACTAATTAATTTAGGGTTCGGTGCAATGGCGATTTTATTAGTTCTACAAGGCGAACTGCGGACAAGTTTATTACTCATTACCATTGCTGCCGTATTTGATCGTCTGGACGGTATGGTTGCTCGTAAAACAAATACGACATCTGAACTCGGAAAACAACTTGACTCGCTTAGTGATATCATTTCATTTGGTGTTGCTCCTGCTATTTTATTATACCAAGCTGTTTTATTTACATTTGGGATGCCAGGCGCAATTTTCGCCATTATTTTTATCGCTTGCGGCGCGATTCGACTCGCACGATTTAACGTGACGGAAACGCATGGATTTTTTGTTGGGCTACCGATTACAGCAGCGGGACTCTTTTTAACATTGAGTTTTTTACTGATTGATATCATTCCTGACTATCATTTTATGTTCATTACTTTAATTCTAGCATTTCTAATGATTAGTACCTTCAAAATAAGAAAAATATAGAAATATATCAAAAAAACGAGAAAAAAATGGTATTTTTTCATGAAATTCTCTTTAAAGTCTTGACACTACTAGGGTTTCACGATTAAATTTGAGATGCAGGCAATTATTTATAGTAATGAAAGGGAGTTTTTCCATGAACAAGACAGATTTAGTTAATTCAGTTGCTGAACAAGCAGAGATCTCTAAAAAAGATGCAGCCAAAGCAGTAGACGCTGTATTTGAAAGCATTACTGACGCATTAAAAGATGGTGGAAAAGTTCAATTAGTTGGATTTGGAAGCTTTGAAGTACGTGAGCGTTCTGCTCGTAAAGGACGTAACCCACAAACTGGTGAAGAAATTGAAATTCCAGCTACTAAAAACCCAGCGTTCAAACCTGGTAAACAATTAAAAGACGCTGTAAACTAATTTTATATTTATAGTTGAATGAAAAAGCGATGGACAAGCTCCATTGCTTTTTTTTGTTGCCTTAATTAAACTTTAACGTTCGCCCTCACTTGATTCTTACACCTCATTTGAACGTTTGGCTCATTTTGACAATGGTTCGTCCATATCGGCCGAAAAATCGGCACCTATTCATTTCCACTATTTGTTTCGTATTATAATTTTTCGCAAAAGAAGCTCCTTCCATTCATTTATATAAAATTATTCTTCAACATTTTAATCATTGATGCCATAAGGCTTTTCCTTTTTCGACCCTTAATTGTTTCCGTTAAAATACAAATTACTTATTTAATATTCTAAACCTTTTTAATTTTTGGCACAGTGTTTGCAATATGAGTTATGAATTCAATTTTAAGGGGGAGTTTTACAATGGCAAACGAACAAGTATATGGATTTTATATTCCAAACGTCAATTTAATGGGTGTAGGAGCAGTGAAAGAAGCTGGACCACGAGTTAAATCTTTAGGGTGCAAAAAAGCGTTAATCGTTACCGATGAAGGTTTAAACCAAATGGGTGTCGCTGACGAAGTTGCTGCTCTCATTCGTGAAGCTGGTGTTGAAGTCGAAATTTTCCCTGGTGCTGAACCAAACCCAACGGATACAAATGTCCATGATGGATTAGCCGTTTACCAACAACAAGGATGCGATGCAATCATTTCATTAGGTGGCGGAAGTTCACATGACTGCGCAAAAGGTATCGGTCTTGTCGCAGCTAACGGCGGTAAGATCCACGATTATGAAGGAGTCGATCAATCCTCTTCACCGATGCCTCCACTCGTTGCCATCAATACGACTTCAGGTACGGCAAGTGAAATGACACGCTTTTGTATTATTACAGACACAGAAAGAAAAGTGAAAATGGCGATTGTCGACAAACATACAACACCTACAGTTTCGATTAACGATCCAATTTTAACAGTGAAGAAACCTAAAGGGTTAACTGCAGCTACTGGAGTCGATGCACTTACGCACGCTGTTGAAGCTTACGTATCAACGAATGCAACACCAATTACAGATGCTTGCGCATTACAAGCGATGAAAATTATTAGTAAAAACCTTCGTGCAGCTGTTGCAAATGGTGAAGATATCGAAGCGAGAAACCAGATGTCTTATGCACAATTTTTAGCAGGAATGGCGTTTAACAATGCATCTTTAGGATACGTTCACGCGATTGCTCACCAATTTGGCGGAATTTATAACTTACCTCATGGTGTGTGTAATGCGATCCTTCTACCTCACGTTGAGCGATTTAACTTAATTGCAAAACCTGAACGCTTTGTTGATATTGCTGTCGCTTTAGGTGAAAATGTAAGCGGTTTATCGACAAGAGAAGCAGCTGAAAAAGCGATCACAGCCATTGAAACACTGACAAAAGACGTTGGAATTCCAACAGGCTTTAAAGAACTAGGTGCAAAAGAAGAAGACATTCCAGTACTTGCTGAAAATGCGATGCGAGACGCTTGCGCATTAACAAACCCTCGTAAAGCGACGATGGATGAACTTCAAGAGATTATTCGCGCTTCCTACTAAAGGAACTTTTTGTCCTCCTTTTTGAAGATATTTGGTACACAAAACACATGAAGGTTAAGAAATTCATTTCGTTAAAATAGTTCACAAATCACAATCACAAATCGGGATGGGTCTATTCCCATCCTTTATTTCATATAGATAGATGGAGGTAATGGACATGATTTATGCAAACCCTGGAGAATTAAACGCAAAAGTGACATTTAAAAAACGGTACGAAAATTACATTAATGGCGAGTGGACCGCCCCGGTGAACGGTGAGTACTTTGAAAATAAAACACCGGTTACTGGCCAAGTCTTTTGTGAGGTCGCACGCTCATCTGCTGAAGATATCGAAATGGCCCTTGATGCGGCACACGCAGCAAAGACAAGCTGGGGAATGACACCACCTGCTGAACGCGCCATTATTTTAAATAAAATTGCCGATCGCATGGAAGAAAACTTAGAAATGCTGGCAGTGGCTGAAACGTGGGAAAACGGAAAAGCGGTTCGCGAAACATTAAATGCGGATATTCCGCTTGCGATTGACCACTTCCGTTATTTTGCTGGTGTCGTTCGCAGTCAAGAAGGAAGCATTTCGCAAATTGACAGCAACACGGTTGCCTATCACTTCCATGAGCCATTAGGGGTAGTCGGCCAAATCATTCCGTGGAACTTCCCAATCTTAATGGCCATATGGAAGCTTGCTCCTGCACTTGCTGCTGGAAACTGCGTCGTTCTTAAGCCAGCGGAACAAACGCCTATATCCATTTTGGTTCTTATGGAACTAATTGAAGACTTACTTCCTAAAGGCGTTGTCAACATCGTCAATGGCTTCGGTGTCGAAGCAGGTAAGCCACTCGCTTCTAGTGATCGTATCGCAAAAATTGCATTCACTGGAGAAACGACAACAGGTCGCCTCATCATGCAATACGCGTCTGAAAATATCATTCCTGTCACCCTTGAGCTTGGCGGAAAATCACCGAATATCTTCTTCCCTGACATTATGGAAAAGGACGATGCGTTTTTTGATAAAGCGATTGAAGGGTTTGTGATGTTTGCCTTAAACCAAGGCGAAGTGTGTACATGCCCGTCTCGTGCCCTTGTACATGAGTCGATTTATGAGCCATTTATGGAGCGAGTCCTTCAACGTGTCGAGGCCATTAAAACAGGAAACCCGCTAGATACCGATACGATGATGGGTGCACAAGCGTCTCAAGAACAACTTGAGAAGATCCTTTCTTACTTAGAAATTGGTAAACAAGAAGGTGCACAATGTTTAATTGGTGGAGAGCGCAATGAGTTAGGCAATGAATTGAAAGACGGTTATTACGTGAAACCGACTGTGTTTAAAGGAGATAATAGCATGCGTATCTTCCAAGAGGAGATTTTCGGACCTGTTGTAGCTGTAACGACGTTTAGTGACGCAGAAGAAGCGCTTGCTATTGCCAATGACACGTTGTACGGATTAGGGGCTGGCGTCTGGTCTCGTAACATCAATACAGCGTACCGTTTTGGCCGTAACATTCAAGCTGGACGTGTATGGACGAATTGTTACCATGCTTACCCTGCTCATGCGGCATTCGGCGGGTATAAGAAGTCAGGGATCGGCCGTGAAAATCATAAGATGATGCTCAGCCATTATCAGCAGACGAAAAACATGCTCGTAAGTTACAGCGAAGACGCTCTAGGATTCTTTTAAAAACATAGATCATTTTTTAGGGAGTGAACGTATTGTCAGATAAAGATATTTTATATAAAAAATCGACGTTTAATCGAATAGGAGAACTAAATAAATATGTACCGGATTCGTTTAAAGCTTTTCTTAACTTTGATCAGCAAGCGTTAAGCAGTGGTGAATTAACGACGAAACAAAAAGAGCTTATTGCCGTCGCAATCGCTCATATTACAGGCTGCCCGTATTGCATTGACCTTCATGTGACCAACAGTAAAAAAGAAGAAGTGACGCTTGAAGAGTTATCCGAATCGATTATGGTCGCAACCGCTCTTAAAGCCGGGTCCGCCCTCGCTCACGGTGTCAATGCACTGAACTCGTATACAGATGAAACCGAAGTGTTATACAAACAACAATATTTTGGGCGAATTATGGAATTCTCCAAGCTAACAGGTGACTCGTTCGCTGCTTTTATTGACTTTGATCAGAAAGCACTGAAAGACGGAGCATTATCAAGCAAAGAAAAAGAAATAATCGCTGTCGCTTGCGCCCATACCACAGGCTGCCCGTATTGTATCGACCTTCATACAAAGGCCGCTAAAAAAGCAGGTGCGTCACTCAATGAACTCGCCGAGGCTGTGATGGTAGCAACCGCACTTAAAGCCGGCTCAGCACTGGCTCACGCTGTCAATATGTTAGAAGCTTATGATGCATAATAGCTTGCAATAGTAAGGGCAATCTATTCTGCTCAGCGGACTAGATCAAGATAAAGTTAATAAACTATTAACTAGAAAAATCGCATTGGAACTAGGATCCAATGCGATTTTCTTGTGCTGTCGAATTTAGTGGACGCCGTGCCCTTTTTCGTTTAATATGTAACGAAGTTTTCTAACGGTCGTATTTAGTTTTTTCGACGCTTCTTTTCGGTTCCCCAGTGTGTCGCGCAGGGCTTTGTAGACGAATGCTTTTTCAACAACTTCCTCTAGTTTTTTTATATTTTCCTTCACTTGCTCTAGATCGCCTTGTTCTTCTAACAAATCGATCATCTCACCATTCCACTGCTCTAAAAACCGTTCCAGCTCAGACTTTGAAAAGTCTTTGCCAGCAGGCTCCGGGGCTGACTCCACTTCCTGTCTTTGAATAGGGATTACTTTTTTACGTTCGCGGATCGTTACTGGCAAGTAGTCTGGCGTAATGATGGTCGTTTCACCTTCTGCTAACGCTACAGCTCGTGTCACGACATTCGACAATTCACGAATATTTCCCGGCCAATGATAGTCTTCCATCATGGCTAAAGATTCGTGTGAGAATTCAATCGCTGGCTGGTTTTCTAGTAACTTCTGAATTAGCAGTGAAAGGTCTTCTTTCCGCTCTCGTAAAGGCGGAATATGTAATTTCACGACATCGAGCCGGTAGAGCAAATCCTCACGAAATGAGCGATTACGTACCGCTTCGTGTAAATTCACATGGGACGCTGCCACAATTCTCGCATTTGTTTTTAGCGTATGCTCACTACCAACTCGCATAAACTCTCTCGTCTCTAAAACTCGGAGAAGCTTTACTTGAATGGCTGGTGAGGCTTCTGCTATTTCATCTAAAAAGAGCGTACCTTGACTGGCAATTTCAAACAGCCCTTTTCGTTGCTGTCCCGCTCCTGTGAACGCCCCTTTTTCATGTCCAAATAATTCACTTTCTAACAACGTTTCCGTTAATGCCCCACAGTTCAAACCGATAAACGGGTTCTGTACCCGGTGACTCGCTTCATGAATAAACCGAGCCAGCACTTCCTTACCTGTCCCCGTCTCTCCTTCTAGTAAAATGTTAATATTTTTACTCGCAAACTTATAGGCCATCTTAAGCATTGTTTTCATTTCAGTGCTGTTTCCTATGATCATCCCAATTTGTTCGGCCACTTTAGAAATTTCTTCATCTAAAAAAGCACCCGGAACGTGAAGCAAATTGTCCACATGTTTTTCGAGCTCATCAATATCATCAAACGGCTTTTCAATGTAATCATTCGCGCCATTTTTAATCGCATCAACAGCGGTCTTAACCGTACTATAGCCTGTCATAATAATGACCTTACATGAAGGCGTTTTTTCCTTGATCATTTGTAACACTTGTAGTCCGTTCGTATCCGGCATTTTTAAATCAACCATGGCAAGGTGAAAACTCGTTTGGTTTAAGTGATCAACGACTTCATGATAAGTCCGTGCTACACTTACTTCATAGCCTTTCTTGGTAAATAAGTAACTTAAGAAATTTCCAATTTCGTATTCATCATCAACAACGAGCAGTTTTGTCATTTAAACACTCCTTCCTTTAGGGAGTTTAGAACTTTTCAATTTCCTCATGTATTTAATCGCCTTCTTTTTTCATGGGTACTAATAAAATAAATGTACTTCCCTTTCCTTTTTCACTGTTTACTTCAATGCCGCCGCCATGTTCTTTGGCAATGCCTAAACTAACAGACAAACCTAATCCAGTTCCATTCATCGCATCTTTCGTCGTGTAAAACGGACGAAAGATTTCGTTAATTTCTTGTTCACTTATGCCAACCCCATTATCATGTACTGACAAATAAACAAATGTTTCATTTTTGATCTGCCTCATCCCTGTTTTAATTAAAATCTCTTTTTCTAGTTGCTCAGTTTCTTCTAAAGCATCTCTTGCATTTAAAATAAAATTAATAACAATTTGTTCGAGCTGTTGTAAATTACCTTCTATCACCGGAAGCGACGGATCAAGATCAACACACAACGATACACATTGTCTTTCAATCTGATAACGAATTAAGCTCAAGACCTCTTCAACGGCTTTATTGATTTGACATGGCTCAAATTCATATTCATCTTGGCGGGAAAATGTTAATAGATTACGGATGATATTTTTACTTCGCACCCCGCAATTATGAATATCTTTCAATAAATTGTAGGCCGGATCCTGCTCATTAAAATCACGTAATAGTAATTGACTATTCCCGATAACAGCGGTTAACGGACTATTCAATTCATGTGCCACTCCAGCCGCCATTTCTCCAATAGCAGCCAATTTACCTGAATGCATCAATTGCGCTTCGGTATATAATTTTTTCGTTACATCTTTCAAATAAATAATGACCCCGTACATTTCTTGCGTTTCATTAAAAACAGGATATGTATAAATATCACAAATTCGATTATGATCTAATCGCGACTGGCGAAATGCGGTTTTCTTCGTCCGGTAGCTTTCGCTGACTGGACAGTCAATTGGATCTTGATAATGAATGACTTCATACGTTTTTCTTCCATACAAGTGGTCATCTTCTAATTGAAAAAACGCTTTGACCGCATCATTAAAGCGAATAATCCGATAATCTAAATCCACAAATAAAATTAAATCTTGAACGGCACGAAACGTTTCTTCCCATTCTTTTTTTCCATTTAATACCGCATTATATAATGAAGAGTTTTCTATACAAACCGCCATTTGATCAGCTAGTTGTTCAAGAAACGAAAAATCATCATTCGGGTAATCAATTCTCGTCTTACTTCCAAGACTGAGCACACCAATCACTTGTTTTTTTCGAAAAAGAGGTAAGCAAACAACGGTCTCAATTCCTAAAAGCTTCATCGTATTTTTTTCGACGTCAGATAATTGGCCAAATGTTCCATTCACATCATTCATAAGAACCTTCTTTTCATGGATCACCTGATAATACAATGAATTTTTATTTGGCAGGACTTCCCCTACTTTTAAGAAAAACGAATCTTGCGGGTACACATTCGTTAAGATTAACTGTTGACCTTCGTAAATCGTGAGGCTAATTCGATCAAACGTATACAGCTTTTCAAGTTTTTCCATGATGTTTTTCAGGAGTTCATCCATCGTCATGTCAATCGTAAAACTTTTCGTCACTTCATTAATAATTTCCAGTTTCATGTTTTTCTTTTCGAGTTGTTCAACCATTTTCTTCAGTTCTGTATAGTAATTTCTTTTGGACGATTTAACCCCTGTTAATCTCTCAATCATCATCTGTTTTTCATTGATCGGCATTGGTCATCTCCCCTACATCGCTCGTGAAAAAATGTCCTTTATATCTTTTGTCGTTACATCACGAGGGTTCGTAATCATGCATGCATCTTCAAGTGCCATCGTTGCCATTTCGTTCATACTTGCTTCATCTGGTGAATGTAAGCCTAATTCGGAAAAATGCTGGGGGGCCCCAACTTCTTTGGTTAGTTGGCGAATGACCTCAATTCCTCTTTTTCCTGCTTCCATCAGCTGGAGGCCTCTCGTATCCACACCTAGTAATTCAGCTATCTCAACATACCTTTGGGGTTTCGCTAACAGATTAAAGTCCATCACATGAGGTAAAAGGATCGAATTCACTTCCCCGTGGGATAATTCATACCGCCCACCGACCGCATGAGAGATGGCATGAACCGCTCCTAATATCGCATTTGAAAACGATAAGCCCGCTTGAAGACTCGCCATCGCCATCGCATGTTTCGCTTCTTCATTTGACTTGGTAGCTACAGACGGTCGTAAATATTTACTGACTAGCTGAATGGCATTCTTTGCTTGGACATCTGTAAGCGGTGTAGCCGCAATACTGACATACGCTTCAATCGCATGGGTTAACACATCTAAACCCGTCGCTGCCGTTAAACTCGCATCCTTCGTAGCTAATGTCAATGGGTCGGTGATCGAGATATCAGGAATTAGCGATTTTGAAATGATCGTCATCTTCTTTTTCTTCTCGGAGTCTACGATGACAGAAAATTGAGAAACTTCAGAGCCTGAACCAGCCGTTGTCGACGCCATAATCGTTGGCGGTAACGGTGCCAACAGCTTGTCTACCCCTTCATAATCATTAATCTTTCCACCATTCGTCGCAACAATCGCAATCGCTTTAGCGACATCCAAGACACTGCCTCCGCCAATCCCAAGCACCGCATCACATTCTGTCTCTGCAAACACTTGCGCCCCGTACGTCACTTCAAAATCTTTCGGATTTGTCGTCAAATTAAAAAAAGTCGAATACTCCAATCCAGCATTCAAACAATTCTCCATCACCTGATCGACCCAACCCGCACGACAAACACCGGTATCACTGACAATCAATATCTTCCTTGCACCTAACCGTAAAAAACTTTCCCCCACATGCTCCAGCGCACCTTTACCAAAAATAATTTCAGGAGACATAAACTTATTGATCATCGGTTATCAACAACCCATCCTATTAATCTAACATTTTGTAATCGTTTTCATTTAGTTTACTATATTTTGGTAGAGTGGAACAAGAGGGAGATAACTCTGTTTAGTTGAACAAAAAAGTTTCTATCTTAAATAAAAGGTAAAAAAAGATCTTGATTTCCATTACTGGAGAAACAAGATCGGTTAATTTCCTTCTATTTTATTTAAAGCCGCTTTCCTTCTTTTTTGAATGACATAAAAGATAAACCCTACGGATAATAATAGTAAGCCACCAATTATAAGATTAAACATGTTCGTTGCAGTTGTTGGTAGAGGTGAACCATCGCCTGGGGTGATCTCACCTTGTGTAGGAGTAGCAGGTGTACCTGATCCAGGAGGTGCACTTCCTTCTGCCCATAACTTAATTTCAAACGCAGTAGCTAACCCTTGGAACTCATTTCCAGATTCCCATGGGAATTCCACCCAAAACTGAATGTCTTCTTCGGTTCCTTTTTCTAAAAAGCGAGGCTCAAAACCAATAAAATCTGCTAAACTACCTTCAAATAATGTCTTTTCAGAAGTAGAAACATATAACTGCAATTGCTTATAAAGCATTTCAGATCCTGCTGTTTGCTTCGCTTTGGATTGATAATAATAATCTCTATTACCACTATTAATCACCGTTAATTCGCGGGCAATACTATCTCCAGGCTTCATATTGGATATATCAAACAAATAGGAAGTAGGTGAAGTTGACAAATTAACGACAGGTTCGACTTCATTAGCACCAGTACCCGTTGCAGGCATAAAAGTAACAAAGAGTAGCGCTGCTATTGTATATGCCATAGCAATTGGTAGAAAAAATCGCTTCATAGGTTCTCACCTTCTTTAGTAATTGAAAAGGTTTATAAAAGGCGGGGAAGACCCGCCTTTTATTATTTGATAGCTAAAAATTTACTACTTTATTAATCTTCACTTCCAAAACCACCGTTGTTTTGCTCGTCGATTACAATATTACCATCGTATTTGCCTGTACCTCTTGTTTTAGGGTCTGCAATTGGATTACCATGTCGGTCAGTTGCATTAGGAGCAATTTGGTTATTAACTTCACCGTTTCCATTAGGAGTATCGATGTGGTAACCATTCCATTGAGTAGCCTCTAGGTTAAAGAAGAAATCAACACCGTTTGTTTGGAACATGTTTTGTACGAACTCAGAGTAATCTCCTCCAACTCGAGTACGGTCATCTTTAAATGTAATTTGTGTAAATACTGCATCAGTATCTTGTGGCTCTACTGGTAAACCTCTTCTAGCTTGGTCTCCGTTTGTAGGAAGTTGTAGTGGTACCAAGTTAATACGTGGAGTTCCATCAGTAGCATGATATTTTGAGTCGATCTTATCCATTAAAGCTTCTCCACCTCTAACTAAATCTCCTAGAGTTAATTCCTGACCACTCTTAACAACATTTCCTCTTGGTTGCCATTGTGGATTTTCAGTATCAACATTCATAAAGTCGATAACAAATTGATCTAAGAATGCTAACATATCATTGTTATATCCTTCTTCAAATTCAAAGTTATCTGCAGTCACATTTAACAATACTTCTTTAATAGCAATTGTACCGCCATTGTTTAACTTAAAGATACGTTGTACATTATCCCCTGGCTTCATGTTCCTAAGATCGAAGTTCATTTTATGGCTTGGATGGTTTGGAATTACCTCTAAGTCTAATACTCCTGCTGCAAAGTGGTTGTTAATTGTAGCAGTATCGTTAAATGCTGCCCAAGTTCCTCCGCCTACTAATGATAAACCTAACATTCCCGTTAATACACCAACACCAATTTTCTTTTTAACACTCATGAATAATTCCTCCCTTTCACCTCTTTTTGAGGTATGTATAAATTAAAATTTTATATTTTAACTATAGTAGTCCTTAAACGGATCTCTTATAGTAAAAATCAAGATTGATTTGACTCACTAGAAGCTGCTACTTGTGCTTTTTCTGCTTTTAATTCACGGATCCCAACGTATAATGTTTTCCCAGAATGAATGAGTAACAGGATGCCAGGAATAAGTAGTAGAGTTACTAATCCAAATTGTGAGTTAGCAAAGTCCATTGCATATCCTAAGTACGGTACATGAAACCCTGAATGCAGACCATAAACATTGGATGCTAATACTGGATTTACATCTGCCTGTGCATTGTTATCCCCTTTTGTTTGGTATAGTACTCCACTTTCATTTTGAAAAACATCTATGATTCTATGAGTTACATAGACACCTGGTGATTGCTGAAACATGATGACATCATTGACTTGATAACTATTTTTATCAATAGCTGGAATAACCCCTATGACTGACCCTGTTTTTATTTCAGGCTCCATGGAACCGGAATAAACTACTTTTAACTCTTGACCAAATATTTTCGGTGATCCCTCTGATGTCAGATTAGTAAAGACTAAAATCGCTGTTATTACTAAGAGCACCATTAATATTACGTTTATTGTTTTACTAAATATTTTTAAGGTTTTAGCTGCCATTCCTTATCAACACCTTTCTTCCAGTCATTAAGTATGAAATTTTCTTGTAACTCCTGCTAACTTTCATCTTTATTACTATCTTTATCTGATTGAGCTTCCTCTTCATTTTTGGTAGATGAGATAGTTGCTTTTGATTCCTTTTTTTCCGTATCTTCTATAGGTTCATCTTTCTCTGCACCCTTCTCTTCCTTGCCTTCAGCCGTTTTGTTAGTAGTTGCTTCGTCTTTTTGAATTTTCTCTTCAATTTCTTTTGCATCAGTTGTATCATTACCTACTTTATCTTCTTTTTTAAGTTCACTCTCTTCACTATTGCCTTCTACTTTAATAACCTCTTTTGTGTCCTCTTCTAGAATGCTAGAATTTTGTGTTTGAACATTATTTGAAATTTTTATATTAGAGACTTTTATATCCTCACTCCGAATAACTTTTCGTATTTCGTCATTATTACCATGACCTGGTCTGTGGTACCCTTTAAACTTGAACTTTCCATCTTTATTCCCTAGTAATAGCTCAAGTTTTTCTTCAAGCTGTTTTTCTAGTTCGACTAACATAACTAACACCTTTGCTTCATGATTTTTATCCAATTGTGGAATTTCACCTTCGTACACTACAACTTGATAATGTGGATTACCCTTACCTTTATTGTTTTGGCCAGTTTCAAGTGGAATAACATTGTCTTTACCAAAGGCTTCCGTAAAATCCTTAAGACTTACATTATTTGAATTGAAAATATAAAGAAGTTCAAACTCTGAAGTTCCTCTCATATCACCATCACCACCATTTTTTACAGTGGCAAAGATTGAGTTAGAATTTTCATTAAAACCATAACTAGATTTGCTTTCTAAAAAGCTTAATGAACTCTTATCCCAACTACCGTCATCATCATCATCTTCTTCCCAAATTGGGACATATATTGAATCTTTTATAATTTCTACATCATTAAACAGTGCATTCGTTCCTCCTGTTGCTTGTGCAACTACTATAAATAAGAGGAAAAATAACAGCATTGGCTTTATGTAAAGACCTCGTAGTAGCTCTTTTTTCCTTTTTTCAGTTAAGCGGCCTTTTCTCATCCACATTTCAACTCCTCCTAGGAAGTAGATAATGAATTTTCCTATTCACTTTTTTAAGAACGTTCCAAGTATCCTTCGTTCTCTTTAACGAACTAATAACCTGAGTATAGGCCATGTTCTATCATTTGAAAACGTCCAAATACGTCCATTTTTTCGTTATAGTGAACAAAAAACTGCCTATATCTCATGATTTTTCATTTTTTCTCACTATTTTGTAATTTATAAAGAACGTTATTTTCTTTATAAAGAACATTCAACTATTTTTTAACTAGACTAATAAATCCAATTGTTGCATGTTGCAGCCACGAGCCACTACAATAGTTAAAGAGAATACTTTACATTCATTTAATGATTTTTTATTACTATATAGAAGGAAGATGACGATGAAGGTAATTTCTTATGTATTTATTATTGGGGGGCTCGCCTTACTTATTTTTGGGGGCTATCAGTATTGGCAAACGCAGACAGCCCAAATAGAAAGTTTGGCTTCGGCTTATGAACTTTTAGAAAAAAAGGAAACTGAAGAAGAAGTCCAACGAACTATAGATGACTTCGACCCGCAAATGGGAGATACAGTCGGTATTCTCTCTATACCTGCGATTGATGCGGAACTTCCGATTGTGGAAGGTACAGACGAGGATGAGTTAGAAAAAGGAGTCGGGCATTACAAAGGCACTGCTTGGCCAATGGAAAATGATCAGATTGTTTTATCCGGTCATCGAGATACGGTGTTTCGAAGAATGGGCGAGCTTGAAATTGGGGATCAATTTATTATTAAACTTCCATATGGCGAGTTTGCGTATGAGATTGAAAGTACGAAAATCGTAGATGCCGATGACAGAACGATTATTGGCTCAACAGCTCCTGATGAAGTGCTAGTCGTCACGACGTGTTATCCGTTTTCTTATGTAGGAAGTGCACCGGACCGTTATATTATTTATGCAAGACCAATTGAATAAATTAAATAGAAATGACAGTCTGATGAACTAACCTCTCACCAAACTGCCATTTTTTTATATTATATATCTAAGACATTGGTGTTCATCTATTAACGTAACGTATATTGATTTTATTAATGATTAGTATAGGTTGTTGAGTTTACGAAGAAGGGGGAACTTGAGAAGAAGAAATGGAGAATTAGAGAGATCCAATTAATTTTGTTTCTGATGTTTAAAGGCTTTTATATAGCAGATCTGCTTGTCATTCGAAAACGAGTAAATTACTTTGTAATTATCCACATAGATCATATAATTACCTTTCCATTCTGGTTCTTTTACTGGCATGATTTCCATCATCGTTACTATTTTATTACTAATTTTAACAGCTAAACACTTTTTATATTCTTTCGTTTCTGACTTACTATAGTGGTTACTTTCTATATTCTTAAAATTATTCCTTGCTTCACTTGTCCATTTAATTTCCACTATATCTCACCACGTTCTATCGCTTCGAGTATATCTTCAGTATTAAATAAGTTACCATTCTCGATATCTTTGTCTGCTCTTTTTATCATCTCTCTTAACTCTGGATCGGACTCTATTTCTATTTTTACCCGACTTTCTTGCAACGCTTGTATTAAGTAGCGCTGTCCATCAATATCAATAATAGTTTCTGCGCCCTGATTCACCCATTTTTTAAAGGTTTGCGCATCTTTACCATAGAGTTTTTTAGCCAATGTCATTCCTCCTTTCATACACTCATTATACTCTGTTCGCACTATTTTTTCCTCTACTTCTCAATTTCGAGCAGAATAAATTTATGTCAACACTTTATTATTTTCGATTAAACAATATTACGACTTAAAGGAAGTATGAGAAACCACTCTTCTCATACTTCCTTTCTCATTCTATACCTGCCCGTTATTCCTTCGATAAAACTCATGAAACAGCTTCATTAAAGCTCGCTTTTCAATCCGAGAGACATAGCTTCTTGAAATGTTTAATTCTTTTGCGATTTCTCGTTGAGTCCTTTCTTTCATTAAGTCTAAGCCAAAGCGGCCGACGATGACTTCTTTTTCTCGTTCATCTAGAACGTGGATATAATCGTAAATTTGTTTCTTTTCCATTTTCAGTTGGATCGTGTCAACGATGTCGTCGGTTTCTTCTTGAAGGACATCGATTAAGGTAATTTCGTTTCCTTCCTTATCGGTTCCAATGGGATCATGGAGAGAAACATCTTTTTTTACTTTCTTTAACGCGCGAAGGTGCATGAGGATTTCATTTTCAATACACCTGGCTGCATATGTCGCTAATTTCGTGCCTTTTCCTTGTGAATAGCTCTCAATCGCTTTAATTAACCCAATCGTTCCAATCGAAATTAAGTCTTCGGTATCTTCGCGTGTATTTTCAAACTTCTTAACGATGTGGGCAACCAATCGTAAATTATGTTCAATGAGGCGATTACGAGCTTCTTCGTCTCCTTGCTCCATGAGCTGTAAGTACTTTTGCTCCTCTGCTTTCGAAAGCGGTTGCGGGAAGGCATTGTTTTTTACATACGATACAAAAACAATGACTTCTTTAAAGAAATAGGTGATGGCTGCAAATAATGACACTTCCTCACCCCCAAAGGTTTGATATCTTATATCTATGTACGTTTGGGCTTGCTTGTGTCTGTACACCAGAAATATGTAAATTTTTTTAAATGTTACCCACCATAATAACCGGATTTTCGCTCAATTTAATCTGGATATCCATTCCTTCAGAATAATATTAAATAGTCCACAATTTTCTTCTATAAGATTAAAACTAGGAAACTTTTATTAAAAAACCAAAACTTTCGTTAGTAAAATCTCGACACTTTCTTTGAATTTCTATGCTCATTTTACAATTTATTCCTACTCCATTTTAGCTAATTCTAAAGATTTATAGACTCTCAACCACAAAACAAGGACCAAATAACTACAAATATAACATTTACACTATAATTATGTTATTTACGAGGTTAATTTTACCTATTTAATGTTTCTATATTGTAAAATTAGAATTTTCTGTCATCGACACTCTTCAACACCACAAAATTTTTTCATCCTATATACTACTAATAACAAGCCATAAGTCATATAAATTGTAAAAAAGTATGTTAATGAATAAAAAATAAAGTAATCAGTCAAAGGGCAAACCTATTGAAAAGTAGGGACGCAAAGTCACAGATCTAAGGTTGATTTATCAATGATGATGGCTGGACTACCTGAAATGCTTAATGTATTTTAGGAGGTAACAATTAATGAAGAGTAGCGGCATGGTAAACCTTGATCACGAATGGATTGAATTAATGAAGGAAGCGAAAAATTTAGGTATAAGTACAGATGAAGTAAAAACTTTTTTCTTAAAAACTGAAAAAGTTGCACCTACCATTCACACATCAAGGACGTTCAAAATCAACAAAAAGACCTCCTCTTTTTACGCTACGTTATAATATGAGAAAAGTGATATGTGATGAAACTTGTTCATCTCGTATCACTTTTTTTAAGAAACTAAACCTATCTTTTAAAATTTAATCAAAAAAAGTGAAAATCCCCAAATATACGATATAACGAACAATAAACACCTAATTCCATCTATTTTCCCTTGTTTTTCTTTAAAATCCTTTTTTGATTATCTACGTACGTTCTATATAATGAACATTATAACCAATAAAACGGCAATATTAGGAAAAGGGAGAGATCGTATTGAAACCTACTGAACTATCCTACGAGGAAAGACTACTGGATGTAGAGTGGATTTTACTTATGAAAAATGCCAAAGAGATCGGACTTAAACCAGAAGATGTTAAAGCCTTTTTAAAGCAATGGAATGGGAATCAAGAAGAAAGGTAGATCTGTCATAACTTATATCAATATAGATTCCTGTGAATATAGTCTTAATTTAAATGACTTTAGCTATCTAAACAATTGGTCATTTAGAGGTTATTACTATAACTACCATTAAAACAGTCTAGGACTATTAAACTAAAAACACCTTCTTTTTACCTATTAATAACATGTAGAAATTCGGAAATTTTTGTCGCAAAGCAAAGATTAAAAAGTATTTTTTTCTAAGAGTATTTAGTACAAACACCTTTACACTAGGTGTTACGCTCGCTAAATAAAATGTCGATTGGAAATTTATTGGAACTGTTACTATAAATATGACTTCAGTAACTAAAAGTTTTTCCCATTTTTATATATGATGGTAATGGGTTAACTAATTATAGTCGCAAAATCACAACTATTTTATTAACTATTGATCGTCGCGTTTATATATAGACCTATTGCTATACTGACAGTAGACCGATATTACTGTGTACAGGAACTAGGAGGTAAAAGGAATGAATACAAAGACCTGTGAGGTTTTGGACCAAGAATGGACAGCTCTAATAGTTGAAGCTAAAAAATTAGGGTTTACGATTGAAGAAATAAAAGAATACCTTAACCAAACCGTTAAAACATGATCTCGTAGTTCTATTTACAGAACAAGCCTTAAACTGTTATAATTCCTATAAGTATACAGGTTGAGAGAGGAAACGATACAGATGATCGGAGAAACAGTCAAACGATTACGATTAGAAAAAGGCTTGTCTTTATCTGAATTAGCAGAATCCGCTGGTGTAGCAAAATCCTATTTAAGTTCCATAGAAAGAAACATCCAATCTAATCCCTCCATACAATTCCTAGAAAAAATCTCTTCGGTATTAGGTGTTAGTGTTGAAACCCTCTTAAACGAAAACAAAGAAGAGAAAAAAGCAGCAGAATACGACCTCGATTCCGCTTGGGTCGAATTAGTAAAAGAGGCGATGGAGTCTGGTGTTTCAAAAGAACAGTTCCGCGAGTACTTAGAATTTAACAAATGGCGTAAAAATAAATAATTAGCCTAACATATTTTAGTAAAAAATAGTTCAATCAACAAACAATCCACCTCTCTACATGGAGGTGGATTGTTTGTCTTCTTCCGAATTCATTACTTCTATTAAGTGGATGAGTTCAACGCCAAGTGCTTGTGCCATTTTTTCCAAAACCGATAAACTTGGGTTCGTCTGTAAACCACGTTCGATGTAACTTAAATAGGACTTAGAAACACCTGACAACTCAGAGAGTCGATCTAAGGATAAACCTTTTTTTCTTCGCAGCTCCCTAATATTCCCCCCATTCATATGTATCTCACCCTTTTTTATTTTGTCATTTTATCGTCATTCTTAATTCACTTTAAAATTCATTTCATAATAATACTCTTCACTTTGAACACGTTTCACACAAGTTAAGATCATTCCGTATACTTCCATTTCTCTTCCAAATACCTTAAGAGTCATCCGATAAATAACCTCTTCTGAAACTGGAAATTTTAAAGAACTAATAAATGTAAGTGATGTTGTTGTGAATTCTACTACTTTAACATACGTACATTTCGAGTTGACAACGTTGTCTTTCACGACATGTATCGTTAACTGCGCCTGAATTGGACTTTCTATATCAATCGTCTGCATCATTTGATCCTCCTCTCATGCATTGATAACACCACTTCGTTCTTTATAGAGAATATTATATGGTAAAAGTTCGTTATAGTAAACGGTACAATAGTCCTTTTATTCGCTATAAAGAACACTTATTACGTCCTTCTTAGTGTTAACTTATTTACGTTACGCTTGTTTTAAGAACAGAAAAGTAAATAAATAGGGGAGATTATGAGAAAGGTGGAGAGGTGGGGACCTGAGGATACAACAACAAAAAAGTGGCAGGGAACTTTATAACGGCCCTACCACTCTTCATTATTTTGATATAAAAACTTTTAAAGGTTGAAACAAACCACTTTTGGTTCAGTCATTTCTTGAATAGCGTATTTCACACCTTCTCTACCTAATCCTGATCCTTTGACACCGCCAAATGGCATGCTGTCAATCCGGAAGTCACTGCTGTCGTTCACCATGACACCACCGACATCGAGCCTTTGGATCGCTTCAAAAGCAGCCTGGAGGTGATTGGTAAAGATCCCTGCCTGTAAGCCATAGTTCACATCATTTGATCGTTCAATGGCTTCTTGTAGACTATTAACCGCGAAAAGCAAGACGACAGGGCCGAAGATTTCTTCTTTAGCGATCGTTGCATTTGGTGGGACGTTCGTTAAAACCGTCGGCTCGAGATAAGCTCCTTCTCGGTTACCCCCGCATGCTAAAGTCGCTCCTTGTTTGATCGCTTCATTCACTAGTTTTTCAACTCGGATCGCCTCTCGTTCATTAATCAGTGGCCCCATATCGGTACTATCAAACAACTTACTGCCCTTTCGATAGGCTTTTGTTTGTTCAACAAATTGAGCAGTGAACCGTTCAAATACGTCTTTTTCTACGTAAATACGTTGCACTCCTAAACAATTTTGTCCGGCTGCCCAGAACGCTCCAGAAACCGTAGAGTCCACTGCCTGATTGAGATTGGCGTCATTCAACACGATGACGGGAGAGTTCGAGCCGAGTTCCATGCTTAGTTTTTTCAAGCCCGCTTTTTTCGCTATTTCTGTTCCGGTTTCTAAACCACCTGTAAAAGAAATCATTCTTACATCAGGATGAGTAACGAGTGTATCTCCAACTTCAGAGCCTCTACCCGTAATGACCGATAAAATTCCATCTGGTAGCCCCGCCTGTGAAAACGCATCTGCTAGCTTTAATGCACTAAGCGGTGTCACCGTTGCTGGTTTTACAATAATCGCATTACCTGAGGCCACGGCTGGACCAATTTTATGAGCGACTAAATTCAATGGATCATTGAACGGTGTGATCGCTCCGATAATTCCAATCGGGAACAAAGAGTAATACCCTAACCGATTTTCATTTCCACTGCTTTGATCAAACGGGATCGTTTTTCCTTCTAATCTCCGCCCCTCTTCTGCACTGATGCGCAAGGTTTGAATGCATCGTGCTACTTCTTTTCTCGCTTCGCGGATCGTTTTACTGCCTTCTAAGGCAATTGTGACCGCAAAATCTTCTTGTTGTTCTTCTATGAAATCCGCCGCTAGCTGGATAATTTCAATTCGCTTAAAAACAGGCAACTTTGCTGATACGACAGCTCCTTTTTTAGCGGCTTGAACCGCTTCAAGCATATCTTCCTTTGTCGCTGCCGGCACTGTAGCAATTGCTTCATTATTTTCTGGATTGGTTACTGTAATCGTCTGGTCTCGGGTCACCCACTTTCCGGCGAGAAACATTTTCCTTTGTGCCACTCGAACTTTCATTGGCTTTCCCACCTTTCATTTTTTATATAACCTCACATCTCTTTTTCATTTGTCTGATCAATCTTTGTCGCTCAAGTTAACTCACAACATCCATTTTGAGCTGTGAACATCTATAAATGGTTCCTATATATATTCAGTAAATCAATTAATAAAGAATACCCTGTTTCCGTTCGTCCTGCCCCAGGGCCAGAAAGTGTAATCGTCCCAGCTAAATCACACTCAAAAGTAACTGCGTTTAAGACCCCTTGAATGGAAGCGAGTGGATGGGTTTCATCGAGCATTTCCGGTTGTACGGATGCTTTGACTTTGCCGTTTTCATTACTGACACGAGCAATCAGTTTCCACCGCTTTCCCTTTGATTTTGCTTTATTAATATCATAAGGGGTGAGGTGAGTGATACCCTCGCACTGGACATCGTCGACTTTTAGTAAGGAGTTCATGACGGTATTAGCAAGAATGACGATCTTATAGCGTGCATCATAGCCTTCTACATCACTCGTTGGGTCAGCTTCAGCATACCCAAGCTGTTGTGCTTCTTCGAGGGCTTCTTCATAGGAAAGCCCTTCTTCCATTCTGAGTAACATGTAGTTCGTCGTTCCGTTTAAAATGCCTGTCATTTCTTTAATCTCGTTGCCTGCTAAAGCCGCGAGTGGCATCCGGAGAGCAGGCGTTCCGCTCATGACCGTGCCTTCGAAGCCCCAGCGAACTCTGTGCTGTTTTGCTAATTGTGCCAGCTCCTTATAAGCTAGAGCAACGGGACCTTTATTACTCATCACCACATGTTTTCCTGCTCTAAACGCTGCTTTACAATGATCGATCGCCGGTTGACCTGTTTTTACATCGGTGAACGTCACTTCCACAATCGTATCTGCGTTCGTTTGCTCGATCGTTTCAAAGCTGTCTAAATCGCGAATTAGTCGCTCGCTATCTGGATAGTCATCAAGAGTCCCTGTTCGCTTCACAATGTGTAATGCTCTTTCTATATCAAGGCCGTCTGGGTCATAGATGGAGCCTTTCATGACATCTGAAATCGCAACAATTTTTCCTTCCCAACCGGTTTCTGCTTTTAAGGCGTCTTTTTTTTCTACTAAAATTTCTGCTAATCCTTGGCCGACGGTGCCAAATCCTAATAAAGCGAGTTTCTGCATAGTTTTAAGCCTCCTTCAGAAATGGCTAGCGAACTGCCTCTTTCACATGCGTAAAGGCTTCTTTAAAATCGTTGATGATATCTTCCGCATTTTCAATCCCGCATGAGACGCGAATGAGTCCTTCAGGAATTCCCATCGCCTTTCGCTCTTCTGGGGTACACTCCACATGACTTGTTGTTCTTGCAGGGCCTACTGTCGTCTCAACAGCTCCTAAGTTCGCTGCACGGTGAGCGAATGTCAGATTTGGTAAAAGCTCTTTGACTGTATCAATACCGCCTTTCACAGCAAAGCTCAACATGCCCCCGAAGCCAACCATTTGCTTTTTCGCAATCTCATGGTTCGGATGCTCCTCAAGTCCTGGGTAAAATACGGATTCCACCATTTCCTCTGATTTTAAATAGTTTGCTAGCTTTAATGCATTTTCTTCTTGACGTCGAACGCGAAGCTCGAGCGTTTTCATTCCACGTAAGATGAGGTATGCCGCCCAAGGATCCATCGTTGCCCCATTGATTTCTCGGTAGTGATAGATCTTTTCGATATACTCTTCATTATTGCTGCACGCCACTCCACCTAAGGCGTCCGCGTGCCCACCGAGAAATTTTGTTGCACTATGAAGGACGATATCCGCTCCAAGTTCTAGTGGTTGCTGGTTTAACGGTGTTGCAAATGTATTGTCAACGATGACGAGCGCTCCTGCTTTTTGACCTGCTTCGGCCATGCGCTTAATATCGGTAATTTTTACAGTTGGATTCGTTGGGGTTTCGAGATATAAAATCTTGCAGCCTTTGGCGACTTCTTTTTCTACTTCTTCATGATTACCCGTTTCACAGAACGTAATCTCTACGTCCATTTGGGGCAGGAATTCAGTAAAAATTTTATTCGTTCCGCCATACGTATCTTTAATCGTAACGACACGATCGCCTGGTCGCAAAAAGGTATAAAGCGTATTGCTAATCGCCGCCATCCCCGTTGAAAAACTCGTCGCTGCTGTCGCTCCTTCAAGTTCTTTTAATTTATCTTCGAACGCTTGAACGGTTGGATTCGTGTTTCTGCCATAAATATGTCCCTTTTTACGTCCAACCGCGACTTCATACCACTCATCCATATCATCATAGTTGTAAGCGACACTCGGTATGACAGGTACTTGAGTTGCTCCATGCACAAGGTAGTCTTTCTCCCCTGCCCAGACGGCTTTTGTCCCCATATTTGCTTTTTTCATTTTGTTTTCCATACGATCTACCTCCTTGATTTAATTAAGCTCCCATTCCCCCTGGCCATAATTTCTTTCCTGCATGTTTCACAAACAACTTTCTTGGTGCACTTGCTAATAATTCATAGCCTGTTTTCGTAACACGAAAAGACTCGCTTAACTCAACGCCATAGTCATCCATCCAGATCCCTAAAATCATATGAAAGGTCATATTCGGCTTTAAGACCGTTTGATCACCAGGACGTAAGCTTGCCGTATGCTCCCCCCAGTCTGGCGGATAGTTTAAGCCGACTGAGTATCCGATCCTTGACTCTTTTTGGTAGCCTCTTTTCTGGATCGATTTTCTCCAGGCACGCTCGACTTCCTCACAGGTGATTCCTGGTTTTATTACGTCTAATGCAGCCTCCATGCCCTCAATAACAACTTCAGATAAGTCCTTCACCTTTTCTTCTGGCTCACCAATCGTTACGGTTCGGGCGAGAGGAGCGTGATACCTTTGATAACATCCAGCTAATTCAATTAAAACGGTCGTATTCGGTTTATATGTTTCATCGCTCCACGTAATATGGGGTGTAGATGTGTGTTCACCTGCCGGCATGAGTGGTACGATTGCAGGGTAATCGCCACCGAATTCCGGTGTTCCTTTAATTTGAGCTTCAAAGATTTTCGCAGCTACATCGCATTCACGTACACCAACATCAATGGCATCAATGCCGACTTTCATCGCACGAACAGCAATTTGACCTGCACGCTTCATATATTCAATTTCCGTATCCGATTTTATAATACGTACCCAATTGACGAGATTCGTACTGTCTTTAAAAACGGCATGTGGAAGAGCTTTTAATAGACGTTCAAAGCACTTCGCTGAAAAATAATAATTATCCATTTCAAGCCCGATCACCCGCTTGCTTTGCCCAATTTCCTTTAAAATGTTTCCGATGAAATCATACGGGTGTGTCGTATTCGAATTCACGTAATAATCTGGGTACGGAATAATATGCTCATGAAAGAGCCAGCTCGTAACTTTTGCAGCATTCGCATCCATTTCTCTACCAATCCATAGTGGTTGCGGTTCATCAATAATCACGATTAATGCTTGATGAACATAAAATGACCACCCATTGTATCCTGATAAATAATTCATATTGGCTGGGTCGGTCACAACAAGCACTTCAATTCCTTCTTGAACCATTTTCTCTTTTGTTAGACGCAAACGCTCATGAAATTCCCCATGTGTAAAATGGAGCATCTTCTCCCACTCCTTTCGCCCCTTTCTCCTTTTTTCCTTACTTTTGTGATTTGTTATTATCATAAGCGAGTGGAGCCGAACCCGATATTGTAAAAAGTGTAAGAATATTCAGTTATCATGTAGTACACTTTTGTTAGGTTTTGGGTGATGTTGAGGGGGTTTAGAGGGCTGGTGAATGGCGATTTCGGGTGGGGGTGTTTTGGTGGAGCGAGTAGTATGGGACTGGGGTAACTTCATTTGCACTATTCACTGCTTTAGTTCCTATAGTTTTTTTCCTTTATTATGCTCTAATCATTGCTTCGGTTAATGGGTTCTCCTAGTTTTCTCCTCTACCGCACACCGTTCCACGCTTTTCGTTCACGCTCTCTCCTAATTTTTCCCTCTACCGCACACCATTCCACACTTTCCGTTCACGCTCCCTCCTAATTTTTCCCTCTAACGCTCACCATTCCGCGCTTTTCGTTCACAAGTTCTCCTAAATTTTCCCTCTAGCGCACACCATTCCACGCTTTTCGTTCACGCTTCCTCCTAATTTTTCCCTCTACCGCACACCATTCCACGCTTTCCCAATTTTTTCCTCAACTGCTCACGATTCCGCGCTTTTCGTTCACGCTTTCTCCTAGTTTTCCCCTCTACCGCTCACCATTCCGCGCTTTTCGTTCACGGGTTCTCCTAGTTTTTCCCTTTACTGCACTCTAATCTCTGCTATAACTTATAGATTGCCTAGTTTTTCCCTTACTTAGCTCATGCGGCCTTGTAAACTCTCTCTACTAACCAAAAAAGAGATATAAACCTCATCCGATTTATACCCCCTTCTCAATTCATTTTATTCACTATTCAAAAACTACCCTACGAATATAAATACAACCACTTTCATTTAATCACCGGCTTCTGAGAGTGAATATAATTGCGGGCATGTTCTGGTGCGGATGTAGCCAGCCATATTCTAATACTTAAGTTTAATAGGAATAAGTCGTCTGGATTTACGAGTGACAGTTTGGTTAGTTTTTCAATTTTTCTGAGGCGGTATAACAACGATTGGCGGTGGAGGGACAGACTGCGTGCCGTTTTGCTGACATTGTAATGATGCTGGGTGAAAATAATGAATGTGCGGACGAGTTCCATTTGCCGTACTTGATCGTAATTGATTAATGGTGTGATCACGGATTCTGATAGGTGTTGGACTTCTTCATTGTCACTTAGAGATAATAAGATGCGTTCAACTTTTGAGTCATCGTAATACATTCTTTGACCGGGTCCTTTTTGGCGTCTGCCAATTTCGAGTGATTGCTGCGCATCTCGATAACTTTTTGAAAACTTTAATTCATCGTCATACACTCTGCCAATCCCCCAGGACATGACAACTCCTGGCAATAAATTGCCCAGTCGTCGTTCAAGAAGATCGAGAAAATAGTGAACACTGTCTTTTCTCGAGACGACGGTTGCTTCTAGGAAAATAATGATTTCATCTAGTTGGTAGGTCATTAGCAGCTGCTTTTCTAAAGATTGGCTCGCAAATACCACTTCTTCTTCAATATAATAGACCATGCTATGCAGCCACTTTTCATAACTCGTCTGTTTAATTTGGTCGCTTTTTTCATACATGGCCCGCAAATTTTCTGGATAACCGACAATGCAGACGTATGGGACACTTACATCGTACCCTAGTAGTCTCGCACGCTCACTAATCCGTTCCCACGAGGTTAAATCACCTTTGGCGATACTACATACGAAATCATCTCGTAACTTAAATTCAGTTTCTAGAACTGCATTTTCTCGTAAAAACCATAGGGCACTAGCGGTTGAAGCATGTTCGAGAAGGTTAATAGAATAATGGCTAAGGTCATCTTTTAGAGGGTGTGTAGAATTTAAAATAATAAATAAAAAACCGAGAACACGATGAACATCTTGTATAATCGGTAATTGAACAATTTTCCACGGGGGATGATCGAGCTTATGAATTTTTTGATGGAGCGGATGGTGTGTCGTATCATCTGTTATAAAAGTATGGTGGGGGACTTTGTTATCGGTTCTTAGCTTTCCCCACATCGACCGAATTTCTTTCGTTTGCCTAGCACTTCCTTTGACCAGTCCGTCTTTGTCTGTAATGAGTACGGGGGCATGAATATGCTTTCCGACATATTGTGCCACTTTGTCTAAATTTCCACCATTTAATAAAATATTAATCAGTTGCTGTTGGACTTTTTCAGACTCTTTTAATTCTTGTTGCTGTCTGCGATTTAGTTCTTTCATGACTTCGTGTGTAATATCCGCAAACCTTATTTCCCAAGGAATTTCAATGATTGGAAACTGCGCTTGCTCAGCAAGTTGAATGACTTCAGTCGGAATATCATAAATATAACGACCCGTGGCAACTGCTAAGGCACTTGCTTCAGAATCGACAACATCTTGGACGTATTGCTCAAATGCATCAATATTTTGTTCACAACCAATACCAGTAGTTAAAACAAATTCATTTTTACGGACAAAGTTTTCAACTGGACTTTCCGTAATTGACACCCATTCCACATAACGTTCTTTCAAATACTTTTCCCCAGAAAGGACACGAGCCGAATCCAACAAATCGAAATTCATAATATCATTCATTGTAAGTTGCAAAAGCTCTGCCTCCTCTTCGAAAAGTTTTCTTATTACCACAGTATTAATCTACTCTTCTAATTATTAGCAAAGACAAGTATTTTCTCTAATTCTTACCCTTTTTCTAGAACCAGTATTCGGTTTCCTTCATTAACTAAAAAGCTATGTTAAATATTGCTGTTGATATCCGTTGATTTTGGGCTCATTGTGTGAAGTTTTATTTTCACACGCCTTTCAGGAACTGAAAGGTTGAAAAAAAAACCTAAAATGATCGAGAAAATGCATTTTCTCACAGAATTTCAGGTTATTTTTTCAGGAATGAGCCCAAAATCAACAATACTTTTTAACAGCGCTAACTAAAAAAAAGCTATCCAATAAACTGGATAGCCACTAGGGGGAGTTGGAGAGAGAACAGTTGGAGCCAACTCTTTGGTTAAGGAGCACCTTATAAGAGTAGTATAAAAAATAATAAGTGTTTTTACAGCTTTTATGTCAGATCTTCTTACGGAAAAAATCCGTCTTTTTCTTCAATATTGAAGTAATATCTCATTTGTTGGATCACTTCTTGTAATTGTTGGTTATCTTGCTCTTGTCTAGCCACTCTTTCCATTTCGCCGTACATCGATTGAAGCATCGATTGAGGATCATCTTGTTGCTGATGTTGATTGGCTGGAGATGTAAATACATGATCACTTTTCATATCAATGTCCTCTGATGACATGGACTGAAGTTGCTCCTTCACTTGATTTAAATTTGATTTTAAGTCGCCGGAAATCGACTGTGCATGTTGTAAGAAATCGTTTACGATCTGTTCCATTTGTTGCTTTTTTTCCATGATTCATTCAATCCTTTCTATTTACCCTACACATAGGATTTACAAGAACATGAAAATTATGTCACAATCTTTTATTTGATAAAAAAGGAAAATCGAATTATTTCAACTGCAGTTCTTTTAAATAAACAATCGCTTGAGCGCGGTCTTTCACCCCTAGTTTGCTGTAAATTTCACTGATGTAATTTTTTACCGTTCCTTCACTAATAAAAAGTTGTCCGGCAATTTTACGATTGCTAAATCCTTTGACAATTAAAGAAGCAACTTCTCGTTCTCGTTCAGATAAATGAATACCGTTCTTTTTAAGCTTATCAACGTTAATTTCATTTTCGATGACCGAATTAAATTTTGAAAGACGCTGTGCTAATTTTGATGCAATGACCGACGGGAGCATTAATTGGCCAACTGCTGCCTCGCGAATGGAGTGAATTAATTGATCATAATTCATATCTTTTAGCAAAAATCCATCCGCACCACTTGCTAAACCTTCAATAATATAGTCGTCTTCAGCAAACGTCGTTAAAATAACAATTCTCATCTGTGGGTTTCGTTTTTTTATTTTTTTTAAGCTATCGATCCCGTTCATGTTTGGCATTTTAATATCCATTAAGATTAAGTTCGGCTCAAACATTTTTACTTTTTCAATTGCATCTTGTCCATCTTGAGCGGTCGCAACAACTTCCATATCTTCTTCAAGATCAATGATCGTTTTCAAACCTTCCCTCATTAATGTTTGATCATCCGCAATTAATACTTTTATAGCCGTCAACTCATTCACCTCGATTAAAAATCACATACCATCATTATACGATGAATTTACCAGATAATTTGTAAAACAATTGAGTTTTAAGAATATTTTTTATATACTTTAGCTAGTCCTGATTTAAGTCATTTTTTATTAGAATCATTCTTATTTTAGGAGTATCCTTGCAGAGAGCGAACAGAATTAGACCCTATCTTTCTTTTTATAACCTAAAGGAGGTATTTCTTTCTTGAAGGATATTGATGACCTGGATAAGAGCATCCTCAGGCTGCTTTCAATGGATGGAAGAATGTCTTTCACTGAAATTGCTAGCCAACTGGAGGTTACGGAAAAAACAGTGCGTACCCGTTATAGAACTCTTGTAGATCAAGGAATCTTAGAAGTAGTTGGCGTCGTTAATCCTATCTCGCTTGGGCTAAAAGTTTCCGCGATCTTACAACTAGGTGTTGAAGCACAGAAGTTGAATGATGTAATGGAAGAAATAATGTCATTTAAAGAAGTTCGGCACGTTTCTTTGATCACTGGGGAATATCAACTGCTCATGCAAGTAAATGTTAAAACATATGATGATTTAACATTGTTTTTGAAAGGCTTGAATACGATTTCTGGTATTAGCAAGTCGAATGTAATGGTTCAACTAGAAGTTAATAAAAATACGTTTGAAATTCATTAAGGGGGATACATATGCCAAACAAAAGACCAATCACAAGTGAGGATCTGTTTAAAATTTCGAACGTCGGTGAAGCTCAAATTTCTCCATGCAACGGAAAGTTTGTATTTGTAAAAACAACAATTGATGAAGATCAAGAGTACCGTTCTCACCTTCATTTCCAACGTTTAGATGAAGCTTCTAGTGTACAGTGGACATTCGGAAAAGTACGCGATCACTCTCCATGCTTTTCTCCAGATGGAAAGAAACTCGCTTTTGTTTCGAATCGTTCAGGTAAATCACAAATTTGGGTCATCTCTACTGAAGGTGGAGAGCCACAACAAGTAACCCAAAGTAAAAATGGTGCATCACACCCAGTTTGGTCACCGTGTGGTACACAATTACTTTTTAAAACGTCATTAAAACAAGGTCAAGATGAAAGTGTCTTTGATCAAGAGGAAAAGAAAAAAGAAAACAAAAAATCAGAGCCTCTTGTTATTAATCGCTTAAAATATAAATCAGATGGTGCAGGCTTCCATAACGAAACCTATCAACAACTTGCACTTATTCATTTAGAAACAAAAGAAATAACAGAACTTACTTCTGGCCGTTTTAGTTATGAACCGAGCTCATGGTCACCAGATGGTAAATCGATCGCCCTTTCAGCAAACTTAACAGACGACGCGGACTTCCAAATCGTTTCCGATCTCTACCTTTTACATGTAGAAACGAAAGAGCTTACTTTGTTAACGGATCATAACGGGGTTTACATGAACCCAACATGGTCACCTGATGGACAAACGATTGCTTGTTTTGGTAACGAACTTGAATATTTAGGGGCAACCATCAACCAAATTTACACGATTGATATCAGCACGAAAGAAAAGAAATGTATTACAGAAACGTGGGATGTCCATATTACAGATGCTGCGATTTCTGACATGCGATCTGGTCATCCAAACCCAGGTCCAATCTGGTCAAAAGATGGTAAAACTCTTTACTTCACTGGTAGTGAAAATGGAAATACGAGCCTTTATGCGATTGATGAGAATCATGAAATTACACCTATTTTCGCTGAAGAAGGTCATGTGTATGGTTATACGTTCGATGAAGCTAGACAGTTTGCGATTATTGGACTTAGTGATGCTTCCAACCCAGGAGACCTTTACAAAATCGTCCTAGGGGAGAAAAAGAAAACGAGGTTAACGTATATTAATGAAGGTTTTCTTTCAGAAATCCACCTTTCCATCCCTGAGCCAATTACAGCAAAAGCAAGTGATGGCTGGGAAGTCCATGGGTGGGTAATGAAACCCTATGGCTTTGAAGAAGGTAAAAAATATCCAATGATCTTAGAAATTCATGGTGGCCCGCATGCTATGTACGCCAACTCATTCTTCCATGAGTTACAACTTTTAGCCGCTCAAGGTTATGTTGTTCTTTATACGAACCCTCGAGGAAGTCACGGTTACGGCCAAAAGTTTGTGAATGCTTGTCGTGGCGATTATGGTGGAAAAGATTATGAAGATCTAATGTCAGCCGTTGATTTTGCGTTAGAAAACTTTGATTACATCGATCAAGACCGCCTAGGCGTAACTGGCGGTAGCTACGGTGGTTTTATGACAAACTGGATCGTTGGTCATACGAATCGCTTTAAAGCTGCTGTTACCCAACGTTCGATTTCAAACTGGACGAGTTTTTATGGGGTTAGTGATATTGGTTACTTTTTTACGAAATGGGAAATTGGGGCTTGCTTCCAAGAGGATCCAGAAAAACTGTGGTACCACTCTCCACTTCGTTATGTGAAGAACGTTGAAACACCATTATTAATTTTGCACGGTGAAAACGACTATCGTTGTCCGATTGAACAAGCCGAGCAACTTTACATTGCCTTAAAGCATCAAAAGAAAGATACGATGTTTGTTCGTTTTCCAGAATCGAACCATGAGCTTTCACGCAGTGGCCCGCCACATCTTCGCATTGAGCGTTTAAACCATATCGTTAATTGGTTTAATGAAAAACTTTAATTCATTTAGACAATGAAATGGGATAAAGCGCTCGGCCCAGCCTAATTGCGCTCGAACTAGGTATTCATTCACAAAAATACAATATACGCACATAAATCAAGCTGACTCAAACAATGGTAACTTCTCATGATTACATTCATTGAGGAGCATAACTTTTATGAGTCAGCTTCTTTTTTGGTATGATAAGAATAAAACTGTCAAAGAGGTGGAGGAAATGTCTGTAAATTTAGACCAAATCAAGCAACTCCTCGCAAAAAGAGATGCCGGTGTCTTAAAGGATTCACGTGCTTTAAAATCAGCAGTATTCGTCCCCATAATTGAAAAGGACCATGAACTTCACATCTTATTTGAAGTCCGCTCCAAACAATTAAGCCGTCAACCCGGTGAAATTTGCTTTCCTGGTGGAAAAATTGATGTAACGGACCCATCTGAAGAAGAAACAGCGAAACGTGAATTGTGTGAAGAACTAGGACTAACGGACGCTGATATTGCTACCATTGCGCCACTAGACGTCTTAGTTACACCATTTCGCGGGACAATCTTCCCGTTTGTTGGTCAAATCTTGTCACCAGAAAAGGTTTCACCGAGTGAACATGAAGTTGAAGAAGTATTTACGGTTCCTTTATCCTTTTTACTAGAAACAGAACCGAAAATGTACAATATGAATATTCATTTTGAACCTGATGAAAACTTTCCATTTGACCGCATTCCGAATCGAGAAGCCTATACGAAACGAACCCATTCGTTTCCAGAGTTTTTTTACTTCTACGATCAGTACGTCATTTGGGGCTTAACGGCTCGTATTCTTCAACATTTTATTGAGTTAATTAAATCTGACATTTAATTTTCATTCACCTTTTCATCTTGCGGTAAAAAGAAAATTAAAACGAGACTAATGAGTGCGAATATGAAAATTCCCCAATACACATAAGATAATGCCTGTGAAAGAGCTTCTTGAATAAATACGACTTCTTGTTCAGACAGTACTTTTCTTTGTTCGGGACTTAATATAATATTGACGATATCCATATCCAATTCATAGTCAAAAGTTCCTATAACCCCTTCAAGTTGTGACTTTAACTTACTATTTAGAATCCCACCTAATAAGGCCACTCCAACTGCGCCTCCTAATGTTCTCATAAACATATTGGAAGCCGTGGCCACACCTCTCTTTTTCCAATCCACATGACTTTGTATCGAAACAATAAAAGTTGTCGTTGAAAATCCCATTCCTACCCCAATAAAAAACGAACCAAGGCCTGCCCAAACCGGGTGATGGACGAGCGATAAAGTTAAATAAAATGTCGATCCTAAAACTAAAGCAAAGCCGCCAATAAGTGCTGCTTTTCTGTACCCAATTTTAAGTAAAAGTTTTCCTGCGATCGTTGATGATATCGGCCAGCCAATTGAAATCATCGTTAATGTGAAACCTGCAATTATTGCCGGCTGATTCATGACTCCTTGAACATACGTAGGAAGAAAGGACGATACTGCCAGCAGCAATGCTCCCGATGCAAATGATGCAATATTTGCAATCACAATTAACGGTGTTCCCCATATATCCATCGACATAATCGGTTCCTGCGCTCGTTTTTCTTGATAAATAAACGCAATAAAACTAATACCAAATAAACTGATACATAGTATGATAGGTAGTGAAAACCAGTCCCATTGAACCCCGCCTTGAATTAACACCATCATTAAAGATCCCACACTTATTAATATTAAGAGCGCTCCGAAATAGTCGACTGCTGGTTTTGTTTTCTCAATATTTTCTTTTAAAAATAATACGATTAAAAGAACCGCTAGCAAACCGAACGGAATATTCATCCAAAATATCCATGACCAATGGACGTATTGAACAAATACTCCACCTAAAACTGGCCCAAGGATGGAGGAGATTCCCCAAATACTTGCTAAATAGCCTTGAATGCTGGCTCGTTCTTCTTTTGTGTAGATATCCCCGACAATCGTCGTTGCAATCGGTTGAACTGCACCTGCTCCTAGACCTTGAATAAATCTAGCAATAATTAACCATTCCATCGAAGTGGCAAATCCGCACCATATAGACCCAACAAGAAAGATTAGAATTCCAATTGAAAAAATAATCTTTCTTCCAAATAAATCAGCTAACTTGCCATAGATCGGGATCGATACAACTTGCATTAGTAGATAACCGCCAAAAACCCAAGTGAATAAGCTAAAACCGCCTAACTCTGAAACAATTCCTGGCATGGCAGTAGCGACGATCGTGGCTTCAACGGCTGCCATAAACATTGCCATGATAATCGCAAACAAGACAATTGGGCGGTTCGTTGTTTTCCGTCGTAATAACTCTTTCATGTTTATCAACTCTTTCTAATTATGTAATTTAATGTATAGAAATTCGTATAAAATATCAGAAAACTTAAAATTAAATATAATTTTCTTACGATTTAATCTTGAAACAATTCCAAATTTCGTGTAAATTCTAATTAAGTTTACTAATTTTTCTCTACTTGCGAAAGGGAGGGGGATCCTTTTAACTCATTTTTTCTTCAACTAGTGGAGTTCATTTTCAGAAAACTGACTGGTCGGTCAGCTTTATTTTTAGTTTGAAGACAGATTGAGTGTTCGTTCAGTTCATCAATGGGTTAGTGAGCTTATGTAAAAATGAAAGCACTTACAAAATGAAGGGGGAGAATTTTTAATGAGTGCGTATAAAAAAGAAGTTTGGTTCACAATTATTATGTCAGCAATTTTCCTACTGGCTGGGCATGTCGGCTTTATCTTTTCTATCTTTCCAGTAGAAGGTAACTTGTTTGGGTTTCCGATCATGTACATCGTACCAATCTTAATCGGTTGGTTTGGTATTTTCATTTTAACTCTAATTGCAGGTAAAATTGGAAATCACATCGATGAAGCAATTGATGAAGAAAATGCTCGTTTAAGTCAAGACACAAATGATAGCCAGAAAGGAGTAAGTTAAGATGGACCAAACATGGCAGTTATCCAATCCAATTATAGGTATCGTAATCGTTATCGCAACATTCGTATTATTCTATGCTGTAAGTTATTTTTCCAACCGTGCCAGTAAATCCGTCGAGGACTTATATGCCGCTGGCGGTGGTGTAGGACCAGTAACCAATGGTCTTGCAATGGCTTCCACATACATGAGTTTAGCTACATTTTTAGGAGTAACCGGATTAATTCTAAATCTCCAAGTTCCATTCGTTATGTTATGGATCCAAATGATTTTAGCTATTCCTTTAATTACAATTATTTATGGAACATCTTTACGTCGTATGGGTGCTTTCTCACCTACTCACTTCGTCCGTGAACGTTACGGTGTGACTGCATCAATTATCGCTGCATTATTTATGATCTTAGTTTCAATTATGTACGCACTAGGACAAATGATCGGTATTGCTGTTACATTTGAAACGTTACTTGGTATTCCTTATATTACTGGACTTATTGTTGGTGGTATTTTAATTGTTGGTTATGTAACCATTGGTGGTATGAGTGGAGCTACAAACAACGCTGCTATTCAAATGGTTATTATAGCACTAATGTTTATCGTTCCATTAGGAGCAATCATGAAAGCAATGGGCGGAACTGGTTGGTACTTCCCTCCACTTTTATATGCTGATATGGTTCCTGCAATGTTAGAAGCAATGCCGAGTTTCTTTGATTACCAATACTCTTCAAAATGGTATTTTGCAATTATTCCTGCATTAACGATTGGTTCTCTTGGATTACCTCACTTAGCGATGCGTATATATACAGCTTCTAGTTTAAAAAGTGCACGTCAAGCAATGGTATGGTTTGCACTAGTTTTAGGTCTTGTTTTCTCTGCTACTTATGCAATGGGGTTTGCAGGGGTATACTACACACAAATTTCTGGAGTAGAAATTTCTTCTGCAGATGCGGATAAACTAACAATTATCTTAAACTTAGTTTACAATCCTGAATGGGTAACTGCACTTGTTATTGCTGGTGCCATCTCTGCTGGTCTATCTACTTTAAGTGGTAACTTACTAGCAATCGGTGCGTTAATTTCTCAAGATATTGTAACGACACTTAAGCCAAACTTAACAAGTAAATCTAAAGTACGCTTAGGGTATATTTCAATTGCAATGGGTGGTTTAGTCAGTGTACTACTAGCTTTTAACCCTCCTGAATTCTTAACGGTAAGTATTCTATGGGCCTTTGGATTAGCAGGAGTTACCAATGCCCCACTCATCATGATGGGTGTATGGTGGAAAGAAGCGAACAGATACGGCGCAATGGCAGCATCTGTAGTTGGTGGAATTCTGTACATCATCGTTTCTCCTTTCGTATTCCCTAACATCGTAGTTAGTGGTCATGCCTTAACAGATGGTATGGGATTATCTGGAGCAATGTTATGTGTACCGCTTAGCTTTATTTTACTAATTGTAGTATCATATATTACAAATCGTATCCCAGCTTTACAAAAGAACTTACCTACTAAGGCTGATCACAAGTTAATTGAACGTATTCATGGTTGGAACGACGTTAACCCAGCTCGTTACAACAGCACATTTGGAGCATTTTTAATTACTGCAGTAAGTATTGCCATCTTTGTCTGGGCACTAATGCCATGGGAATTTTAATTTAGAAAAGTGGCAGGTGCCTGCTTATCGGCGACAAGCGCTGGAGGGCCAGCATTAGTGTCCGGGTCTTTGGACACGTTGATGGACCGAAGCGACCTCGAGCCGATGGCGCCTGCAGCTAGACAGTTAGAAAAGCGGAAGCGCTCGATTAGCGACGTATGGACTGGAGCCCTCCGTATGAGATAAAGGAACACGGCGAGTGCAAACGAGCAGATGTTGACTTATCGTAAGGAGGAGAGCGAAGTCCACTAGACGCTGAGCGCTGGAACTAGACAATGAAAAGCGGAAGGCGCCTGCTTATCGGCGACAAGCGCTGGAGGGCCAGCATTAGTGTTCGGGTCTTTGGACACGTTGATGGACCGAAGCGACCTCGAGCCGATGGTGCCTGCAGCTAGACAGATAGAAAAGCTACAACAAACAATGATATAAATGAGGGGATATTTATGACAGGGTTGATACTTTATATTCGCACCATTCTACTAAACAATGAAGCTATAGCTGAACTAACGACTTCTCCAAAATGGAATATATGGGGTCACCTTGTAAGTATCCTGTTAGGGGTTATTTATGGCTTTATCTCTATTCAGCAGAATATAGACTATATTTCCAGCTTTGAAGCTGACTTTTTAAGAGATATTGTCGTACCTGGATTTTTCATCCTCGCTGGAATTATTATGGTTTTTCTGACGAGAGTTGCGCTTTCTCTATTATTGTGGGCAGCCTCTCGCGGATTTGGTGGACCAGGCTTACTAGGACAGCTTTTCCGCCTTTCAGCTGGTGCCCTCATCCCTTCTATTCTAGCGATGCCAGGTTTTATTGCTGACAGCGTCGATGCGACGGTTCCATTCATCGCAGTGATAGGTGTTATAATAGGGATTGCTTGGATGTACATGACATGTGTAAAGATCGTGCTTGTTACGCAAAAGTTTGTACCATGGAAAGCATATACATCCGTACTCGTAATCTTTATCTTCTTTATTAGTATCTACTACATCGTTACGCCACCAGCAACATAAACAACCGTGTACCAGGTTATCCTTTAGCCCACTAAAGGTACCTGGTACCTCTTTATTTTTTATATACCACCTTTTATGTAGCAAAGAAGAGGATGACCTGATTGTCATCCTCTTCTCCATTTATATATATCATATATTATTATTGTCCGAGCTCTTCGTTATCTAGTTGGTTGCGATAGCGCATCGCTTTTCGGTGAAAAATCAATGCCATCACTAACGATAACACAGTCCCCACCATCATATATTCAACATAATTTCCAGTTAAAGGAACATCGTTTGGAATAATGATGCCAAGAAACATAAATATACTTAAGGACAATAAAATAAAACCAAATCGCTTATAGTCTTCTATTTTTCCTTTAATTTCACGAATTTTCTTATCATCCATGTTTACATTCCTCCCTATTAACACTCTTCTATTCTAGCATAGAATGGTGTATACAAGGGGATGTAACTGTTGTTACTAGAGGGAATATATAGGATATGAGCCGTTCAAGAACTGTTGGTGCTCGCTAGTTTTTATACTACCTGTAACACTCCGCTCTTTACTTTTTCAACTCATCTACAATGAGTAAAACAAGCTTTGCAGAATTAACGGATGCCGTTTCCAAAAATTGATCATATGAAACTTTAGCATCACTACCCGCAATATCAGAAAGTGAACGTATGATAACAAATGGACAATCAAATTGATGACAAACTTGTGCAATGGCTCCTGCTTCCATCTCGGCACAATACGGGTTATCAAAACGTGCTTTTAAATCCTCTACACGAGCATGGTCGCTCATAAACGAATCGCCAGATACGATTAGTCCTTTTACAGAATGAACCCCAACGTCATTCGCTGCTTCTTCTGCAATAGCTACTAATTTTTCATTTGGAGAATAATAAGCTGGCATTCTTGGGACCTGTCCAAATTCATACCCAAATACAGTAGCATCAACGTCGTTATATCGGACTTCCGTAGAGATGACGATATCTCCAACTTTTAATCCTTCATGAAACCCGCCTGCAGACCCCGTATTAATGATCTTTTCAACATTATATAATTGAATAAGCAATGTTGTTCCGATTGCTGCATTCACTTTTCCGATTCCTGACTTTAATAGGACGACGTCAAGACCATTTAAATTCCCCGCGTGAAATTCACAGCCTGCAATTGATTGATCGACTCGATTGTCTAATTTACTTTTTAATAATTCTACTTCTTCATCCATCGCACCAATTATTCCAATTTTCATGTCTATCTTCCTTTCATTTGCAACTTTTACTTCAACATTTTTCCATATAAAACAGTAAAGTATACAATCTCCATAGTTCTTGGTATATTATAACTGAAATTTGATAAAAAGGGAGAAATAACGATGCAAATTCATTTAGATACGATTGAAGATAAAGTCGAATGTTTCGAAGCTCGTAGCTTAAAACAGTTAGAAAAGCAAATAAATGAACAAATTGATAATAATAAGGTCCTCTTGTTACAAGTTCATCATGTTCAGCATAACGTACACATTGACCAAAAAACTTCTTTACCAATTTATTCAGCAGTCGTTCATTTTAAAGCGAAAAAATAGATCGACATCCCAAGCTAAATGAAAAAGGCTCCACACCATCATAAGAATGGGGAGCCTTTATTTATAGTAAGCTATTAAAATCTGTTTGTTTTATAAATAAGGATTTGAAGACAACTTGATAACTTCCACTGGTTTCCAACCACGTTCTGTTACCCACTCGATCCTCACTCGGTAAGGGGTATTTTTATTTGCAGCATCACTGACCGTTCCAACTGCACTCATCGAATCGCCGCCGTTCTCAATTCGCCAGATAATGATGTCATCATATAACCCTGTTGCATATTGAATGGCATGGGTCATTTCTTTCCAATTAACGTGATCTTTTGAAAAGTTTATTTGAAATGGTTCACTTTGCACCGTCCCAATCGGTTGCCATTCACCGTCAGACAGCTCTTCCTCTGCATCCTCTTCTTCTTCACGAAGTTCCTCATTTTCTACTTCTTCTTGAGTAGAATCGATATCTCGATCATTTTCGATCGTTTGTTCCGTTTCTGTACTTTGCTCTTGTTGTTCTTCCTGTTGTTGTTCTTGCTCAAGATCAGCAATTACTTCTTCACTGGCACTAGGAGTGAAGAATACCTTCACCGCAACGTATATAATTAAGATAGCTACAATTCCGATTGCTACATTCAGCAACCGATTTAAACGACGTTTTTTACGTTGATCATATCGAGTTGAGTAGTTCATTCGCCATCTCTCCTTCCCAATTCCAACCTAATACTACCATGCAACACCTTCAATTTCTAGTTATTTTACTACTATTTCCTTGACGTTTCTAGTAGTTTACCAATCTAGATGGTACATTTTGCTGAAAATTTTCATAAATTGCAATTTGCGGACGGCTTTCACTAATTGCTTTTAATAATTGTTCAACGTATATATCATACGAACTTGTTTCTCCGTTCAACCAAAAAGTAGGACGATTCTGATGAAACGACCAACTGCTATAATGAACCCCCATATCATGTCCAATCAATTCATACAATGGATCTTCTTTAGGAAAAATAAGGCTTATACCGATCTCTTGAAGAAGCACTGGGTTCGATAAGGGAGAAGCCGTGAGAATCACTTCATACTCTATTCCATAAATTTCACTTCCAATTGATTGATCTGGTTTATAATTTATAACTAAATGTTCTACTGATATATGATTAATAATTTCTTCCTTCGTATTCAACGGCGGGGAGGAAAGTGCAACTGCTGAAATCACTGTGAGAAACATGAGAATGAAAAATGTACTAAAAAAAGACACAGTCACCTTGATTTTCTTCTTTGTTTTATAAAAATCACGATAGCTTAGGATGGAAAACCACATCGAACCTCCAACTAATAATAAAGTACTGATAAAGAAGAATTGATTTAATAACGGTGTAACCACGGCAATCGGTATCCCAAATACGATACTCGTGGGCCAACTTAAAAACATCGGCAGGAAAACCGCTGTAACAATAAACAATCGACCAATCCAAACCGCTATATAAGAGCCAAAAGTAAAATGAGCAAATAAATAAAAACTAATAAACAAAAGAATTAATGCATTCAGCAGCTGTACAGCACCACCTGAATACCCTATCCCTATTGAATATCCTAGTATCACTTGAACAAAAAACAACGTACCGAAAGTAATTGCATTAATGCTAATCACTATAATAAGAGCCGAACTAAACTTAGCAACGACAATCGTTGAAGCAGAAATAGGCAAACTCCGGATCCTTTTATTGACTCCGCTTAACTCCTCAGCATTACAAATATGAGTAATCAATCCATAGCTCATCAATAAATTAAACAATACAATAAAGAAGATGACTCCGCTTAAATCATTTAATAAAAATCCGCTCATATTACTAACATACCAGGTGATAAAAAATTGGAATAAGATCGTGAGCGGAATAAAAATCATTGAAATACTTTTCAAAGAAAGTAAATCTTTCTTAATCAAAGATTGCATCGTTTGCCCCACCTTCCACTACGTAGTATAAAACTTCATCTAAAGTAGCCGGGCGCAATTTCGCATCAAACGTATTTTCCTGCTCAGTATCAATTACACCTGTCACCTCATACGGTCCTTTTTGATAGCCATAAACTCCTGTACGAGGGAGATCTGTATGGTGATTTGTCGTGAAGTACAGATACTTATCTTTTAATTGTTCCTTATCGTCATATAGCGCTATTTGCCCGTCCCTTAAAAAAATGATGTAGTCTGCGATTTGTTCAAAATCAGTTGTTATGTGGGAGGATAATATTACGGTCTTATCTCCTGTTTCAATCCATTGCTGAAGTAAAACTAATAATTCTTGTCTAGCTACTGGATCGAGTCCTGCAGTTGGTTCATCTAAAATAAGCACCTTTGGATGAAAGCAAAGAGCTAAAAGCAAATTTACTTTTAACTTCATCCCCTTAGAAAGCTGATGAATTTTCTTTTTAGGTGATAATTGAAACTCATTTAATAACCTTTCTTCAAGGTCGCTATCCCAGTTGGAGTAAAATGAAGAGACAAAATTAATCGATTGTCGCACTGTAAAATCGCTATACATATTGATGTCTTCAGAAACGTAACAGATATTGCGATTAAAATGTAACCGGTCTTGATCATATGAGCTATTTGCAACAGTGACTTCACCAGATAAAAAAGGTTCAACATGTGCGATCCCTTTTAATAATGTGGTCTTTCCTGCCCCGTTCCGTCCGATCAGCGCTGTTATAAATCCTTCCTTAATACTTAAATCAATTGGACCTAACTGAAATTCTTTATAGGATTGAACTGCGCTATTAACTGTAACGATACCTTTCACTTTCTTTCCTCCTTTACTCTCTGAATCATTGACATCATCTCTTCTACACTGAGTCCTAGAGTAGCCCCTAGCTGAAACAGTCGATCCACTTCTGCTTCAAATTGCTTCTCGACTTTTTGTTGTAAAATTCTTTTTTCCGTTGCTTTTACAAACGTTCCTCGGCCGGCTCGCGTATAAATAAACTCTTCTTGCTCTAACTCTGAATACGCTCGTTTGACAGTAATTACACTTGTTTGAATGTTTTTAGCTAACGTTCTGATCGATGGTAATTCTGTATCTCCTGCTAATGTCCCGTCAATAATTTGTTGTTTAATTTGATCTTTTAATTGTTTATATAACGGGTCTTTTGATTCATTCGAAAGGTGAATCCACATGTTGCCACCTCGACTGTACATAAAGTATATACACAGTATATACCCACTATATTTCTAAGACAAGAAAAAACTCTCCATTCTTTTGAAAATGTAACCCGGGGTTGGTGTGTCAACTTTTTAACTTCCTTCATACCTTATATAGGAAATTTGACTATCATTGTCGAATAAATAGTAAGGAGTAGTTCCTTTGAATTCTTTTCTGCTTAGTATCATGAGAAAATATAGAACTTAAGATCTAATTAAATTTTTAAAACGACTATTTTGTCAAAAGATGAAGGATTTTCTCGATTGTTGCGGAATAAATGTTTAGTTTTTTGTAGTCAATCTGGAACGTTATTATTTATAGAGAAGAGGAAGTTTGGTGTCTAAGAAATCAAAAGAGCATAGTGAGTTTGTACCTCGTTCAGTCAAACATAAGAAAAAAAAGAGAAAGGTATCTTCATTTATTCTAATAGCTGTCCTCCTACTAACTTTAGGAGGAGCTACAGCTGCAGTACTAAACTTTGGGTTAGTTCCATTCCAACTAGGGGTCTTTAATCAAGGACAACAACACGAGGAAAGTAGCGAGCTAGAAGAGGAGCAAACTTACGATACAGAACTTACTGAAGAACCATCTGAGGAAGAGGTGGATGAAGAAACAGACAACACGCAAGAAGATACAGATGGAAAAGGTGATCAAAAAGAAGCGGGGCAAGACACACGTCAACAAAAGCCAAAAGAAGTAGAGCAAGGAACAAGGTCTAATGAAGATAAACCAGCACCTCACAATAATGAAAAGCCAAAAGAAAATCCGGCAGAACAACCAAAAAGTGAGCCTAGTCAAAAAGCTGAAATCGTCATTACTCACGAAGTGAAACCAAATGAAACATTATATAGCATCGCAAAAAAATATTATATCAACCCAGACACTCAACAACATAAAATCGCTCAATTCAATGAAATTACCAATCCAGCAACTGATCTTAAAGCGGGCCTTGAGTTAAAACTCCCAGATCCAGATATTATCGCTTTTCATAATGTTCAGTCGGGAGAGACTTTATTTAACATTACAATGAGATATTATCGAGATGCAGATCAACTTATTCCACTAGCTAATTATAATCATATTGTAAATCCAGCGAACGATGTGAAGGCAGGGATGACACTAACGATCCCACATCCGACGATATTAAAAAATTACAAGCCGAGTGGGATTACTATAAAGGTCAATAAAACGTCGAATACATTAACCGTGTATCAAAATACTGAAGTATTAAGGACTTTTTCAGTTGCGACTGGAAAAGAACTTTCATTAACACCTGAAGGAACGTTTCAAATTGTCAATAAAGTAGAAAAGCCTTGGTATAATCCGAAGAACATTCCTGGAGGCAGCCCAAATAACCCACTAGGCAGTCACTGGTTAGGTCTTAATGTTCCAGGTACGAATAACTTTAAATACGGTATTCACGGTACCAACGATCCTTCGTCTATTGGTAAACATGTTAGCTTAGGGTGTATTCGCATGCACAATGAGGATGTACTATGGATGTACAATAATATTCCCTTGCAAACAACGGTTTATATTGTAAGTGAATAAATTTTTTAAATTCTTACTTTGAGACCCTTTTTTTGTCTAATAAAAAGAACTGTTCAACGAATGAACAGTTCTTTTCCTAATTATTTTACTTCTAAAATTTTAACTTCCATTTCACCAGCTGGTGTGTTAACGGTTACTTTATCGCCCACTGATTTTCCAAGTAAGCTTTGTGCCATTGGAGAGTCGTTTGAAATCTTGCCTTCAGACGGATCTGACTCTGCACTACCAACGATTGTATATTCTTCTTCGTCTCCATCAGGAAGTTCGACGAAGCGAACTGTTTTTCCTAAAGAAACAACAGAAGTATTCGTTTGATCTTCTTTAATGATGACTGCATCACGGATCATTTTTTCTAAAGTCGAAATACGTCCTTCAACAAATGCTTGCTCTTCTTTCGCTGAGTCATACTCTGAGTTCTCAGAAAGGTCACCGAAACTACGAGCTACTTTAATACGTTCAACGACTTCTTTACGTTTTTCCGTTTTTAAAAACTCTAACTCTTCTTCTAATTTTTGTTTCCCTTCAAGGGTCATATAATGTGTTTTTTCTTCAGCCATGACGTTCACTCCTCTTTCCTACAAAAAAAGTAAATTTACTATGAAATAATATTCTAGAAATTAGGCTATGTAAAAGAAAAGCAAGGTTCATCACCTCGCTTTTCTTTATCCCATTAGTTCTTTAAAGCCCTTTTAAAGATACTCTTATAGTATAAACAAAAACAACGTATCCTGCTATCCTGATCTGATAACTTTTTACTTTTTTTCTTGTTTTTACTGGTTTTTCGTTAAAAAGGACTGGGCTTCAATAATAGAGCGGATTTTCGTTACCATTAAATCAATTGCCACTCTATTTTGTCCACCTTCAGGAATAATGATATCAGCATAGCGCTTAGTTGGTTCGATAAACTGTAAATGCATTGGTCTAACTACAGTCGTATATTGTTCAACAACAGATTCTAATGTTCTTCCCCGCTCCTGAATGTCTCTAGAAAGTCTTCTTAATATCCGGATATCGGCATCTGTATCCACAAATACTTTGATATCCATCAGATCTCGAAGTCGTTTATCTTCTAAGATTAAAATACCTTCTAAGATAATGACATCTTTTGGTAATACAGGTATAGACGTATTAGATCTAGTATGCTGTGCGTAGTCATAAACGGGTACTTCTATTGACTCACCATTTAACAACGTTTGTAAATGCTGCATTAGAAGATCATTGTCAAATGCCAATGGGTGATCGTAGTTAGTACCTAGTCTTTCTTCAAACGATAAGTGACTTTGGTCTTTATAATATGCATCTTGCTCAATTAATACTATAGATTTTTGATTAAATTGGTGAAAAATTTCTTTTGCTACAGTCGTTTTACCTGAACCTGTTCCGCCTGCAACCCCAATTATGATTGGCTTTTGTTTCATTATTTAACCTCTTTACGCATCATATTCCATGGATAAACTGGTTGCTTCGTTTGAATTCTAACAATTTGCAACGGGTGACGAGCTGCATCCAATTCGTTACCATCTTCATCCCAAATCGTTTCAACCGTTTGAACGAAGTTTTCAATCTCAGGACCGAAGAATTCAATTTCATCTCCTGGTTTAAAGTGATTACGTTGCTGCAATGTGACAATTCCTGACTCATCATCATAGTCTAGGACAAGTCCAGCAAAATCATACGTCGTACGTTTCGGATGAATGCCATACATTTGCTCTTTGTATGTTGGTGTTGCTTCAAAGAACTGTGGTGCAAAATCACGATTCGCACACTTCTCTAGTTCCTCTAACCATTCTTTTTGAATGACAAAGTTGTCTGGGTCTGCACAGTATGCATCAATCACTTTTCGGTATACAGAAGTTACAGTTGCAACGTAATGAATAGACTTCATACGACCTTCGACTTTTAAGCTGTCAATTCCTGCTTCAATTAATTGTGGAATCGATTGAAGCAAATTTAGATCTTTTGGACTCATTGTATATTGCGTATCATTTTCGGCAAACAAAGGAATTTCTTTAACAAGCCCTTTTCCTTCTTCTTCTTTTTGTTCAAATAAGTCGTAATCCCAACGACAGGACTGACAACATCCACCGCGGTTAGAGTCACGAGCTGTCATATGGTTACTTAATACACAACGTCCTGAATAAGCAATACACATGGCACCGTGAATAAACGTTTCAATTTCAATATCGACGTGTTTTTTCATTTCAAGCATTTCTTCTAAGCTGACTTCTCTAGCTAATACAACACGCTCTAAACCTTGCTCTTTCCAAAACTTAACCGCTAACCAGTTACTTAATGATTGCTGTGTAGATAGGTGCACTTCAACATTTGGTGCAACTCGACGACAAGTTTCAATAATTAATGGGTCCGCAACAATAATACCTGTAACGCCAACTTCTTGGAGACCTTCCAAGTATTCTTCTAAGCCGTCCATATTTTCATTATGAGCAAAAATATTCGTCGTCACATATACTTTGGCACCGTAACGCTTCGCAAATTCAACGCCTTCACGCATTTCTTCTTTTGAGAAGTTGTCTGCATTGGAGCGAAGCCCAAACTCTTGTCCACCGATAAAGACCGCGTCTGCTCCGTAATGAACAGCAATCTTTAGCTTTTCTAAACTACCTGCTGGTGCGAGTAATTCAGGCTTTTTTGTAATGACACGTTTTCCCGTTTCGTTCACTTCTGATATAGCTTGCATCGTATTCCCTCCTTAATAAACCGTTTCTTTGAAGAAGAATCCAGTGTCGATGTCACGATTTGGTGGTTGGATCTCGCGAATTTTTTCAACATATTCTTCTTTTTTATCTGCGTAAGCATCTTCATCTGTTAGATATAATTCAATTGCTTCCCGGTACATTTGAATTACTTGTTCCATATATTCAGTGCTTTTTAATATACCATCAATTTTGAACGAGTCAACTTCAGCGTCAATCATATCTTCTAGCTCGTCAATGATACAGATGTCTTTTGGACTCATGATATGTGTACCATTTTTATCTTCGAAGATAGGGTACTTTGCATTTCGTTCTTTATCGAATAAATACATTTGACGTGCTTGCTCCGTTGTCTCAACCTCTAGGTTCTTACCTTGATATTCAAAGTAGTTCCCAACTAATGAACGTTTGGATTGGAACATGTTCGTCATGCCATGTACTTGTACTTCGATTTCGACTTCTGCATTCTCTTTGCTTTCTACGATCGCATCCATATTGATTTCACGAGCTAAAACAGCTCGTGTTGCCCCTTGTCTTCCCCAGTAATTCGCTGTATACCAGTTGGTTGCTGTCGTTTCAGGGTTCCAATGCAGCTTCATAGTTGGGGCCATTTCACGGGCCAACATTAAAATGGCCGGGTCCCCAAAAACAACCGCATCTACATTCGTTTCATTAAGAAATTTCAAATAGTCAGATGCTTCATCCAAATGTTCATTATGGAAAATGGCATTCATCGCAACATATACTTTTGCACCATGCGCTTTTGTAATCTCTTTTGCTTTTATAACATCTTCTCTAGAAAATTCACCTGCTAAACGTAAACCAAAACGTTGTTCCCCAATTAAGATTGCATCTGCACCCGCTTGAATTAACCGTTCAATGGCTTCAACGCTATTTGGGGTTACTAAAATCTCTGGTTTCTTCCCCATGTCTTACACCTTCTTTACTTTTTTATTGATAAGGCAATGCCGTCTCCTACTGGCAATATACTTGTAGTAAAATGTTCATTTTTCATCAGCCATTCAGTGTACCGACGAAGTTTTTTAGCCATGCTTGCATGATTTTTATTGTCAATATTTTCTTCAGCCACGAGGCCGCGAAATAGTACATTATCTGAAATAATTAAGCCACCTGATCGCACCAATGGCTCATATATTTGAAAGAACTTCTCATATTGTCCTTTAGCAGCATCAATAAATAATACATCAAATGGGGCATATAATTCAAGTTGTTCGCCTACATGTAAGGCATCCCCGAAGATAATTTCTATTTGATCACTTACATTTGCCCTTTCAATAAAACCTAGAGCCTGATTGTACCTTGGCTCGTCGCGCTCGATCGTAACTATTTTTACACCATCTATTGCTTGAGCCATTCGAATCGCTGAATAACCAATTGCTGTACCAATTTCTAAAATCGACTTAGGTTGTTTCATTCTCAACAACTGCAACAACGTTTCGATTCCGACTAACTCCATAATGGGTACTTGTTGTTCTTTAGCCAGTTGCTCCATTTCTATAAGAAGCTCATTCCGCTCAGAAATTAGTGATGTAATATAAGCATCTATTTTATCATCATTAGGAAGCATCGCTTTTCCTCCTTAGTATTCCACACTCCATAACGCTTTATTTTACCACAATCACCACCGTTCGCGAAATTCATCTCGTTAAACGTGTGAATTGAAAAATTTAGCAAACAAGCACAATAGACTATGTCAGACTTAACGATATTACTTATAAAAAGCACTAGGATCCCTACATCCTAGTGCTCGTGCTGTTTACTTTCTAGATTACTCTTGTTCGCCTTCTTCATTTTCTTCTGACTGTCTAGCTTCAGCCCATTCATGACGATATTTCTGAACATTTTGGTTATGCTCTTCATACGTAACGGAATATAATACATCCCCGCCGTACCTTGCATAGAAATAAATGTACTCCGTTTCTTCTGGTTCAAAAGCAGCTTTAATGGATGCTTCCCCAGGATTAGCTACGGGTCCGATCGGAATTCCGGCGTACATATACGTATTATAAGGTGAGTCTACTCGTAAGTCTGCATAAGACGTCATATATAGATGTTCTCCAATGGCATAAGCAACAGTTGGATCTACTTGCAATCTCATATTGCGGTCTAAACGATTATACAATACACCAGAAATCGTATAACGATCTTTTTCTTTTTGAGCTTCTCGCTCAATAATAGAAGCTAATGTTAAAGTCTCATGAACCGTATACGGATGATCTGGATAATACGACATGTATTTTGCTACAATTTTATCGGTTCGTTCGATCATCGCTTCAATAATCGTTTCAATTGAAACATCTTCATCTACAAAGTCATATCGTGCTGGAAATAGATATCCTTCTAACGGGTGGCGGATACCATCGGTTAGTATATCTTCTGTTAATATAAAATAACGCTCAATCAATTCTTCTAGATATTCTTCATCGCTTATTGTTTCCATTATTTCATCTTCAGTATGGTCTGTATTCTGTGCAATTAAACGTGCTACATTTTCTAGCCATAATCCTTCAGGTATCGTAAACATTAAGTCAGCCTCTTGCATCATTAGACCTTCTTTAAGTTCATCAATGATCTCATCTAAAGTCATCGCTTTAGATAACTCATACTTCCCGGCTTGGAATCCAGATTCATTTTTATATCTTACATAGTATCTAAAAAATGATCCGTTTTTAATGACTCCCTCTTCTTCAAGAATTCTCCCGATCGAAGTACTAGAAGAACCGATTGGAATTTCGACATTTACTATTTCTGTACTCTCAGCATCGACAGGTCCCATTGCTGACTTCATATATAAATAACTAAAAGTTACTGCAGAAATAAAAAATAAAAAGATAATGGCAACGCAAATAAGAACAATTTTACGGACAATCTTTGCCCTCCGAACTTTTTCAGCATATTTGTCTAGCTGCTCATCTTTCTTCTGATCACTCACTAGATATCCCCCTTTCACGATTACCATTATACTACAAAACATTTCATTATTCGTGTAAAAAAGACAGATTTTATTTCCAGATGCTATCCGAGTTAGTAACAACGGCGTTCTCACTGCGGCCCTTACTACTCTAATTGTGTTTAAGATATTACGTTTAGATGCGCACCGCTGTCTAAATTTTTCGTGCTTTATTTTAAAAAATAGAGGAACAACGTAAACCACAGCAAAAAAACAGAGCCGATTGGCTCTGTTCATGTTTGATTGATTATTCTTCGTCGTCTTGTTCTGCAACGAATGTATTAAGCATTTCTTCGACCATTGCCCATTCTTCATCCGATTCGATTGGCATTAATGCAAGGTCACTTCCATCGTCGCCTTCTTTGTCTTCGTATTGGAATGCAATAACTTCTTGCATGTCATCTTCTAAATCTTCTTCACTATCTCCAACTGGTACAAGCAAGATATAGTTCTTACCAGTTTCATCTACTGTAAACTTGAATAGTTCTTCGAATAAATGCTCGTCCCCATTTTCATCAGGGATAATGATACGTTCTCTTTCTTCTTGTGTCATACTACACCTCTTCATTAGTTTGATTTACTGTCTAAATAGCCTTGCAATATAATAACTGCTGCCATCTTATCGATGACTTGTTTTCGCTTTTTACGGCTAACATCAGCAGAAATTAACATACGTTCTGCTGCAACCGTCGTTAAACGCTCATCCCATAAAATGACCGGGCAATCCACATGTTCTTTTATATTTTCTGCAAATTGTTGGCATGCCTCACCACTTGGTCCAATCGTTCCGTTCATATTTTTAGGTAGTCCGACAACGATGCTCCCAACTTTATACTCATTGGCAAGGTTAACAATATAATTGACATCCGCTGTCGGGTCATCCTCTTTTCGTCTATACGTCTCAATTCCTTGAGCAGTCCACCCTAATTCATCACTAACAGCAATTCCAATTGTTTTAGTGCCTACATCTAAGCCTAAAATTCTCATTACTTCTCCTTTTGGTGCTGTGATAAATAAGACTTTACTAGCTCCTCGATCAATTCGTCACGCTCTAACTTTCGGATAATTGTTCTTGCATCCTTGTGTCTAGGAATGTAAGCAGGGTCCCCCGATAAAAGATATCCTACAATTTGATTAATGGGGTGGTAACCTTTCTCCTCAAGGGCTTCATAAACCGTTAGCAGCACTTCGCGGACATCGACATCAACCGTATCTTCTTGAATATTAAACTTCATCGTATTGTCCATTGAGCCCATCACATACACCTCTTTCTATACTGCCTATTTCTGTGAGTATTCATACCCACAGTAGTTTGATTTCATTGTACACTAAATTTTCCTATTTAGGAAATTGATTTTATATATTCTTCAACATAATTTAAAGCACTTTCTAGCTTTTCAGGATCTTTACCACCTGCCTGAGCCATATCAGGACGGCCACCGCCACCGCCGCCGCAGCGCGTAGCAACTTCTTTCACTAGTTTTCCGGCATGGAAACCTTTTTCAATAAGGTCTTTAGAAACACCAGCTACGATGTTTACTTTCCCGCCACTTGCAGCTCCTAGTACGATAACCCCTGAAGTAATTTTATCTTTCAGTGTATCCATAATTCCTCGTAAACTATCCATATCATTTGCTTGAACTTGTTTAATTAGTGCTTTAGTTCCAGCAATTTCGATTACTTCGTTAATAAGGTTACCAGCTTCAAGATTTCCTAATTTAGCATTTAAAGACTCATTTTCACGTTGAAGATCGCGAATTTGTTGTTGCATCGTTTGTACACGTTGCGGAACATCTTTAAGGTTTTTCGCTTTTAATAGGTCGGCCGACTGACGTAATAGATCTAGTTGACCATTCATAAATTCATACGCACCTTGTCCTGTTACAGCTTCAATTCGTCTAACTCCTGCTCCGATACCTGACTCAGAAATGACCTTAAACAGTCCGATTTCAGCTGTGTTTTGTACATGACAACCACCACAAAGCTCAATACTGTAATCGCCCACTTGAACGACACGAACGACATTCCCATATTTTTCACCGAATAAAGCCATTGCTCCCATTGCTTTAGCTTCTTCAATGCTTTTACTCATAATATTTACTGAGATTGCATTCCAAATCTTTTCATTGACGATTTCTTCGATTTTTGTTAATTCTTCACTAGTCACTTGACCGAAGTGTGAGAAGTCAAAACGTAATCGCTCTTCAGAAACTAATGAACCTGCTTGGTTTACATGTTCTCCTAGTACATCTTTTAATGCGCGATGTAATAGATGAGTTGCTGTATGGTTTTTCACGATACCATTGCGGTTCGTTTCTAAAACAACAGCTTCTACTTTTGCACCTTTTTTCAATGTTCCCTCTACTACTTTAACAAAATGAAGGTTTTGACCATTTGGTGCTTTTTGTACGTCTTCAACATGTGCGACAAATCCATTACCTGTTAAGACACCTTTATCGGCAACCTGACCACCGCTTTCCGCATAAAAAGGTGTGACATCCAGTATCACTTGAATCGTATCAGGCGATGTTCCTGCAAAATCAGTTAACTCTTTATCTTTGATAATGACTTCAACAGTAGCTTCTGCTGAAAGTTGTTCATATCCAACAAATGTACTTTCCGTTTTTAATTCACCCAAGACACGGTCTTGAACTTGCATCGAATCGCCTTCTTGTCGAGCCGCACGTGCACGTTCTCTTTGACCTTCCATTTCACGTTCAAAGCCTTCACGATCTATAACTAGTCCTTTTTCCTCTACGTATTCCTCCGTAAGATCGACCGGGAATCCATATGTATCGTATAAACGAAACACGTCTTTACCAGAAATCGTCGTTTGACCTTTATTCTCAGCCTCAGCGATGACTTTAGAAAGAATTGTTAGACCTTCATGGAGTGTTTCATGGAAGCGCTCTTCCTCATTTTTAATTACTTTTTGAATAAAGTCGGTTTTTTCTTTCACTTCTGGGTAGAAATCGACCATAATCTCTCCGACAATTGGAACGAGGTCATACATGAATGGCTTTTCGATTTGAATGAGTTTTGCATATCGAACCGCACGTCGTAATAGACGGCGAAGAACATAACCGCGTCCTTCATTCGATGGCAGTGCGCCATCTCCAACTGCAAATGTAACGGTACGAATGTGGTCCGCAATAACTTTAAAAGACACATCCGTTTCTTTTTCTTGACCGTACTTCACACCTGAAATCTCTTCAGTTGCGCGAATAATCGGGATGAAGAGATCCGTATCAAAGTTCGTTTCAACATCTTGAATGACTGAAACTAGTCGTTCTAACCCTGCACCTGTATCAATGTTCTTTTTAGGAAGCGGTGTATATGTACCATCTGGATTATGGTTAAACTGTGAAAATACTAAGTTCCACACTTCTAAATAACGATCATTTTCTCCACCAGGGTATAATTCTGGATCATTTTCATCATTTCCGTACTTCGGCCCTCGATCATAGAAAATTTCCGTATTTGGACCACTTGGACCTTCTCCAATGTCCCAGAAGTTCCCTTCAAGACGAATAATTCTTTCTTCTGGAATTCCGATTTTTTCTTTCCAGAAGTTATAGGCTTCCTCGTCTTCGGGATGAACTGTTACCGATAAGAGTTCAGGATCAAACCCAATCCACTTTTCACTCGTTAAAAATTCCCATGCAAAGTCAATTGCTTCTTCTTTAAAATAGTCACCAATCGAAAAGTTACCTAACATTTCAAAGAACGTATGGTGACGAGCTGTTTTACCGACATTCTCAATATCGTTCGTTCGGATCGATTTTTGAGCATTAGTAATTCGAGGATTTTCAGGGATGACGCGTCCATCGAAATATTTTTTCAATGTAGCTACACCACTATTAATCCAAAGCAGCGATGGGTCCTCGACTGGTACTAGAGATGCACTCGGTTCCACATCATGACCTTTCTCCTTAAAGAAATCTAAATACATTTGTCGTACTTGAGCAGAAGTTAACTTCTTCACTATGTATTCCTCCTTAATTCTCGTTATTCATCGTAACCAAAAAAAGTGAAAAATAATCCTAAAAGCGGAAGTGTCCGTTTTAGCGGCGTATGGACTGGAGCCCTCCGGATGAGATAAAGAAAACACGTAGAGCGGTAGCGATACGATGTTGCCTTATCGTAAGGAGGAGAGCGAAGTCCACTAGACGCTGGACACTGGAGCTAGACAGCCTAAAAGCGGAAGACGCCTGCTTATCGGCGCCAAGCGCTGGAGGGCCAGCAATTAGTGTCCGGCTTTTGGGACACGCTTGATGGACCGAAGCGACCTCGAGCCGATGGCGTCTGGAGCTAGACCGACGAAAAGCTGAAGTGTCCGTTTAGCGGCGTATGGACTGGAGCCCTCCGCTCAGCCTTGATTTTTAGTCAATGATTATGGTCATTGACGATGATTATGCTATCGGCCGCTATTTAGCGGACTGAGAGGCCCTTATTCTAGGGTAAAGTACCTTATTTTTGTTTTTGGCGGACTGAGAGGCCTCTATTAGCATGAAAACATTAAAAAACATCATGAATTGTAGTAAATAAGAGCTTCTGAGTCCTCTAAACAAATAAAAAAGAGGTTTTCTACTGAAATAAGGGCCTGTGTGTCCGCTAAATTTACCAAAGATGTAAATTCATCAATTTCGATGAAAGCTAGCATAATCCAAGTCACTAGACGCTGGCACTAGAGCTAGACTACCAAAAAACGCAAAACACCTTCACAGCGACGGATGGACTTTGATGCCCGCGACCCAAATAAAAAAACTCTCCTCCCCAAAATAAGGGACGAGAGTTATATTCACGCGGTACCACCCTAGTTATGGACAACAACAGTCCATCACTCTATATGCTTTAACGCAGCTAACGGTAGGTTTTTCTACACTCAGGAGTAGCTTTCTGTTACTCTTCGTTTAGTATTTCTTTCAGCCAAGGAAATACCTCTCTATCAAACGGGCTGTAACATACTTGTTCCTTCAACGTATTCATTATATTATGATTTCAATATTAATTATAAAAATCGACACATCAGTTGTCAATGATTGAGTAAATTTGTTCGCAAGTGGAGCAAGACTACTTTAACAACCGATAAAACAGGGACAGCTAAAACGAGACCGAGTATTCCGGCTGTTTCTACTCCAATAAGAAGAGCAACCATAATTAAAATAGGGTGTAAATGCACCGACTTCCCCACAATAATAGGTGATAAAATATTACCCTCTATTTGTTGAAGGATAAAGATAAGTAACACTGTAAAGAGGAGCATTTGCCAAGAATGAAGGGCAGCTACAATAACGGCCGGAAACGCTCCAAGGAATGCACCGAAGTATGGAATAATATCGGTCATGCCAATAAATAACCCCAAAATAATCGGGTATGGAACTCCAATAATCCATAATCCGATCATCGCAATTAAGCCAACACACATAGATACAAGAATTTGTCCACGAATATAGTTTCCTAGGGATTGATCAACATCACGAATAAATGCAACGCCTTCTTTTCTCCACTTTTTCGGTGTAACATACCATGCAACTTTTTCAATTAACTGATAGTCCTTTAGTAAATAAAAAACTAAAAATGGGATTACGATAAAATAAATAAATGAACCAATGATCGAACCAAGTGTATCTAGAATACGTTCCCCTAATGACTCAGCTTGCGCCTCTAAACCCGTCATCCAATCCGCTAATTGGACTTGCATTCCTTCAGGTAAAGCCGAGATCTGTCTTTCAAATAAATTACTCCACTGTTGAATTTGTTGAATAATATAAGGTAGATTTTCTACAAACTCCCTAAGCTGTTCAACAACATAAGGGAAAGCTGCGGTAATTAGATAAGCAATTCCTCCAAAAAAAAGTAAATAAATAATTAAAACCGCAACAGGGCGTGGAAGACCATAAGCATGAGCATTTTCAATAATTGGATGTAATAAATATGTGATAATAGCCGCAATTAGTAACGGAATAGCTACTTTTGATAATACTTGTAAAACGGGTAACCAGAGTGGAGATACTTGTAAAAAAAAGTATATACATAACAACACCAAAATTGTGATAGACAGCCTAATAATCCACTTGATCCCTCTTGTATGTTCCATATAAATTCCTCCATAGTTATATACTGTACAATTTCTCAAAAACTATGAAGAAAAGCAGTGTGCATGATCATATTTGACTGAGCTATTATGATTTAGTAGCAAGTTTGACTTTTTATTGCAGGAGTTATCTGTTTTAAGTTAGAGTCTTACCTCTTATTGTCCGTTTTTCAATTTTATTGTCCGAATTCAGTTATTTATTGTCCGATTTGAAGTATTTATTTGCCAAACTGTGACATCCCACTTATTTTCAGATGCCGGCCTATTAAAAGGTCAATTGATTACCAAAATAAAAAGAGACCGATACCATTGGATGTATCGATCTCTATAAGTTTTAGGCAAAGTTCTTCATTTACATTTCTATTTGTAAATCATGGTCTTCAAATAGATCGTCCAAGGAACTGAGTGAACCGTCTTCTTCCACTTGATGGAGTGACAATTTTCCTTTGGTAATCGTCATTTCAACAAAGCAATTCCAACAATAATATTGATTTGTTCCTATTTTTCCGATATCTTTACAATTACAGTTTGGACATTGCATCATAGGGTCTCCTCTTTTTTATAATTGAATAACTAAGATATCCTTGCCGATTGTTAAAGGGTGCTCTGTCTTCACTACTTTACGCCCTTCCTTAATATCAGCAATTAAACCTTCTGTTACTTCATACCCTACAATAGTGCCCAATTCTTCCATAAAATATACATCTTCTACCAACCCGAGTTTTTCGCCTTCACTTGTCAGTAACGGTCTTCCTGACAGCTTTTCCTTCCCTTGCTTCAAGTGATGCTCTGTCTTTTTTTTATGATAGATAGAAGCATCCTTTATATCTTGGATCATTAGACTTTCATGGCCAAACCCTGTAATTGCATCAATCGGAACAAATAGGTGACGATTAAACCAACCTTTTTTATCTATGACAAGACCGGTCACCACTCCATTATCGTTTAATAACAAATCATTGACGGTTCCAAGTTCTTCTCCTGTTTTTGCACAAAAAAGTGATTGACCACAAATACTTGAAAATGTTCGCAAAGGAACCTCCTCCTCTCGAACAGTTATAGTATCTGACTTTTAGTTAGTTTTCATCCTAGTTTCATGTTACCAGTGCATCCTTAAGCTTATCGCAAAGCATGGAATTTCTATTGTGCTCGTCTTTTTGCTCAATCGCCTGGAAAAGTGCACCTTGTTCCCCACATAAGATTAAAAATTGCTTAGCTCTTGTCACTCCGGTATAGATTAGGTTACGTCGGAGCATACGAAAATATCCTTTCACGACAGGCATAATCACGATTGGAAATTCACTACCTTGCGCTTTATGAATCGATGAGCAGTACGCATGTGTAATTTGGCTTAAATCTTTTTTAGTGTATACAACCTCAATTCCTTCAAACGAAATAACGATTTGATCGACTTTTTCTACATTTTCCTTCGCGAAGATAATCGCTACAATTTCACCACGATCCCCGTTAAACACTTGCTCATCGGGATTGTTGATAAGCTGCAGGACAACATCGCCTTTTCGATAAACCACATCTCCAAACTCGATTTCCCTTCGCCCTTCTACAGGTGGATTCACAAGGTTTTGTAAATGGAGGTTCAGCCGTTCAATACCTGCATTTCCTCTATACATCGGAGCTAATACTTGGATGTCCTTCGGTGAATATCCTTTTTTTATTGCATTAAGATACACTTTTTCGATAACTTGCATCACTTGATTTTGATGACATGGAAAAAAGCGACGGTCATCTTTAGCTTCTTTCAAGTCTTGCGGTAACGCGCCATTTTTAATTTCATGAGCAAGCTGGATAATCGAAGACCCTTCTTCTTGTCGGTAAATATCAGTTAGCTCTACAATTGGTATCGCACGTGAACGTAACAAATCACTTAACACTTGTCCCGGTCCAACCGATGGAAGCTGATCTTGGTCACCAACTAAAATAACTTGCATATGATCGGGAATCGATTTGAACAATTGATTGGCCAGCCATATATCAACCATAGATACCTCATCGACGATCAGTAAATTCCCTTCCAATTGTTCATGTTCGTTTTTTTCAAAACCGCCATTCCCGCCTTTCCACCCTAATAAACGATGAATCGTTAACGAAGGAAGGTTGGTCGCTTCACCCATTCGTTTAGCTGCTCTTCCCGTCGGAGCGACAAGGAGGACAGGGAATGGATTTCCATCCTTATAATCACTAGGTTCAAGGGAAACACCATGAAGCTTCGCATAAATTTCAACAATTCCTTTGATAACCGTTGTCTTTCCTGTACCAGGTCCACCCGTTAAGATCATGATGGGTGAAGAAAGAGCCGTCTCAATTCCTTTTTTCTGTGATTCCGCGTACTCCATTTTCAACGTTTCCTCTAATTCACCAAGTGCCGTTAAAAATTCAGATTGAACAAAAGTCAATGGCTCTTCACGATTAACAAGACGTTTGATATTCGTAACTAAACCTTTTTCAGCAAAAAATAACGTCTTTAAGTAAATGCGCTCTTCTTCAATGACGACCTTTTCTTCTTCATCCATCATCGTTAAGGACTTTACTACTTCTTCTGCTGAAATAGGATTGGAAGAAGTGGATAATAAGTTGATAACCTCTTGAACAATTTCAGTTTGCCCTAGAAAAACATGCCCTTGTTGATTACTTACTTCATTTAAGCAATAAAAACATCCCGCTTGAATACGATCCGGATGATTACCTGAAATTCCAATCGCTTCACCGAGCAGGTCTGCTCTTTTAAATCCGATTCCTTCTACATCTTGAATTAATTGATACGGGTTATTTTGAATGACATCAAGTGTTTGTTGTTTATATACCTGATAAATTTTAACCGCAAGTTCAATTCCAAACCCATATTTTGATAAAAATAAGATGACTTGTTCTATTCCTTGGTGTTCTACCAATTGATCGTAAATCAATTTACGTTTTTCTTCAGTTAGTTTGGGAACATTTTCAAGTACGGACGGATCTTCAAGAATTAAAGTAATTACACGTTCTCCTAAGCTTTTAACAATCGACGCGGCTGTTTTTTTTCCGATCCCCGGAAATCGATCACTTGATAAATACTGAATAATACCTTGAGCCGTTTGCGGAATATCCCGGCGAAATTGCTCGACTACATATTGCAGCCCAAACTTTGGATGGTCATGAAGCCTTCCGAAAAAGACGTAAACATCATCAGGTTCTACTTTGGGCAGTGTTCCAACAACGGTAACTTGCGGATCATCTAGCTGTTCTGTTGTGTCTAGAACTTTTACCGCAGCTACTGTATACAAATTTTCTTCGTTATGGAAAATAACGTGAGTGACCTCTCCTTTTATATATGGGGATTGGTCTTCTTGACTTCCTCGGTTCTCCATTTTATCTGCCCCCTATTGCGTTAGCAGTTCCTCCATTTTCTTTTTCCCGTTTCCAGCAAGGAGATGATCTGGTTGAATTTTAAGTGCTTGGTTAAATGCTTCTAACGCTTCTTGTGGTTCGTTTTTATAAGCATGCGCTACACCAATGTTAAAAAAGGCATCCGCGTGAGTTTCATCTTGTGCAACAACTTGTTTGAATTGTTCCATTGCTCCATCAATTTGTTCAAGTTGCGCAAGGCAAAGGCCATATTGAAAACGAGCATCGAGATCGTCTGGGTTGATTTCTGTTACCGTCTGAAAATGAACGAGTGCATGATTCAATTGTCCTAATTGATAGTGACTCATTCCAATCATAAAATAAACATCAGCCTCTTTAAGCTGATTTTGAATCGCTTGGCTAAACATCTTAATTGCCTCATCAAATTTCTCCAATTGATAGAGGGCATTTCCAGCTCCGTAATAGGCTGTTGCTGCAGAAGCATCTAAAGAAATTGCTCGTTCAAAAAATACGATCGCTTTTTCTAGCTCACCTATGATGGCTAGTAAATTTCCAAAATTAATAAATCCGACCGGATCATTTGGATTAGCTTCGATCGCTTGATTAAAGTATGAAGCTGCCTTTTCATAATCTTGTTCTTGCATCGCTTGCAGTCCTTGTTGTATGTAATCGCTCATTATTTTCCCATCCTTATCTTTTTCTTCATATGATTTTGTCCTAGTTATATTTAGTATAACAAAGAATTGTGACTGTCACCCAAACACAAAAGGAGAACTTGAATTAAAGTTCTCCCTCTTCTGTCAATATGACATCTATTGTACCGCCACCTAGACATACATCTCCATCGTAAAAAACGACAGCTTGACCAGGTGTAACTGCACGTTGTGGTTCATCAAAAATAACTTTCACGTTATTGTCAGGAAGCGGAATTACGGTTACTCCTTGATCTGGCTGACGGTAACGGAATTTTGCTGTACATTTAAATGGCTCTGTTGGCGGATTAGGGCTAATCCAATTCAAATGAACACCATATAATCCTAATGAATAGAGTCCTGGATGATGGTACCCTTGCTCTACATACAGTATGTTTTTCTCGGTATTTTTTCCGATTACAAACCAAGGCTCGCCCGCACCGCCAATTCCTAATCCTTGACGTTGCCCTAACGTGTAATACATAAGGCCGTCATGTTTTCCTTTAACTTCTCCATTTAACGTCTGCATTTCACCGGGTTGCGCAGGTAAATAGGAGCTTAGAAACTCTTTGAAGTTACGTTCACCAATAAAGCAAATGCCGGTACTGTCTTTCTTTTTAGCTGTTGCTAAATTTGCTCGTTCTGCAATTTCACGGACTTCTTTTTTCTCCATATGTCCAATTGGGAACATCGCCTTGGAGATTTGTTCTTGGCTTAAAGCATTTAAAAAGTACGTTTGATCTTTATTGTTATCTAAGCCGCGAATTAAACGGTGCTCTCCATCGTGAAAATCAACACGTGCATAATGGCCGGTTGCTACATAATCGGCACCTAGTGTAAGTGCATGTTGTAAAAAGGCTTTAAATTTTATTTCTTTGTTACACATGACATCTGGATTCGGTGTTCTCCCCGCGCGGTACTCATCTAGGAAGTACGTAAACACTTTATCCCAGTATTCCTTTTCAAAATTAACAGCGTAGTACGGAATACCAATTTGGTTACACACTTTAATCACATCGTTATAATCTTCCGTCGCCGTACAAACGCCGTTCTCATCTGTATCGTCCCAGTTTTTCATAAAAATGCCGATCACATCATAGCCTTGTTCTTTTAAAACAAGTGCCGTAACGGACGAATCAACGCCCCCACTCATTCCAACAACGACACGAGTATCTTCTGGCTTTTTATCTAGTTGTCTATTCATACTACTCACCACCTACAAAGCTAAGGCTGTAACAGCAGGTTATAGCGCTGTAATTCTTTTGACTATTTTTACTGTTTCCTTAGCTGCTTTCTCTATATCCTCTATAGTATTTCCATACCCGAAGCTAAATCGCACTGACGATTTTGCTTTCTCATCATCTTTAAACATTGCCGAAAGAACATGCGATGGCTCAATGGATCCGGCTGTACATGCTGATCCACTAGAAACCGCTATACCTGCTAGATCTAAATTGACAAGCAGTGATTCTACATTTACACCTTTAAAACTAATATTTAAAACATGAGGCAGGACATCGGCTTCATGCCCGTTAACAGAAAAGTGTAGCCCCTCTTCACGAAAAATACCAATCATTTGCTCACGGAATTGAACATAGCGTTGCCTTTTTTCTTGCAATTCTTTCGTTGCTACTTTAGCAGCTTCTGCAAAGCCGACGATGCTTGCTACATTTTCTGTTCCAGCCCGACGTTTTCTTTCTTGTTCCCCGCCAAACAATTGTGGCTTTAGATCATAGCCCTTTTTTGCATATAGAAAACCAGTTCCTTTTGGTCCATTGATTTTATGAGCAGAAACGGATAGAAAATGTACTGATAACTCCTCAACATGAAACGGCATCGTCCCATAGGCTTGTACCGCATCCGTATGAAAGGCAATGTCCTTTTCCTTTAAAAACGCACCAATCTCTGCAATAGGTTGAACTGTACCTACTTCATTATTACCGTACATAATGGAGACAAGGATCGTTTCTTCACGGACATGGTCTTGTACATCCGTTACCGATACTTTCCCCTGTTCATCTACAGGTAAATAAGTGACCTCAAATCCGTGTTCTTCTAATGACTTACACGTATGTAGAACAGCGTGATGCTCTATTACCGTTGTAATAATATGATTGCCCTTAGCTTTATTTTTCATCGCGTACCCGATGATTGCCATATTATCGGCTTCCGTTCCACCGCTTGTAAAGATCAATTCATCTGGATGAGCGCCTATCGTTTGAGCTAACGATAATCTAGCTTCATCTAATGCATGCCTCGTTCTACGACCAAAGCTATGAATACTTGAAGGGTTACCAAAATGCTCACTGAAATAGGGCATCATCGCTTCTAATGCTTTCGGATGTAGAGGTGAAGTCGCTGCATGGTCTAAATATATCGGTTTCAATTCTTACACCTACTTTATCGTTCACTTATGTGTTCTTCTCTATTGGTGAAATACTACCTATTAGAAAAATTCAAAAGGAATTATATGTAGAACATATAATATTCCTGATTTCCTTCATCCTCATACTCAGCTAAATCTTGAAGTGTAGTATTATCTAATACATCTTTAACCGCATCACGGATTTTTATCCATAGATCACGTTTGGCAGGCTCTTCATCCTCAAGTACTTCAACTGGACTAATCGGCCCTTCAAGAACACGAATAATATCTCCAGCTGTAATTTCAACTGGTTCTTTGGCCAGCATGTAGCCGCCATATGCTCCTCTTACACTCTTAACAAGCATTGCATTTCGCAATGGTGCAATTAATTGCTCTAAGTAATGCTCAGACAGATCATGATCTTTTGCAATTGATTTTAATGAAATCGGTCCTTCACCGTATTTCTTTGCTAATGCCATCATGATGGTTAACCCGTAACGTCCCTTTGTTGATATCTTCATTATTTACCCCTCTTTCTATCAATCGATCCACTAGCCGTTGACATTGTGGTAGAGTAATGCCAACAACACTTCCAATTCCAAAACAAAAAATTAAAGTCCCAATAAAAACAGGTCCCCCTAATAACCATCCCGTTGTAAGAACTACAATTTCCATTGCACTTCGAACCCATTGTACTTTGAGTTTTGTTTTTTCCGTTATTGCTAACATAAGGCTGTCTCTAGGACCGGCTCCACATTTTGGCGCAATGTAAAGTCCAATTCCATAACCAATAATAATAATTCCACTTACCAGCATAATGAGTTTGCCAATAAGTGAACTTGGCGTACTTAATATAAATAAAAAAATATCAATAAAAACTCCAACTAGGACCATATTAACAAACGCACCTACTTGAGGCCATTCTTTTGTCAATAAGGTCGTAACTCCAATAATAACAAATCCCATAATGATGGACCAAGTACCGATGGTTAACCCTAATTGTAGGGTTAGGCCAATATGAAGTACATCCCAAGGAGCACTTCCAAGGTCAGCAGTTATCATTAAAGCAATTCCAAAAGACATGATCACTAAACCTAGCATAAAAATTCCCCAACGCAGGCCTAGCTTCTTTCTTTTCCAATCGCTGTGCTCCTCTAATCCCATGTTGAATTCCTTCTCTCCATGCTCTTCTCAAACTTTAAATTCTTTGCCCATTATAGCATGAATAGGATTTGATTTGCATGGAAACAGATTTAACTCTTTTTCAATTCTTGAATACGATTATGGAATTGAGCGAGTCTCTTTTCTTGCCCGCTTTCTTTTGGTTTATAATACTTTTTGTCTTTTAAATGATCCGGTAAGTATTGTTGATTCACCCAGCCTCCAAAGTTGTGCGGATATTTATAATCCACTCCTCTACCTAATTCCTTAGCTCCTTTATAATGTGCATCTTTTAAATGATCAGGTACTTCTCCAATATTTGCGGAGCGAACATCATTTAGTGCGTGATCTAATGCCTTATAAGCACTATTCGATTTAGGAGAAAGGCATAACTCAGTCACAGCAACAGACAATGGGATCCGAGCTTCAGGCAAACCTAGACGTTCTGCCGACTGAATTGCTGACAATACCATTTGTGGAACATGGCTGTTCGCTAGACCAACATCCTCCCAAGCCGTTACGAGCAGTCTGCGGCAAATTACATCTAAATCGCCTGCTTCAATTAATCTAGCTAAATAATGAAGTGCCCCGTCTACATCAGACCCCCTCATACTTTTTTGAAAGGCACTAATGATGTTATAAAAGTGATCTCCCTTTTTATCATAATGTAAACTTTTCTTTTGTAAGCACTCTTTTATAATTTCTAGAGTAATTATAATTTGGTCATCTTGATTGGGATCAGTTGATAAAACAGCGATCTCTAAACCATTAAGTGCCGCACGAATATCTCCACCACAATGAAGAGCCAGTTCATCAAGAACACCGTCTTCAATATCGATATTCAGTTTCCCAAAGCCTTTTCGCTCGTCATGCAAGGCTCTCTGTAACACTTCTTTAATCTCATCAGGCTGGGGGTGCGTTAACTCTAAAACAGTACAACGGGATTTAATCGCATTATTAATTTCGAAATGTGGATTTTCTGTCGTTGCTCCAATGAGAATAATCAGCCCGCTTTCCATAAATGGAAGTAAAAAGTCTTGTTGACTTTTATTAAAGCGATGCACCTCATCAACGAATAAGATGGTCTTTCCGAGTAACTTTGCTTCTTGGACAACTGCTTCCATTTCTTTTTTTCCTGATGAGACGGCATTTATTTCATGATAAGGTAATGAAGTTAGTTGTGCGATTACATTTGCAATGGTTGTTTTTCCTGTTCCTGGTGGCCCATATAAAATGATAGACGATAAACGATTAGATTTAATCATACGTTGAAGTAATTTCCCTTCACCAACGATATGCTTTTGACCAACGATTTCATCTAATGTAGCAGGACGCATTCGAAAGGCAAGTGGTTCAGTAAAGTAATTTTCCACTAAATATCAACTCCAATAAAACATTCCTTGAAACAAATCTAGCAGTCTCTAGAATATTTATCTATTCTTATTCTAATAGTAAATACATACTCTTTTGGACATCTTAATTGGACCAGTAGTAGTCCCAAATATTAATAGTTCTATTATATATACTATACCGTTCTGGTTTGCAAACGGAAGGATTGTATTTCAACCCTTTCATGAACATCTCCTCAACAAGCAATACTAGTATTTTCATATCAAGTGTATAAATCCTAGACTTCTTGGAAATAGTATTAGTAAATTTAACTAAAATATGAATTTACTTGTAAAACAAGAGAGATAAGGAGATGGTATTATGAAAGTACGCCAAGATGCTTGGTCACATGAAGATGATGTTCTTTTAGCAGAAACCGTATTACGTCACATTCGAGAAGGAAGTACTCAATTAGTTGCATTTGATGAAGTGGGAGACGAATTACACCGAACTTCTGCGGCTTGTGGATTTCGTTGGAACGCAGTCGTACGTCAAAAGTATGTAGACCAAATTCGCGAAGCTAAAAAAGAGCGTAAAGAACGTAAGAGAGCGGCTGCATTCCAAACGAATCGTAGACCTGTAAGAAATGCTTCATTGTATTATCCTGTCATGAATACAGCTCAACCTTTAAGCTTAGAAAACTTAGATATCGATACGGTGATTTCTTACCTTCGTTCTTTAACTTCAAATCAACTTCCAGCAGATCATTTGAAAAAAGAAAATGAGAAGCTATTAAAAGAAAACCTCGAGCTATTAACGCAAAACAAAGAGCTTGAAGCTGAATTGAATACGATAAAAGATGAACATCAAACCATTGAAGAGGACTATCAATCACTAATTCAAATTATGAATCGTGCTAGACGTATGGCTATTTTACAAGAAGAAGAGCCACTATCTAACGCTACATTCCGCATGGATAAGAACGGTAACCTAGAAAAAGTCGCAAAATAAAAGCAACAGAATATTTTTTCTGTTGCTTTTTTTCTTATCTATTTGTGCGGTTCAAAAAGGACAAAAAGAGCCGAGAAAATCAAGGAAGTGTAGTCTCCAAGCATAAGGCTGGTTGCTCCGTAAGCATAATCTACGCACGCAGGAAAAGTGTTCTTCTTTTCCAAGGAGCGGAACGTATGGGGTTAATACGTGAGGAGTGAAGGAGCAAGCTGACGAGCTACCACAGGATGTGGTGACTTCGACGTTCCCACAGGACGTGGGGCTCTTAGTCGAAGTTCTTCTCTCGAAAGCTATTTTTCCTGGACTTTTTGAACATCCTCTCTATTTATCTTCTATAATAATATACGTTGCTTTAATAGGACCGTGAACACCTACAACTAAGTTCATTTCTATATCAGCACTATTACTTGGGCCCGATATGAAATTTATACAAGAAGGCACTTTCCCTGTTTCTTCTTGAAGTTTATGAATATAGCTTGTCGCTTGTGTCATTCTTGGGACAATCGTACTTTTTGGTATAAGGGCTACATAATACTTCGGTAGGAGACTTACAGATCTTCCTTTTCCATTATCACTCAGTAATACAACTGTACCTGATTCTGCAAGTGTCAAATCGGCAAACGTAAGACCGATATCTGCTTTCTCAGCAATTCTTATATTCTCTTCTCCTGCATTCGTATCCCAAATATGAACATCTATTCCTTTGGCATCCGCTTGCTTATAATACTGATCAACTCCATACTCTTCTAAACGAGGGTCTGCCCAGCTTACAATTGATTTTGCTTGAAACCCATTAACAACTTCTGTTAGTACATCTGTTAATGTTTCTGTTGTTGCTAGAGCGACCTGAGTGTGGATACGAGTACATTGTTCTTTTAACACATCGAGAAGTTCATCTTGTGTTAGATCTTTAAAGACATCCCATTGGGGTTGATGTTTCCAATTTGGACGTGAAACAGGACTCGTTTGTCGGCTTCGACCAAGACTTTTTGCTACTTGATTTAAAAACTTTTCTTTGTTCTGTACTGTACCGTTAGCCATTAGTTGTTCTCCCCCTTTTCACGATCCTTAAACCAGTTACGGAAACTTTCTTTACTTGGCTCTGGGAAATCACGAATATCTGTCCAAGGCTTAATTGGACCCGGACCTTTCGTTACTTTTCCTTCTTTTGCAAATGGACCCATCATCGTTGGTGCCATTTTTGAACCCATGCTATATAATTTTGGCGAACTAGCCGCCATTGCAAAGCCTTTCATCGCTAACTTCTCGCCAAAGCCACCTTTACCTTGTTCTTCAACAATATTTCGACGATGTTTTACGAGCAGGTCATGTAATGGTATTTTTACTGGACACGCTTCCGTACATGCTGCACACAAGCTCGAAGCATATGGAAGTTCTTTATAATCTTCGTATCCACCAAGTAGTGGAGACAGTACCGCTCCAATCGGTCCAGGGTAAATGGAGCCATACGAATGCCCACCGATATGACGGTAAATTGGACAAACGTTAATACAGGCTGCACAACGAATACATTGAAGTGCTGATTGGAACTCTGTTCCTAAAATATTTGAACGTCCATTATCGACGATGACAAGATGAAACTCTTCAGGTCCATCCACATCACCTTCGTCTTTTGGTCCTGTTAATCCCGTAATGTAACTCGTTAATTTTTGTCCGACAGCACTTCGGCATAACATACTTACTAAAATATCAAGCTCTTCCCAAGTTGGTACAATTCGTTCCATACCCATCACTGTAATTTGTGTCTTTGGAAGTGTAGTAGACAGACGAGCATTTCCTTCATTCGTAACAAGTGAAATCGCCCCTGATTCTGCAACTGCAAAATTACAACCGGTCACACCAATATCAGCTTCTAAAAATTCGTTCCGTAATTGTTCTCTTGCAAATAATGCTAATTCCTCCGGTTGGGACGATTTGTCATACCCTCGTTTTTCAGAGAACGTATCACGAATTTGCTCTTTGTTTTTATGCAGCGCCGGAGCAACAATATGTGACGGCGGATCGTGATCATCAATTTGCAGAATGTATTCCCCTAAATCCGATTCAATGACTTCACAGCCTGCTTTTTCAAGCGCTTCATTCATACTAATTTCTTCTGTCACCATTGATTTAGATTTAATGACTTTCTTTGCATTTTTTTGCTTTGCTATATTTGTGATATATTCATTGGCTTCTTCTGCCGTTTGTGCAAAAAAGACGTGGCCCCCGCGTTTTACTACGTTTTCAGTTAACTGTTCTAAATAGTAATCTAGATTTTCTAACGTGTGTTGGCGTATTTCTTCCGCTAAATCTCTCCACTCTTCCCAATTTCCTAGCTCTTCTTGCGCTTCTAGTTTCTTATTCTTTAAGCGTTCCTGAGCAGAAACCATTGCATTTCTCATAAATTCATTCTTTAAGCCTTTATCCACTCGATCAAAAAACTTTTCATCACTTATTTTCATGGTCATTTATATCACCGCCTTACTCGTTTATTATTATTTTTTACTATTTAATACTTGCGCGATATGCATTACTTTAATCGGCTTTCCTTGTCGTTCAATTCTACCGCCAATATTCATTAAGCAGCCACAGTCAGCTCCAACTAGCACTTCTGCTTCTGTTTCTTCGATATGATCGATCTTTTCATTAACCATCTGTTCTGAGATGGGAACCATTTTAACCGAGAACGTACCACCAAAACCACAGCACGTTTCTTTATTTGGTAAACTTGCAAACTCAAGACCTTCTACATTTTCTAATAATTTCATTGGTGCATCTTTAACACCTAATAAACGAGTCATATGGCACGATGTATGGTAGGTGGCTTTTGTTGGTAGTGACGCTCCAACATCCTCAATTTTTAAGACATCTACAATAAATTGTGTTAATTCAAACGTTTTAGCAACTAATGCTTCTGCTTTTGCCTTCCACGCTTCATCATCTTTAAAAAGATGTGGATATTCGTGGATCATCGAAACGCAAGACCCTGACGGTGAAACTACGTAATCAGATGCAGCAAATGTTTCAATCATATGCTTGGCTACATCTTTCGCCTCTTTATGATAGCCGCTGTTATATGCCGGCTGGCCACAGCACGTTTGATTGTCTGGAAACACAACTTCACAGTTCAGTCTTTCTAATATTTCTACTGTATCTTTACCAACGCCAGGATAAAAGACATCCGCAAGACAGGTTATAAATAACGATACTTTCATACTTTTCATCCCCTTATAGGTTATCGGGTCATCAGACCTTTATCGTATAGAAAAAATATTTTATTCTAAGCTGTAGTATCAAACAATTGAAAAAGCGTATTGGAGCCAACTCAACAGTCCAACACCACCTCAATCCATAGATAAAGTGTCCAAACAAGTTTGAGTCGACCTCTAACGCTCTTTCAACATTTACATTAAATTATAATCAAGATTACGAGTATACACAACGACTTTAAGCAGCAATTTGATCGTCTTGATCTTTCTTACTTTGTTTACTTCCTTTTAAGATAGCATAGATAATACCTGCAACAACAGCTAATACCATAAATGTTCCAATATTAAAACCAACTCCGTATAGGAATACAAATCCAAGACCACCAGCAAATACTATATAGTATAAAGTCGGAATCATCGTCTTACGAATTAATGTTCCTTCACGACCAACTAAGCCCGCTGCCGCTGAAGCTGCTACAACGTTATGGACACAAATCATGTTACCTGCTGCTCCACCTATTGCTTGTAAAGCGATAATTGTAGAAGGATTGACGCCGATATTATCAGCCACTCCAAATTGGAATAAAGAGAACATCATATTACTAATTGTATTACTACCTGCAACGAAAGCTCCAAGTGCACCAATTAACGGAGCAACGGCTGGCCAATTATCACCAATTACAAGTGATACACTTTCTGCTAATAAAATTGGCATACTTGCTAATTCGGCTGCATTAACCCCTGAGTTAATGAACACTTGAACCATGGGAACTGCAAATAGTAAAGCTGCTGCAGCACTTACAGTTGTCATAAACGACTCTTTAACTGCACGTCCATATGCTTGTCCGTTCATCCCGAATAAAGCGATACAGATTAATGATACGACAACCATAATTGTACCCGGCAAGTAAAATGGTGTACTTGCAAATGAGATCGAAGTACCGAACACTTCCGTGAAGTTAATTTTCACTGCATCACTCGTTAACCAACCTTTAATAGGCAAATCATTTAAACGAGTTAATACTAATAATAATCCAACGAGTACATATGGAATCCATGCTTTATATACTGACACCTTTTTAACTGGTGCCTCGTTTGTAATTTTTAACTTACCAACCCATTCAGGATCCCAATTTTCTTTACGATCAAAATCCCACGTTTTCTTCGGCATAAATAAACCGCGTTTTGCTGCAGGTACAACGATTGCTAAACCAATTAATCCACCGAATAGTGACGGGAATTCTGGTCCTAACAAATTAGCAATTAACGCATATGGAACGGTAAAGGCAAGTCCCGCAAAGATAGCAAACTTCCATATCGCTAAGCCTTCTGCAATTGATTTATTCTTACCAAAGAACCAAGTTAACATTGCAACCATAAATAATGGAATTAAGGTACCGATAATTGCATGAAAAATAGCTGTTTGTGCACCAATTGAATTTAAGTACGCTTCATATGTCATTCCTAGTTCTGCAGCAGTAGCTAAAACTTTTTCGTCTGCCCCAATTCCGTTATTAACACCGATTAAAATTGGGGTTCCAATTGCTCCGAATGTAACGGGAGTAGATTGAATAATTAACGCTACCATGACAGCCGCCATCGCTGGAAAACCGACTGCTACTAATAGTGGAGCTGCAATGGCAGCTGGAGTACCAAAGCCAGAAGCTCCTTCAATAAAAGAACCAAATAACCAACAAATGATAATCGCCTGCACACGACGGTCAGGTGAAACATTCGTAAATCCTTCACGGATCGAGTGCAGTGCTCCACTTTCTTTTAATGTATTTAAAAGAAGAATAGCACCAAAAACAATAAATAATACTTCAATAACCGTAACTAAACCACGTGAACTGGCTGCAGCCACTTGGTTAAAAGGCACCTTCCAAACAAGCAGTGCGACTGCTGCTGTAACAACAAACGCTAAAGGCATTGCACGACTTGCAGGCCACCTTAAAATAACAAGAAAAATTAATACAGTTAAAATAGGTACTAATGCCAATAGTGATAAAACCCCTAAACTCATAGTTCGTCTTCCCCCTAAAAATGATGTTTCTCCCGCAAACTAAACACTATCATCATATAACCTAGTTATCATATCTTATGGTCATCAGATGTCTCATTAGTTGTAAGTGCTTTCATTATAAGAAATGTTCATAAATTATTCAATATATTTTTCAAAAAAAAATTCACATGTATTTATATGTAAATAGATCCTATGATTGCAACTCTTTGCTGAAAAGATCAAAAATCACGATACCTTACTCTTGGCATCGTGATTTTTTGTGAGTTGTGAGTTAATTATCTTTCAATTTTAATTTGATTTTGTTCTAAAATCTTTGTAATGACATGACCTGCCATAATGAGTCCTGAAACAGAAGGTACAAAAGCATTGGAAGACGGTGGCAGTTTGGCCTTACGAATCGGTCCTTCTTCGGCACTTTCCGGTACGATTTCTTTACGAATTTCTTCACGAATTTTCACTGGGCTCTCGTCAGAAAAAACTACGTTTACGCCTTTATGAATACCTTCTTTACGAAGTTTTGTACGAATCACTTTGGCAATTGGGTCATAGCTTGTTTTTGAGATATCGGCAATACGTAACCTCGTCGGGTCCATTTTATTGGCCACACCCATACTCGAAATAATACCAATATTTCTTTGTAAGCATTGTTTAATGACATGAATTTTGTATGTGATCGTATCGCAAGCATCCACGACAAAATCTAATCCATGACTAAAGAAATCTTCATACGTTTCTTCAGTATAGAACATTTTTAACGCAATAACTTCACACTCAGGATTTATATCTTTAATACGTTCTTTCATTAACTCCACTTTTGGCTGCCCTACAGTAGATAATAAAGCATGGATTTGACGGTTTACGTTTGTAATATCGACATCATCTTTGTCCACTAATACTAAACGACCAACACCAGATCTAGCTAGTGCTTCGGCTGAGAATGAACCTACCCCTCCTATTCCTAACACAGCAACTGTACTGTTCTTTAAAGCTTCTACTCCATCTTTTCCTATCGCTAACTCATTTCTTGAAAATTGATACAACATTTGTTCCTCGTCCTTCCTCTCTATAAAAACACATTAAACAACTGTTAACTTTTCTAATATACTGATTATACCTATAAAAGTAGTCGGGGTAAAATATACCATAGCTTCCATGAAAAATCTATAGTGTTCAGTAACCTATTTTTACTCATCATTATTATGTACCAAACGACCAGTAGACATAAGAAAAAGCTGACTATAAGTGTCAGCTTCTTTTCGATATCGTTACGTGCAGTTCATACACAGTAAGCATCGATAAAGTAAGAAGCATAACAAAGTCAGCTTTGTTTACCCTAAAAAAATAAAGAAGAGACCCAAAGTGCCGTAACTCCCTAGTTTTGAACCTGCACTCGCAGGTGGGTGTCAAGCTTCTTTCTTTATACGTCCTCACAAATGAAGGCATGTATTCCAAAAGAAGAATTAATACTCCCAATAAAAAAATGTTGGCTCAAAACTGTCAGTCGCTCACGAACACGCTAGGACTCTTACTTTGTTAAGGAAATAATAGCATAAAAAGATATAGGGTTCAAGCGGAAAAGATAATTTTTCTGAATTTTCCATAAAATATATTTTTGCGAAATTATTTAAGCTGTGCTAAAGTGTCAATTAGGAATTATGAAAGGTGAAGGGTGCCTGCTTATCGGCGACAAGCGCTGGAGGGCCAGCAATTAGTGTCCTGACCTTTGGACACTTTTGATGGACCGAAGCGATCTCGAGCCGATGGCACCTGGAACTAGACATCGAAAGGTGGAAGTGCCCGTTTAGCGACGTTTGGACTGAGCCCACCGTATGAGATAAAGGGTAGAAGCTCTGATCTCGTTAGGATATGTTTAAGCGGACTCAGCAGCCTCTATTTTGAAGATAATCACCATTTTAAGGATTTAGCGGACTGATAGGCCCCTATTTGCTTAAAAATACTAAATATGACTACGAATATTGGGGCATAAGGGCCTCTGAGTCCGTTACGTTCTAAAAAAGCATGCTTTTATATGAAATAACGGCGCTGGAGTCCGCAAATTTATTTCTACAAGCAAAGTTTCTTATCTTTTTTATAAAGGATGTTTTCCATGAAGCCTATTTTTACTCAAGTTTGTATTGAAGTAGAACAAAAAATTGAATATACCAAGAAGTATACAGTTGAAAAAAACTTCGACATGGAGCTCTTTACTGATAAAATTCGCTCACGAGACAAAGAGATTTTACTAGAACATGTATTTGATATTTCATACCGCCAAGCAACAGAAAAGATTGGCTTTTTGTATTTGCATACGAACCAAGGTGTTTTACCTCACCTCGTAAAAACCAATCCTACTCCTTTCATTGATACATTTAAAAAGGTAAAGCAAGTTTATTAACAGCTACCTTACCTAATACCGGGTAGCTTTTTTGCTGCAATAAAAGAGGTAAGTCATTCAAAGACTTTCCTTCAGCTAATTTAAAAATCACTGCTTGCTTTTCGTAAATTCCAGTTTCTACTTCAATCTCGCTTGAGATACTAATTAAATCAGTATTCAATTGTTGCTTTTCTAGATCGGAAACAAAGACAATAACACTCATTCCATCGTTGGCTGTTTCGTTAAATTGTTGCCTTAAGGGACGACTAAACCCTTGAAATTGCTCATGTAGAACAAAATCTTCTACCATACTGTTAGCTGTTGCATCCTTTCCTGCACCTGGACCACACATCGTAATACGATCAATTGTTTCACCGTCAATACAAACACCGTTCGTAACACCGTTCACATTATAGAGTGGATGATCTTTTGCCACGAATGAAGGCGATACAAATCCACGAATCACTCCATTTTCGATAGATGTTTTGGCAATCAATTTTATGGCTAATTCATTTCTTTCCGCAAAATTAATGGCTTCCTCCTCAATGACACTAATTCCTTTACAGGAAAAGTTAGTTTCATTTGGCCATGAGTTAAAGGCCAGACGACTTAAAATTTGGATTTTATATAGAGCATCATATCCTTCAATATCATCTGTAGGATCAGCCTCGGCATAACCTAACTCTTTCGCTTCAGCTAACACATCAGCAAACGTTCGATTTTTTTCTTTCATTTCCGTTAAAATATAATTTGTTGTCCCATTTAAAATTCCGGTCACAGAATGAATAGGTGTTGTAGAAAATAACGTTTTGAAGCTATTTACTATTGGTATTCCACCGCCAACAGCTGCTTCAACCCCTAAGTAAACATTGTAATGGCCAGCAAGCTCTTCAAGCTCTTTACCGTGCTTAGCAATTAATTCTTTGTTTGCTGTAATAATCGATGTACCTGATTGCATGAGCTTCACAATATAACCTTTAGCGGGCTCAACTCCACCAATTGCTTCAAATACAACATCGTACTGTTGATTAAAAAACTCATTTGGATCACTTGTTATAAGTGCATTTACATGCGTATAACCACGATCTTTTGTATCGTCTTTCACTAGAATTTTTGTCACCTGAACCTCATTTTGAAAAATGGTCTGTAGTTCTTCTTTTGAATTCAGTAACCGCTCATAAATACCAGAACCGACTGTTCCGAAACCGATAACCCCAACATGTAACATCCCAAGCTCCTCCTTATATAAAACACTTTTTTACTCCTTAGTTAACTCCTCCACACTGCCGTTCATTTTTATTACTTGGTTCTGGCTGTATTGTTTAAACAGCTACCCGAACTAGTTTATTTTTTTATGTGTACACAAATAAAAAAACCTCTCCGATAAGGGAAAGGTTTTTTTAAAACGCCTCCACTTATCTTCCAGAGCAATCGCTCTGCTGAAATTAGCACCTTTGTTTGTCTGGCATACAAACCGGTTGCCGGGCGTCATCGGGTCAGTCCCTCAGCCTCTCGTGATAAGTTTTATTTTTGCAATTAATTTTTGAATTTTAATAGTTATGATTATAATGCGACTATTCTATTTTTGTCAACTTAAAGTTTAGACTTGAACTTTCTTTTCTTCCTCTTTTTTCGGAACAATAGATAAGTTCAGCTCACGTAATTGTGCCTCACTAACCGAACTTGGTGCATTTGTTAATAAACAACTTGCACTTGCAGTCTTAGGGAAAGCAATTGTATCACGTAAGTTGCTACGGCCTGCTAAAAGCATAACGAGGCGATCTAGTCCTAACGCAATACCTCCGTGTGGTGGTGTACCATATTCAAAGGCATCTAAAAGGAAACCAAATTGTTCTTTTGCTTCTTCTTCAGAAAAACCAAGAGCAGTGAACATTTTTTCTTGTACATCACGTTGATAAATACGCTGGGAGCCTCCACCAAGCTCATATCCATTTAACACAAGATCATATGCTTCTGCACGTACTCGACCTGGATCTGTATCGAGCAAATGTAGATCTTCTGTTTTTGGACTAGTAAATGGGTGGTGAAGAGCGACGTACCGATTAGCATCTTCATCAAATTCAACAAGTGGGAAATCAACCACCCATAAGAAATTGAATTTAGATTTGTCTATTAAGTCTAAGTCTTTACCAAATTTAAGACGAAGTGCACCTAAGCTATCATACACAACTTGTTTCTTATCAGCAGCAAAGAATAATAAATCACCGGGTTCAGCATTCATCGCTTCACGCATGCCGGCAACCTCTTCCTCGTTTAGGAATTTTGCAATTGGCCCTTTTAACTCGTTTTCTTCAACTTTCAGCCAAGCTAGACCTTTTGCACCGTAAATGGCTACAAAATGTGCTAAGTCATCGATTTCTTTACGAGTTAGTTTTGTAGCCGCCCCTTTTACGTTTAAGCCTTTTACAATTCCGCCGTTAGCGATTGCATTTGCGAACACTTTGAACTGTGAGTTTTTCATTACGTCGGTTAACTCTGATAACTCTAAGCCAAAGCGTGTATCTGGCTTATCTGATCCAAAACGGTTCATTGCCTCATCATACGTTAAACGTTGGAAAGGAGTTGAGATTTCAATCCCTTTTATTTCTTTCATGATTTTAGCCATCATGTTTTCCATCATTGCAAGTAAGTCCTCTTTATCCATGAACGATGTCTCGATATCGACTTGAGTAAATTCCGGTTGACGATCTGCTCGCAAATCTTCATCACGGAAACAACGAACGATTTGATAATAACGTTCGAACCCTGAAACCATCAATAACTGTTTAAAAAGTTGCGGTGATTGTGGGAGTGCATAAAATTCACCATGATGCACTCGACTTGGTACTAAATAGTCACGTGCTCCTTCTGGTGTACTTTTCGTCAGCATTGGTGTTTCCATTTCTAAGAACTGCTCATTATCTAATGTTTCACGAATTAACTTCGTCGTTTGATGGCGCATTTTAAAGATGTGTTGCATATCTGGTCTGCGTAAGTCTAGGTAACGATAACGTAAACGAACATCTTCAGAAGCATCTGTATCTTCTTCAATTTGAAACGGCACCGGTTTTGATGCGTTTAAAATCGTTATTTGATCAACGTGAACTTCGACTCTTCCGGTAGGAATTTTTTCATTAACCGTTTCGTCTTCACGTTTAACAACCGTACCTTCTACATCTAAAACAAATTCACCACGTACGCGGTCTGCAATTGCATGAGCATCTGCTGAAACTTCTGGGTTAAAAACGACTTGAACAATACCTGAGCGATCTCGTAAATCGATAAAAATAACTTGCCCAAGGTCACGACGAGTTTGTACCCAACCTTTTAACTGCACTCGTTCTCCAATTGTATCTTCTAATATTTGGCCGCAATGATGCGTTCTTCCTATCATCCTTACTCCTCCTTTAATCTATCTTGCATATATGTAATAAAATCATCGAGTGATACTTCCACTTGCTCTCCAGTGCTCATTTCTTTCACATTAATTTTATTCGCTGCCAGTTCATTGTCTCCCAAGACAGCTGTAAACTTTGCTTCTAGTCGATCGGCAGCTTTAAATTGAGCTTTAACTTTTTTATCTAGGTAATCTTTTTCAGCAGATAACCCAGCTTTGCGCAGTTCAAACAACAGACTAGCACTTTTGTCTTTTGCCTCTTCACCGAGTGCAACAAGGTAACAATCAATCGTTTGTTCGATTGGAATATCGATGTTTGCTGCTTTTAGTGCCATAAGCAAACGTTCGATACTTAGAGCAAAGCCAATTCCTGGCGTTTCAGGACCACCGATTTCTTCAACGAGTCCATTATAGCGGCCACCGCCACATAATGTTGTAATCGCACCAAACCCTTCACCTTCAATCATAATCTCAAAAGCCGTATGGTTATAGTAATCTAGCCCACGTACTAATGTCTGATCAACGACATAGGAAATACCCATCGCATCGAGGTGTTGTTTTACTTTTTCAAAGTAAGCGACTGACTCTTCATTTAAGTAATCTAAGATCGAAGGCGCAGTTGCCATCAATTCATGATCTCTATCTTTTTTACAGTCTAAAATTCGTAGTGGGTTTTTCTCGAGACGTTGCTGACAATCAGAACAAAACTCATTTATTCTCGGTTTAAAATGATTGATTAGTGCTTCACGGTGTGCAATACGACTATCCGTATCTCCAAGACTATTAATAACTAGTTTTAATCCTGATAAGCCTAGTTCTCGATAAAACTCCATGGCAAGTGCCATTACTTCTGCATCTATTGCAGGATCATTACTGCCTAGTGCTTCAATGCCAAATTGAACGAATTGACGCATTCTTCCTGACTGTGGACGCTCATAACGGAACATCGGACCGATATAATAAAGTTTTGTCGGTTGTCCTGGATTTCCATATAGTTTATTTTCTACAAACGCTCTCGTAACTGAAGCTGTGCCTTCTGGTCTTAAAGTTAAGCTTCGGTCACCGCGATCCAGAAACGTATACGTTTCTTTTTGTACGATATCTGTCGTATCCCCAACCCCGCGCTGAAAAAGCTCTGTATGTTCAAAAATTGGTGTGCGAATTTCTTTATAGTTATACCGACGGCAAATATCTTGTGCTTTTGCTTCGACATACTGCCACAGCTCTGAAGTTCCTGGCAAAATGTCTTGTGTACCTCTAGGAATATGTATACTCATCATGACCCTCCCATTTAAAACATCTAATAAAGCTTGCCTAGCTTCAACTAAGACTTTATCTTTCACTTAGTTTTCATTGCAATATAAAAAACTCCCATCCCTGATCATAAATCAATCAGGGACGAGAGTTATACCCGTGGTGCCACCCTTATTGAAGCCTAAGCTTCCACTTTAAGCAGTTAACGCCTTGCTTACGTTTTTTCCTACTAACGAACAGTTTTCAGAAAAAAACCTACGGAGTGTTCATTCATTAAGGTCCATGTAGAAATGCTTACAGCCTCGGCATTTCCTCTCTTAACATGTGCCACCTTAACTACTATTCCCCATCATCGGTTTGTGACAGTCTTTGCATTTGCTTTTTATCATACGAATGTTTAATAAAGTTGTCAATAAATTTTATTAGTTTCGTCCCAGCTTTTTCTTCAGTTGCTTCACTTCTCGTAAAGATAACCCAAACTCATCTGCGAGTTCCATACTTGTATTACTGTTTTCTTTTTCTACAAAGTCGTGAAAGTTCACATGAAATAACTGATGTTCATTTCTTCCGCTGCCTTCTTGCTTCATACTTGTCCGCATCGAATCTTCCTTCCGTAGTAACATCTAGAACTAGCATAACCAAAAGTCATCTAATTCTTTCAGTTTTGGAAGAAAAACATGTTAATTTTGCCGACTATCAATAATTAGAGTAACTGGACCATGATTGATGAGTTGTACATCCATCATCGCACCAAAAACACCCGTTTCGACTTGAACGCCTTTTTGACGTAGTTGTTCATTAAACGTTTCATATAAAGGTTCAGCTACATCTGGTTTAGCAGCTCCCATAAAGTTGGGTCTACGCCCTTTTCTACAATCACCATATAATGTGAACTGAGAAATTGATAAAATTTGCCCCCCTACATCTAAAAGAGAAAGATTTAATTTGTCTTCTTCATCTTCAAAAATACGCAGGTTGACAATTTTATCCGTAAGATACTTAACATCGTCAATCGTATCTTCATGCGTAATACCTACAAGAAGCATTAATCCGGAATCGATTTTTCCGACCACTTCTTCATTCACCTTTACGGACGCTTCGCTTACTCTTTGTAAAACGACTTTCATATTAAAACTCCTTAATGCATAATTCTTCTTACTGAATAAATATGAGGTAGTTGCTTAATTTTTTCAACAACCTTATGCAAGTGATCTACATTTTGAATTAAAATCGTCATATGAATCGTTGCGACTTTATTTCGGTGATCCGAACGTCCTGAAACTGCATTAATCGTCGTTCTTGATTCTGTTACAGCTTGGAGCACTTGGTTCAGTAAACCATTACGATCAAAACCGGTAATTTCAATATCTACGTTATAATTTTTATTTTCTAAATGATTCGCTTCCCACTCCACTTCCAACAGGCGGGTTTTAGCTTCATCCGTTAATACGTTAGGACAGTCCGTACGGTGAATAGATACTCCACGTCCTTTTGTAATGTATCCGATAATGTCATCACCTGGGACAGGATTACAACATTTGGATAGACGAATTAATAAATTATCGACACCTTTTACTGTTACACCTGTACTCGTTTTCTTTTTAGGTGCCAACGTTTGGATTTCTGCTACTGCTTGCGCGAGAGATTGTTCTTCTTGTTCTGGTTCAGTATCCTTTTTAAATTTCTCAGCTAGACGGTTGACAATCTGTTTCGGGCTCATTCCGCCATAGCCAACTGCTGCGAACATATCCTCTTCGCCCGCAAAACTAAATTTTTGTGCAACCTCAGCAAGGTTTTCTGCTGTAACGACATCTTTAGGGTCTAAGTCTAATGCTTTAACTTCTCGCTCAATAACTTCTTTACCTTTAGTAACGTTTTCCTCACGTCGTTCTTTCTTAAACCATTGTCGGATTTTATTTTTCGCATGTGAACTTTGGGTAATTTTAATCCAATCTTGACTAGGTCCATAAGAGTGTTTTGACGTCATAATTTCAATGATGTCACCGGTCTTCAGTGCATGATCGAGCGGAACCATCTTCCCATTGACTTTCGCCCCAATACAACGGTTGCCAATTTCGGAGTGAATCCGATAAGCAAAGTCTAAAGGTACCGATCCTCTAGGAAGTTCAATGACATCACCTTTTGGAGTGAAAACAAAGACCATATCAGAAAATAAATCAATTTTAAGTGATTCCATAAATTCTTGAGCATCTTGTGAGTCATTTTGAAACTCGATAATTTCTCGGAACCAAGTTAATTTCGTTTCTAGTGTTTCATCATTTCCTACGTGTTTTCCTTCTTTATAGGCCCAATGAGCAGCAACCCCGAATTCGGCAATTCGGTGCATTTCTTCGGAACGAATTTGAACCTCTAACGGATCACCACTCGGTCCTAGTACAGTCGTGTGTAAGGACTGATACATGTTTGCTTTTGGCATCGCAATATAGTCTTTAAACCGGCCAGGCATCGGTTTCCAACACGTATGAATTACACCTAAAACAGCATAGCAATCTTTAATATTCTTCACGATGATGCGAACAGCTAATAAATCATAGATTTCAGTAAACTGTTTATTTTGAAGCGCCATTTTCCGATAAATACTATAAATATGTTTTGGGCGTCCTGAGATGTCCGCAATGACATGAATGTCATTTAAGTTAGCTCGTATCTTCTTAACAACCTCATCTACATACTGCTCTCGCTCGGCACGCTTCTTCTTCATTAGATTAACGATTCTATAGTATTGCTGTGGATCTAAATAACGAAGAGCTGTGTCTTCTAACTCCCACTTAATCGTTGAAATCCCTAAACGATGAGCTAATGGAGCAAAAATCTCTAACGTCTCGTTTGAAATACGACGTTGTTTTTCAGGCGGTAAATGTTTCAATGTCCGCATGTTGTGAAGACGATCGGCTAGTTTAATTAAAATAACCCGAATATCTTTTGCCATCGCAACAAACATTTTTCGGTGGTTTTCTGCCTGTTGCTCTTCTTTTGACTTATATTTAATTTTCCCGAGTTTTGTAACCCCATCTACTAGCATTGCAACTTCACTATTAAAAGCTTCTTTCAGTTCCTCTATCGTTACGTCTGTGTCTTCAACGACATCATGAAGAAAAGCAGCTGCAATCGTATCAGGGTCCATTCCTAACTCTACTAAAATTCCAGCGACTTGAATCGGATGGTGAATATACGGTTCCCCTGATTTCCTGTACTGCTCACTATGTGCTTCTTCTGCGTATGCATATGCTTTTTTAATAAACGCCATATCTTTCTCTGAGAGATAGCGCTCTGCTTTTTCAAATAATTGATCTATCGTCATGGAATCACCTTTTATCCCTACATAATTGGTCCCATTTTTTCTATATTTCTTTATAATATCATTAAGTAGCCTATATGTGTAAAGATAAAATACGAAAAATGTCGAACTTCATTTATATTTTAGACGAAAATCTAGAATTATAGCCCTCAATTAAGAACTTGTTCAATATCCATACTATCGCACCTAAAACTAGACACCAATATAAAACAAACTGACTCTTAAGTAGAGTCAGTTTGTCTTATTAGTATTGTGTTAATGTATATACATCGTAGTTATTAAGCTTGTCTCTTCCATCAAGGTAAGTTAGCTCAATTAAAAATGCAATTCCAACTACTTCTCCACCTAGCTGTTCGACCATATTAATCGTTGCTTCGATCGTTCCTCCCGTGGCAAGAAGATCATCAGCAATCACTACGCGTTGCCCTTTTTGGATCGAATCTTTATGAAGCGTTAAACTATCGTTTCCATACTCTAATCCGTAATCTACAGAAATAACTTCACGTGGAAGTTTTCCTTTTTTACGAACAGGAACAAAGCCCTTTTCTAATTCGAAAGCAATTGGACAACCGACAACAAAGCCACGTGCCTCTGGGCCGACAATAACGTCGGCATTTTTTTCACGAGCAAAATTCGCTAGTTCTATAATCGCCTTTTTATACGCTTGTCCATCTTGCATTAAAGTTGTAATGTCCTTAAAGCGAATACCCTCTTTTGGGTAATCCTCAACAATCGTAATATACTGTTTAAAATCCATCTCTTATACCGACTCCTTAACTTTTCTTACCTGGTCTATTGCTTGATCGAACCAGAGCTTCAACTCATAATAAGAGGAATATAAAAATTGCTGCTCTAGCTTCGACTGTTCTGTCATTCGCTGATATGTCTCAGATTCGTCGAGCCCTTTTTTCGAAGGGGTAGGATGCAGGCTAATAATACCATTGTTTATTGTAACAAAATCTAATTCAAAAAACACCTGTGTCATAAAATCTACCGTATTTTTAGACCAGCCTTTATGTGCAGCTAGTTGTTGACCATATCGTTTCATATCGAAGGATCCTTTTTTCGATAAAAATGCATAATACCATTTAAAGTGTTCTCGTTTCGGAAGTGTTGAAAAGTAGTTTGAATCTTCTTGGTAAAATACTGAATAGATCCGTTCGGGACCTGTAGTTTCTTTCAGAAGTAACTCTTCTAATTGCTGGGTAGACCTAGGTAAATCTAACAGCACTATATATTTATTTTCTATATTTACCTCATCAGATTCAGCATAACAAACTTCTTCATTTAAAGTGTCTAAACCTAGCTTATCCATCGTAGTAGATTGGAATGCAATTAATTTTCGTTTTTGTTTTGGTAAAGACGCGATATTCTCTGCTAACTTTTTGGCATTCCGCCAATCAAACAGCTGCCATTCGTTTACTTGAACATCTTCAATAAACAGTTGCGGCTTACAATGTCCATTCCATTCATTCACTGATACCGTACCAACCGCAGAAACCTTCGCAGCTGGATTAATTTCGGGATGGATATAACCTAGTTGAAATCCGATACCATCTAACGTTGTTCCATCTTGTTCAAAAAGAACTTTTAAGTGGTTCTCATCACTGCCAATTCGACGGATTTGTCCGATACTCACATCTTCTATCATGACTTTTGGTATCGGATTACTTACACCATATGGAGCTAGCTCATCTAATTGCTTAATGACATCTAGTGAAATTTCATCTAGCTTCGCAACAAGGTCGACTTTCGTTACAGGAATAAAATCCTCTTCCGTGAGAAGTGCATCTGCTTGTTTATTTAAACGACGTCTTAGTTCTTCGACATGTTCAATTTTCATTGTAAGTCCAGCAGCCATTGGATGTCCGCCAAAGTGAGGAAGGATATCTCTACTTTCAGATAAGTTGACAAACATATCAAACCCTTCAATACTTCTAGCAGACCCTTTTGCTACACCTTTTTCTCTATCGATGCTCAGCACGATCGTCGGTCGATAAAACTTTTCCACTAACCGTGAAGCGACAATCCCGATAACACCGGGGTTCCACCCTTCCTTTCCAACGATCAAAACATGATTCTTAGAAGGTGGGAACTGTGTTTCTACTTGTTCAATTGCCTCTTTTGCCATTTCATCGACGATTGCTTTTCTTTCTTTATTTAATTGGTCAATTTCTTCAGCTATTGTTTTTCCAGTTAACTCATCATCCGTCGTCATAAGTTCTACCGCTGGATCAGCTGAATCAAGCCGGCCTGCTGCATTAACACGGGGGCCAATCGCAAAACCGACATGTTCCGCGTTCATTACTTGAGTATCGATACCCGCTATCTTCTTTAATGCTTTTAAACCAGGCTTCGTCGTGCGCTGTAACGCTTCAATTCCTTTTTTAGCAAGAAGTCGATTTTCATCCACTAACGGTACAAGGTCCGCTATCGTCCCTATTGCTACAATGTCTAATAAATGGGCAGGCACTTCATCTAGTAGAGCATGTGCTAACTTAAAAGCCACCCCTACTCCCGCTAAGCCTTTGAACGGATATGTACACCCTGGCTTTTTAGGATTTACAATCGCATAGGCATCCGGTAATTGCGGAGGTGCTTCATGGTGGTCCGTAATAATTAGGTCAATGTCAATTTCTTTAGCTACTTCTGCTTCATGTACAGCAGATATACCTGTGTCCACTGTAATAATTAGATCATAGCCATCAAGCTTTGCTTGACGAAAAGCTGCTTCATTAGGTCCATATCCTTCAGTAAAGCGATTTGGAATATAGTAATTAAAATTGGCTCCTAACTCCCGCATCAAATAAACCATGACTGATGTACTACTAACACCATCGGCATCGTAGTCACCAAAGATTAAAATCTTTTCATTTTTCTCAATCGCTAACTGAATTCGTTCAACGGCTTCTTTCATCCCATCTAATAAGAAAGGATCATAAAATGAAACTTCTTCTTTATATAAAAAACGTGTGGCGGCCTGCACCGTTTCAATGCCTCTAAGTACGAGCAATTTTGCCACAATTGGCGTTAAGTTCAACTCACTTACTAATAAATCCACTTTCTCTTGTTCTAGCTGTGCTAATTTCCATCTTTTGTTTGATTTAAGCATAAAAAAAACACCCCTTGACCTAACTATTATACAAGAGGGGTCAGAGGGGGGCAATGAATAATAATCTGGTAGTTTTCTATAAAAAGGGAATACATGCTGTCCGTTCGCTATATTGAAAAGTTAATAATACAGAATAACAACTTTCAGCGAGATCGGCTTTATTTTCCCTTCGCTTCCGTTTGCACACTATCTTCTTTTTTTCGCTTATCTTGACTAGTGTCTTTTTCCTTCTGATTCGTTGGACTATTTTTAGTAGCGTTCGTTTGCTTTAGACGCTTATTCTCCTGTTGCAGTTGGTAAACTTTAACCATACCTACCGCGCCAACAATAATCCCGCCCATTAATACAGACCCGATAATGACGAGAATTAATGGCCAATCGGCCGTTCCAAATAAATAATTGACACGAACCGCTTCAACATTGATAACAGCAAAAATTGCTATAATTAGTGCAGCAATAATTCCTAATATAAATCCCCATTGACCGCGCATTTTACATCCCCTCCTTATTTTTTTCATATGGGTTAATATGCACTAACACATCGTGGACATGGTTTTCTTCAAGCAGTCTCTTCTTTACTGCTTTACCAATCGCATGACCTTCCTTAACGGTAATCTCAGGGTCGACTGCAATTTTTAAATCAATGATGACGTAATGTCCGTGTTCTCTTGCTAAAAATTCGTCAAGATTTAAAACCCCTTTAACTGAAGTAACCGCTTTTTTCATCTCTACCGTATCTTCTTCATGGAGTACGTGATCTAACGTATTGTGGATCGACTGACTTCCGAGACTCCATGCCATTTTAACGATTAATATCGAGACAAATAACCCAGCGACTGGATCTGCATAGACGAGCCAAGGTATTCCGACAGCTCCTCCAATAATGGAACCACCAATACCAAGTAAAGCTGCTATTGACGAAAAAACGTCAGAACGGTGATGCCAAGCATCTGTTATTAACGCTTCACTTCTATATTTCTTACCCAAATGATACTTATATCTAAACATAATTTCTTTCACAACGATGGAAAAAATAACAGCATAGATGGCTATCACTTTTGGAACCGCGATCGGTTCAAAGAAAGCTTTTATAGCATCAATCGCAATTTCAACACCAACTATAAAAAGAAGGACTGCCACAATAATTGCAGCAATAGACTCAGCTTTTCCATGTCCGTACGGGTGGTCGCGATCTGGTGGCATTTTCGCTGCACGAACACCAATCAGCACAGCAACTGACCCTACCACATCAGAAGCTGAGTGAACAGCATCGGCAATTAAGGCACGACTGTTAGATAGAAAACCAACGACACCTTTAATAATAGCTAAAATAATATTAGCGATAATCCCAATCCATGCACCCATCTTCACTTTCTGATAGCGAATATCTTCATCCATACTGTCACCTTCTTAATATCTTATTAACATCGTATTCGTTCTATTCCGTGTAAAAATGCACATAAGTAAATTATACCAACAAAAAGGCCACGGTATGCACCGTGACCTTAATTCTTTAAACTTCGCCTTCAGCTTGAGACTTACTTTTAAATTTTCTTCTCTCTAATTGCTTAGACTTCCATACGAGCCATAATTGAGCCGCTAAGAAAATCGAAGAATACGTTCCTGCTACTAATCCGATAACTAAGGCAAATGCAAACGAGCGAATCGCTTCGCCGCCGAAAATGAAAATCGCAGCTGCAGCTAGAATTACTGTAAGAACCGTATTAATCGATCTAGCTAATGTTTGCGTTAAGCTTACATTCACTATATTTGCTAAATCATCAAATGATTTCACACGCTTCGCTTTATTCATATTTTCTCGAATGCGGTCAAAAGTAACGATCGTATCATTTATCGAGTAACCTACAATCGTCAGCACAGCCGCAATAAACGGAACATTGACCTCAAACTGTACGACGCTAAATACAGCAATAATAAAGAATGCATCATGGAATAATGCCACAACCGCTGCAACTCCATAAAGCCACTCAAAACGTATCGCTACATAAATAACAATCCCAACCGATGCGATCATTACGGAAATTAAAGCGTTACGGGCCAGCTCTTTACCAACCATCGGAGATACTGTACTTACATTCGGTTCAGCGCCATATTTTTCATTAAAGTAGATTTGGATCTCAGCAATCTCATTCGGTTCAAGCTGACCTATGAAACGTGCGTGGACGAGATTATTTTGTTCTCCTGCCATCGTAATATCATCTGGGGTATACCCTTCACCGATACTAGCAAAGTCCTCCATGATTTGCTCTGCTGTAGCAGGTTCATTTGTCGCCACTTCAACTCGTGAACCACTTTCAAAATCAATTCCTAGATTTAATCCAACTGTTGAGAGTAAGACAACTCCAACGAGAGCTGCGACCAAAGAAAGGATGAAAAACTTCTTACGGTGTTTGACAAAGTCAATCGTTCGGTCATGAAAATTAAAGCTCACTGATCTCACTCTCCTTTACACCAAACATGCGAGGCTTTTTGTTAAAAATTCGACTATTAACCCAAAGCCCTAATAATAATCTTGAACCGTAAACCGCTGTTAAAAAGCTGGTTAAAATACTGACAATTAACATAATCGCAAAACCTTGTACAGAACTTGTCCCATAGTAAAACAGGACACTAGCCGCTAAGATTGTTGTGATGTTTGCATCAAGTATCGTCGATAATGAACGTCTACTTCCAGCTTTAAACGCTGACATGATCGATTTTCCGGAACGAATTTCTTCTTTAATTCGTTCATATGTGATGATATTGGCGTCAACTGCCATCCCGACACCTAAAATTAATGCAGCAATCCCTGGTAATGTTAATACCGCATTCATCCAGTTAAAAATAACGAGGACGAGGAAAATGTACACGGATAAAGTAATAACTGCGATTGTCCCCATAAAACGATAGAAAATTAACATATACAAGAAAATAAGCGCTACGCCAATAAATCCAGCGAAGATCGTATTCTTCATCGCTTGTTCACCGAGTGACGCTCCAACTGAGTTAGAATAAAGCTCCTCAAGCTGCACAGGAAGAGCACCCGCATTCAGTACTTCTGCTAAAAACGTCGCTTCATCAATCGTAAAGTTTCCTTGGATAACGACATTTCTTGTATTTAAAACTTCCCTAACCGTTGGTGCTGATAAAAATTTAGGATTTTCTTTTCCTACTTCTTCATAGAAGCTATCGCCTTCTTCATAATCTAACCAAATGACAAGAAGGTTTTCACCTTGTGGAGCACGGTCACGAATTTCTCGCGTTACTTCTCCAAACTGGTTCGCATCTTTTAGTGTAACCGCTACTTCGGGTTGGTTCGCTTCATTAAAAGTTACGCGTGCGCCGCCTTCTTGAAGATCCGCTCCATCTAATTTAACAACATCATCGACGTCACGGAAGGTTAGCTGTGCTTCAGTCGCTAGTAAATCACGTGCGGTTTGTTGATCTTCTACTCCAGCCAATTGAACCCTGACTCGGTCTTCACCTTCAATCGTTATGTATGGCTCTGAAACACCTAGAACGTTAACACGTTGATTAAGAGCACTAACGGTTGCATTGAGGACATCATCATCAATGACACCGCCTTCATCGACAGGCTTGACTTGGTATAAGATTTCAAATCCACCCTGAAGATCTAAACCTAACTTAATTTCCTTTGCAATTCCCATAATGGTCGTACTTATTAAACCACCAAGAATAATTACAATGAGAAAAAAAGTAAAAATACGACCTTTTTTCACCATAGTATGTACTTCCTCCTTAACAATCACAACAATTATACTTGTCCATAAAATAAGCAATAGTTCAATTATAGCTATTGTACTTTTTCCATGTCAATTATAGGTTAATATTGCGGTTTACTTGTCCTCCTCTCCTACTAACTCTTCCATAACTCCTTCATTGGCGAACCAATCGGTAGCATTGTAACTTTCTACTGTTAAATAATTCATATAATCCGGGGCACGAAGGGTTAAGATCACATTAACAAATTCATGGAGGTGGACATAATCCTTTTTCTTACGTAATTTGTACATCACACTTTTCCATAGGTGATCTACTGTCGCTTTGTTATACCCAAGCATCTGAAACTCTTCTACTTTACTTTGCAGAGCAGGCATGACATCATCTTTCCAAACTTCAAACTGCTGTTTCATAAGATCGACTCTCCTTTTTCCCCTTTTTTCCATTATAATCTTTTTCCTGATAAAAAAACTATTATAATCAAGTGGTTTTTATTTTTCGTTCATTGGGGAATTTTCGTTGCTATCATATAATAATGACTAAAATTGGTTCGTGGATTTTCATGAGTTTTTCCTTTTATGTGCGCCGATCATGTTTTTAGTTGATGGGTTCTCCTAGTTTTTTCCTCTACCGCTCACCATTCACAGCTTTTGGTTAACACGTTCTTCTAACTTTTTCCTCTACCGCTCATCATTCGCCGCTTTCCGTTCACGTTTTCTCCTAATTTTTCCCTCTACCGCTTATCATTCGCCGCTTTTGGTTTTAATCAGCAATGTTGTTCCCGGTGTCCATAAAAAAAAACTGCCCCTTAGGACAGTTTTCCATTACGACTGGTTTCCATTTTGCCAAAGAAGGTAGCTACAGAAAAACCAGCAATAAACGTTACAATACTAACGATCAGTAACATTATGTTATTTTCGATTCCAGGGAAAATGACTACGATGGACCCGATGACCATTCCAATGATAAAAGCATATGTGAAAACGGGTAACGTCTTAAGTAAAAAACGAATGATCTTACTACTCACAATTAAGCCAACCCCTACTCCTGCCCCAACAATAAGTATAATCAATAGGTTTAACTCCGCAACGGCGTGAATAACAGAATGATATACACCTATTAATAACAAGACAAAAGATCCACTTATTCCAGGTAATAGCATCGCCATGCTTGCAATCCAGCCCGAGAAGAAAAAGACTAGTCCAGATGAAGCTGTCACCGTTTCAATTAATGTATGACTTTCTCTTTCAACAAAGAAGACTGTCGATCCAATAGCAATACTAGACACAACTAGAACTAAATAATGTGCAGGCTTAAACGTATTCTTATAATCTATCTTGCTAAATAGGTAAGGAATAATTCCGCCTATTAAACCTAGAAAGAAGAAATAAGTCGGCTGTGGATAGTACGCTAACAACCATTTAATTAGATGACTTAAGAGAAAAACTGCTAATATTGCTCCGATGGCTAAAGGAATTAAAAAGCCCAGATAATCTTTCCACTTTCGACTAAAGAAACCACTAATTGCTGCAATTAAACGATCATAAATTCCTAGGATAACAGCAATCGTTCCCCCACTTACACCAGGGACAAGGTCAGATATCCCAATCATCATACCGCGAAAGATATTTTTCCACTCAAACATATTAAATCCCCTTTAACAATGAGATGTATTTCAATTTATGTACAGCTTGTTTTGTTTATGCTGTCAACATTCAGAATCAAAAGTCATCTTCTCACTTTCTAACAGTTATGTCAATTTATTTTTCCAGTTATTATTTTCACCGAACAACTTGTCATGCTTGACCACCTTACTTGCATATAAATGAATGTAGACATAGACCACATTATTAGAAAGTAGGGCTTCTCACATGTCAAAACAAACCTTTATACAAGGTACGATTATTTTAATATTAGCTGGACTAATTACACGTATTTTAGGGTTTATAAATAAAATTGTAGTCGCTAGAATTATGGGTGCTGAAGGTGTAGGGCTTTATAGTATGGCCGTACCGACCCTCCTACTCGTAATCACCATTACACAATTAGGGTTGCCTGTTGCGATTTCGAAATTAGTGGCGGAAGCAGAAGCTAAAAAAGACCGCAAAAAGATAAAAAGAATTCTTGTTGTTTCACTAGCAACGACAGGAATTCTAAGTGGGATTTTTACTACCGCTATGATTGCTTTTGCACCTATCATTGCTAAAACGTTATTAACAGATGAACGAGCTTACCTTCCCCTGATTGCCATTGCACCGATTGTTCCAATTGTAGCTTTATCGAGTGTGCTTAGAGGATATTTTCAAGGGCGTCAAAATATGAGGCCTACCGCTTTTTCTCAAGTCATTGAGCAAGTTGTACGAATTACACTAGTAGCTGTTATGACAAGTGCGTTTTTACCTTACGGGGTTGAATACGCTGCGGCTGGAGCAATGGTTTCTGTCGTTATTGGAGAACTTGCTTCACTCTTTTATATGTTGTTTATGTTTAAAACGAATAAGCGCATTCGAATTCGTAGAGGCTTTATGGATTACTTACGTCAAGGAAAAACGACATTTAATGAACTGATGAGTATCGCGCTTCCAACAACAGGTAGTCGACTAATCGGATCCATTGCTTTTTTCTTTGAACCGATTGTTGTTGCTCAAAGTCTTGCGATTGCTGGGGTTGCAACAGTCGTTGCCACTAAGCAGTACGGTGAGCTTGCAGGGTTTGTCATTCCATTGCTTTTATTACCAACTTTTATCACGTATTCTTTATCTGTTTCTCTCGTCCCAGCGATTAGTGAAGCAGCCGCACAAAAAAGATACCGATTAATTAATCATCGTTTGGACCAAGCTTTACGACTTGCCCTTATATCAGGTGGAATTTCTGTTGTCGTTTTATATATATTTGCAGAGCCGATTATGTCTTTGATGTATAATGCTCCAAACACAGCGATCTATCTACAAGTCATGGCACCTTTTAGCATCTTTTTATATTTTCAGGGGCCATTACAAGCGACTTTGCAAGCTTTAAATTTAGCAAAAGCTGCGATGATGAACAGCTTATTCGGAGCCGTCATTAAAACAGCTGCAATATTTGTTCTTGCAACTAGACCAGAGCTTGGAATAATGGGTGCTGCCTTAGCGATTGTTATTGGTATGGTCCTTGTCACACTGTTACACTTTGCTTCTATCGTTAAAGTATTAAGCTTTACGTTACATGTTCGAGAAGTCGGTAAATCGCTACTTGCAATGATAGCGACTGGATCCGTTGGAATGCTCTTATATGAACATGCATTCTTATCGATGGGCTTACTTGTTAAGACCCTGCTCTCTCTATCGATTGTTGGCCTGTTCTACGGCTTCCTCCTAATCGTACTTGGTCTAATCAAAAAGGAAGAAATCATTCGGGTACCATTTATCGGAAAATGGCTAGCCCCATTCACAAAAGCGTAAAAAAATCGGTACCAGGCACCTTTAACGAACTGATGTGTTAAAGGTGCCTGGTACCGTTTACTGTGGTACGGTTTACTGCTGTGGTACCACTTATGGTTTACCACCAGAAGAAGGCACTTGCTAAGGCAAAACCTCCAATTGCCGCTAATGCAATGGGTACGAACCTCCCGTATCCATAACCAGCGCCGTAACCATAAGGTCCATATCCTCCATAAAACCCATAACTAAACCCACCAAGTCCCCCAGAACGTGGTTGTACGGGTTCGATATAAACGAATTGATGATCTACATTAACGATACGGCCATAATGCCTACGTCCACATTTTTCATAAATAGTAACAACTTTTCCTTGGTGCTTACAACACATTTGATAATAATCCATCTGTCTCCTCCTTTCTGTTACTACTGCATCCTATTGCAGAAAGGAGCCTATTGCTTGTACGGATGTACTATATTGGACCGTTTTTTTAATTATACAAGCCCAAGAACGGAGTGTAGCTCCCCTCCATTTCGTTAAATAAAGGAGGGCTAGCTCTTATTTTTCATCCTTTAAATCAATAAAGAAGCTATCGTCATCGTGTATAGCACAATAAGAGATTTTTTTAACATCTCGATAACCGAGTTTCCGTAATTGTTGTCTTAACCATAATGGCGTTTTACCGAGTTGTTCGAGATGATCTTCATTTACTTTTCCATCGAGAATTACTGGTAATGGTAATCTTGGCTGTTGATCATCTGGACGGTCTTTATCTTTTTCAATAACCGATAACTTACCTGAAGGCTCAAGGATAGCAAACTCCACATCAGACAATTTACTTACTTTGTTTTGCCTGAGTTGAACGAGTAAGTCATCAAAATTATACCGTTGCTTTCTCATTTCTCCTTCATCAATTTTTCCTTGGTTGATTAACACTGATGGCTTACCATCTACAAGTTTTCGTAATTTCTCACTTTTTAGTGAAATAAATGCAAAGAAAATTTGAATTAAAGAAAGTACGACGATCGGAATGATGGTATGTAGCATCGGGACACGAATATTTTCAATTGAGATTACCGCTAACTCTGCAATCATAATTGACACGACAAAGTCAAGGACTGATAACTGACCAATTTCTCGTTTACCCATAAAACGAAAAATAAACAGAATGATAAAATATATAAAGATTGTCCGTAAAATTATCGTTGAAAAATCCAAGTGATCGCGCCTCCCTTCATCTCACTCCTACGTACGTCATAAAGCTACAATAAAAGCTAAAGCAAAATAAACCTAGTCCTCCCTTATAACAAGGAAACTTAGGTTTATTTTTACCTTAGACAGTTAGAACATGAGATGAAGCTTTTGGTAACAAGTTCAAAGTGTTATCTGGACTCAGTTTCTCAATATAAATTGTTTTAAAAATGGCTATTCACATAAAATTTGTTGCTTTTGCACCGTTTTTAGCTTCACGCATAATGGGAGAGCGCTAAAAATAAATCAAATAACGAAAATAAATATAAATTGTGGAAATAATAAACGAGACAAGAGCAACCGGCGCACCTACTTTTAAAAACTCTAGATAGCTAAAAGATTGTTTCGCTTTCACAGCAAGACCTGCAACAATCACATTTGCTGTCGCGCCAATTAGTGTTGCATTCCCTCCTAGACAAGCACCTAAAGCTAGTGACCACCATAAAGGATCTAAGTTCGTCATTCCATAACTCTGAAACTCAAGAATAACTGGGATCATTGCTGCTACAAACGGAATATTATCAACAAAGCCAGAAAGTATACCAGATCCCCACAAGATGTAGATAGCAGTTTTTGGTAAGTCACCTTCTGTATAATAAATAATTGACTTTGCCATTTCATCGATCAAGCCAACTTCTTTAATTCCACCCACAAGCATAAATAACCCGATAAAAAAGAATAACGTTACCCACTCAATCGACTTAAATACCTCTTCTACATCTTGCTGTTGATAGGTTAACAGCATGAGTAGCAGCGCACCACCCATTGCAATGCTCGTTATATCCACGTTCAAAAGAGGTTGAATGATAAAGCCTACCGTCGTAAGACTTAAAACCGAAATGGATTTAAATAATAAAACTTTATCCTTTAAATAATCTTTCGGACGCACTCTTTCTAATTTCGATTGATCCTCTAATGTAACCTGCAAAGAATTACGATAATACGCAACCAACCCTAACATAACAACTATAAAAATGAGTAGGACCACAGGCCCTAGATGTACAAGAAAATCATTGAACGTTAGATGATCTACAGCTTGCCCAATCATCAAATTGGGTGGGTCTCCAATCAAAGTAGCCGTTCCTCCAATATTAGATGCCAGTATGATCGACAACAAAAAAGGGACAGCATTGAGCTTTAGCAGCTTAGTTAGAGTTAATATGATGGGAACAACTAATAAAACCATCGTTACATTGTTCAAAAAAGCAGAACCCAATGCAGTCATCAGTGATATTAAAATAAGAAGTGGAATAGGTCTACCATTAACGTATTTGGCAACATGAAGGGCAATGTACTCGAAAAAACCACTTTGACTAGTTATAGAAACTAAAATCATCATCGCTAACAGTAACGAGATTGTATGCCAATCAATATATTGCAGGAAAGCTCCATCCAAGTCGATAATTCCAACAAAAAGCATTCCTACTCCACCTAAACAGGCCACTAATGCCCGATTAATTTTCTCACTAATGATGAATATGTAACTGATGATAAAAATGATAAAGGCTAAGGTCACTTCCATGCTGAATTTTCCTCTCCTCTTATTTCTACCATCCTATGTTAGGGATGTCCCATTCATGTGTTTTTTTTAGAGGCCCTTTTTCTCAAAGGTTGCTATTTGTTTTGAACGGTTAGCATGCGAATGCATCGCTCTTCACGCATACCTAAAATACAGACAAATTTGCAACCAAGTATTAAAAAACCAAACAATTTTCAAAAAGTTTATTCTATGTTTGGCCAAGCATGAATAAGCTGTATTAACTGTATAAGTGCGTGTTCAAAAAGGAGGACAAAAGATCCAAGAAGTTCGAGGCGGTGCAGTTGCGAGTACCACAGCGTATGTTATTAATACGTGAGGAACGCAGCAACAAACCAACGAGCTTCCACAGGACGTGGTGACTTCGACGTTCCCACAGGACGTGGGGGGGTTAGTCGAAGATCTTCTACTGACAGAGATTTTGCCCGGACTTTTTGAACATCCTCTATAAATGAATGATTGAAAGGAGAGATTTCATTGGCATACCGTGGTATATTTGGATCCATGCTTTATGGTCTAATCGGTGTATTGTTTATTGCTGTTGCCTTTAGCTTTGTTATTTCATTAATATTATCATTCAGTTCTTTAACTGAAGCATCATTTTCTTGGTTTATTCTTATCGTATCCTTTTTAGCACTTTTCATCGGTGGAATGATTGCTGGTGTTAAAGCCAAAGAAAAGGGGTGGATGGTAGGAGCAGGTACTGCGCTTTTATTTACAGTAATCACATTATTGATCCAATATTTAGGATACAATTCAACCTTTACTATGGAACAGTATTTATATCATGGCGGCTATTTACTCGCTTCGGTCTTCGGTGGAATAATAGGCGTTAATTTAGGAAAATAAAAAAAGCGCAAGCGCCCGTTTTGCGAAGCCTCGCTAGTCGCTCAACACTGGAGCTAGACATCTTCAAATTTTATGCTTTCTTATCTTTTAAAAATGAAACAAGCTGTCTTTTAAGAATGCTATAACTTAAGGGACAGTTTTTTTATTTCCATGCTACAATCTTTACCTCAAACAATAAACTGTACCTATCTATACAAACAAAAAAAGAGACTGACTATATTAAGGCTCAGTTACTTCTACACACCGTAGATTTAAGCCTTAAGAGTCAGTCTCTTTTATGTAGATCAATCTGGGTTTACAACTTCACGTACCGCGTTACGATCAAACGTAAGCTTACGGTTATCGTTTACAAGAATAACCATGATGTCTTCGTCGATTGAATCGATGACACCATGCATGCCGCCAATTGTGATAATTTTATCACCTTTTTGTAAGGCTGCATGCATTTCACGAATTGCTTTTTGACGCTTTTGCTGTGGACGAATGAGTAAAAACCAGAAGATTGCAAACATCAGCAGCAACGGTAAAATAGTACCTAGCATTTCCATGTTAATTTCCCCCCTTTATAAAGTATAATGTTTTTCGTTTTGTTCAAAAAGACGATCATACGATCATTTTCTTTGAACGATTTTAGAAGTTTTTCGCATTAGGCTTATTAAATCCATATTGTTCGAAAAACTCTTCTTTGAAGTCAAGAAGACGGTCTTCACGAATTGCTTGTCTCACTTGTTCCATTAATTTTATCAGGAAATAAAGATTATGGTAAGAGCTAAGTCGAAATCCGAAAGTTTCCTCACATTTTACAAGATGTCGAATATAGGCACGACTATAATTTTTACATACATGACAATCACAATTTTCATCAAGAGGTCGATAATCTCTAGCATATTTTGCATTACGAACAACAAGACGTCCCGTGCTAGTCATACATGTACCATTCCTGGCAATACGTGTCGGTAATACACAGTCAAACATATCAATTCCTCGAATGGCACCATCGATAAGAGCGTCCGGTGAACCTACCCCCATTAAATAACGAGGCTTATTTGTCGGTAAAAGTGGTGTAGTAAATTCCAACACTCGATTCATAACATCTTTCGGTTCACCTACGGATAAACCGCCAATTGCATAGCCCGGAAAATCCAGTGAGACGAGATCAGCAGCACTTTGCTTACGGAGTTCCTCATATTCTCCACCTTGGACAATTCCGAATAACGCCTGGTCCTCTGGTCGTTTATGAGCCTTTAAACACCTCTCAGCCCAACGGCTCGTCCGTTCAACAGAGCTTTTCATATAATCATATTCTGCAGGGTATGGTGGGCACTCGTCAAACGCCATCATAATATCTGGTCCTAACGCATTTTGGATCTCCATCGCGCCTTCAGGACTAAGGAATAACTTCTCTCCACTTAAATGATTTCTAAAATGGACACCCTCTTCTACGATCTTACGTAAATCACTTAAGCTGAAGACCTGAAATCCACCAGAATCGGTTAAGATGGGACGGTCCCAGTTCATAAATTTATGTAAACCACCTGCTTCTTTAACGATATCATGACCTGGTCGCAACCAAAGGTGGTACGTATTACTTAAAATAATTTGTGCGTTAATTTCTTTTAATTCTTCCGGACTCATCGTCTTCACTGTTGCTAATGTCCCAACTGGCATAAAAATCGGTGTCTCAATTACACCATGGGGAGTATGAATTTTTCCTAGTCGAGCTCCAGACTGTTTACACGTTTTAATTAATTCATAGGTTACGGCAGACAATTAACGTTGCCCTCCTTCTCTAATAAACATAGCGTCACCGAAACTAAAAAAGCGATATTTATTTCGGACCGCATGTTCGTAAGCTGAAAGTATATTTTTTCTTCCTGCCAATGCCGATACGAGCATGACTAGTGTTGACTTTGGAAGGTGAAAGTTTGTAATTAAAGAGTCAATGCCACGGTATGTATACCCAGGGTAAATAAAAATATCCGTCCATCCTGAAGCCGCTTCAAACTCTCCATCACGTTGGCTGGCAATCGTTTCTAGTGTTCGGGCGGACGTTGTTCCTACAGCAGTAATTTTTCCACCTTGTTTCCTTACCTCGTTAAGAAGCGCAGCTGTTCCTTCGGTCATTTGATAAAACTCAGCATGCATCTCATGCTCTTCAATACTCTCGACACTAACGGGTCTAAATGTACCTAAACCTACGTGCAACGTAATAAAAGCAAGGTGTACACCCTTTTCTCGAAGCTTCTCAAGAAGTTCCTCAGTAAAATGTAGCCCTGCAGTTGGTGCAGCTGCTGACCCGCGATGTTTAGCAAAGACGGTTTGATAACGATCTTGATCTTCAAGCTGTTCTTTAATATAAGGTGGAAGAGGCATTTCACCAAGAGAATCTAATATTTCATGAAAAATCCCTTCATACTGAAATTCGATAATTCTGCCACCATGATCAAGACTCTGCTTACAGATGCCCCGAAGCTTTCCTTCACCGAAAACGAGTGTAGTCCCTTCTTTCACCTTTCTGCCTGGTTTTACTAGCGTTTCCCAAGAGTCACCTTCTAATTGTTTGAGAAGAAGAACTTCTACTTTAGCTCCTGTATCTTCTTTTATTCCAAACAGCCGAGCAGGAAGAACCCTCGTATCATTTAATACAAGACAGTCTCCTTCGTTAAAAAAGTCTACGATGTCGTAGAAGTGTTGGTCTTTTATTTCACCCGTTTCTTTATCCAAAACAAGCAGCCGTGATGCCGTTCGATCAAGTAAAGGGGTCTGAGCAATTAATTCTTCTGGTAAGTGAAAGTCAAAGTCGTTTACATTCATTTTATTCGTTCCTTTTCAAAATGATCAGATGTCAATCTTTATTAGCATACATAAACGAAAACTTAAACACAAGTACAACCTAACGAAATCGTCCGATGATCAATAAAATAAGTGAAATCACTACACTCAAAACAATGGAAGTAACAATTGGAAAATAGAAAGTAGCATTTTCCTTTTTAATTAAGATGTCACCTGGCAACTTTCCCAGAGGTAATATTCTTCCCCCTACTTGCCACAAAATTCCGATTACGATTAAAATGACACCAATCGTAATTAACAGCTTAGGCATATTGCTCAAGCTTCTGGCACCTCCATTTGAAAATGGTTATAGACTAAAGGTGTAACTACTCTTCCACGGGGAGTTCTTTGTAAAAAGCCAATTTGAAGAAGGTATGGTTCATACACTTCCTCAATTGTTTCTGGTTCCTCACCAATTGTGGCTGCAATCGTATCAATACCGACTGGACCACCACGAAACTTTTCAATAATCCCCATTAATAATTTATGATCAATATGATCCAATCCTAAACGGTCGACTTGCAGACGTTCTAAAGCGTGGTGAGCTAAGGATGCCGTTATTTGCCCATCTCCTTGTACTTGGGCAAAGTCACGGACTCGGCGGAGCAATCGGTTAGCAATCCTAGGTGTCCCTCGAGATCTCCTTGCAATTTCTAGTGCAGCATCTTCTCCTAGTTCTACTTCTAAAATGTCTGCAGTGCGTATAACAATTTGAGACAGTTCTTTTTCATTGTAAAATTCAAGCCTTGATAAAACGCCAAAACGATCTCTCAATGGTGCTGACAATAACCCTGCTCTTGTCGTTGCACCAACAAGTGTAAATGGTGGTAAGTCTAAACGTACTGATCTAGCTGTTGGTCCTTTACCGATAACAATATCAATACAAAAGTCTTCCATCGCAGGATATAACACTTCTTCAACCACCCTGTTTAACCGGTGAATTTCATCGATAAACAAGACATCCCCAGGTTCTAAAGCTGTTAATACGGCCGCTAAATCACCTGGTCTTTCTATAGCTGGACCGGAAGTCGTTCTCATCTGAACTCCCATTTCATTCGCAATAATAGCAGACAAGGTTGTTTTACCAAGTCCTGGCGGGCCATATAAGAGGACATGATCTAAGCATTCTTGACGCATTTTTGCCGCTTCAATAAAGATCTTAAGGTTCTCTTTAACCTTCTCCTGCCCAATGTACTGAGAGAATTGTTGCGGACGGAGACTGCCCTCAATCATGTCTTCTTCGATCTGCGATTGTGCAGAAATTATACGTTCTTCCACAGTTTTTCCTCCTGTCCGATTGTTATTATAGCTTCAGCATGAGTTGTAGTGCTTTTTTTATGTATTGATCCGTTGTCGTCTGTTCTTTTTCCAGCTGTGGAACAATCTTATTAATTTCACGATCCACGTAGCCTAATGCTTTTAACGCCTCAACAGCTTCTTCTAGCTCCTTTGACGCAATATTGTTCTTAGGCTTACTAAATGCTTCCGATACATCTTGTTGAAAAAGATTTGATGCAAATTCATCTAATTTACCTTTTAAATCTAAAATGATTTGCCTTGCCGTCTTTTTACCAACACCAGGAAATTTCACGAGAAACTTTTCATCTTCCTCTTCAATTGCATTAACCAGCTGTTCGGGTTGGCCCGAAGCAAGAATAGCTAAAGCACCTTTTGGTCCAATTCCAGAGACATTTAATAGCTTTTCAAATAAGTGTCGCTCTTTCCTTGTTTGAAAACCGTAAAGGCGGATTAAATCTTCTCTGACATGTTGGTATGTATAAATTTTACAGTCTTCATCTAATTCTTTTTGGAATATATAAGGGTTAGGACAATGAATTTGATATCCTATCCCGTGAGTTTCAATTACGATATATTGAACATCTATATGGTCTACTTTTCCTTGAATATAATCAAACAACCGACTCTCTCCCTTTTACTGCCATCTTTGTTAAACATTAATTACTAAGTTCAGCATATTCTAATCTTATGTAAAAAAACGAACATGTATTTCTATCTTATCATAATCAACCTTTTTCATATAGTGTAAACACAACCTTCGCCCCTAAGGCTAAGTGTAATGTTCTGTTGAAGGAGATTCTTGATTTACTCGTATTTTTCCCTTTAGCGCACACTATTCTCTGCTTTTGGTTACTGCATTCTCCTAGTTTTTTCCTTTACTGCTCATCATTATGTGCTTTTCGTTCACGCTTTCTCGAATCCTTTAACACAAGTAACAACATTAAACATAAAAAAGACGTGAAGTTATCACGTCTCTTTACATTTCTGTTATTGCATATTTCTCTAATATTTTTAAAACTTCCTGATAATTTTCACGTGACATTACCGGAATTCCATTTTTTAATTCACTTTCGTGATGACTCTTTAATTTTTTCGTATTTATTTGGAAGAACGACTGGATGATTTTTTGATCATCTGGTTTTCCTTCATAAATATTTAAAACTCCATCTTCTGAAATACCAAAATATCCATTAATTTTTAATAACGGTGATATATCATCTATCTCCTGTTTAAAAAGAATTTCTTCTTCATTTTGATCCACCAGTAACCATTGATCATAAAATGCCCAAAAATCTTCCATAGACCAAATGGTTTCTTCTACTACTTCTTCACTTATTTCACCATCTAAATATACACGTTGTAATTTGACCTGTACCTTTTTGGGCCCTGAGTCTTCATTTTCAACCATTTTCATTACTGGAACTGCTGACTTAGAAGCATGAGGTTGAATGGTCTTTACGCTTCCTGTTTGAAAACCTAAAAGCAGGACAAAACTTAAAGAAAATAGGACAGCTACAACCATATATTTTTTTGATATTTTCTTAATGATTTGACCGCCCTTCATATAATCACCACCATATAAAAAATAAAAGCATTTATTCATGATTATTCTAGCCATGAATAAATGCTTTTATCCGTAAAGTGATGAAATCCATTCCAATTGTTTAAGCTTTTATGAAGTTAAGGTATAAATTTACCATTACTGAACATGCTAGTACACAGAAGTAGTTATGTATATTGAACAGGAGAATTGATCTCCTGCTCAACTTAATAATCTAAATACAACTAGTTACGTGTACGTTCAAACGGTCGACCTGCTGCACGTCCCAAGTCTCTTACCATTTCAGTGAAAGTAGCACCTACTTCATCAAATGCTGCCCCGCCACGTAAACGGTCGTCCATTGTTCTAACACGTGTCATAGCATCTTTATCTGTTACAACATGAACGTTTTTACCACGTACCATGTTTTCAATGTTGTTCTCAACTTTTTCCTCTAGTTTAGCTTGATTTTGTTTATCTGTTGCTTCAACTGCAACTACAACTTCATCGTCATGCATAACTACACGGCAATCTCTAACACCGTCCATATTTTCTACAGAACGTTCAATTTCTTGAACTGTTTGTCCATCATATCCACGGTGATAATTAGCTGTAGTTTGACCTTTCATTGTACGATTTTGACCACGTAATACTCCACGTTGGTCTACCATACCTTCACGGTTTCCACCAGTAATACCTGTAGCCCCTTGACGAGTCCCAGCTTGGCCGTGCATACCGGCTCCACGAGTACCAGCTTTACCTTGGATAGCAGCACCACGCGTTGCAGCTCCGCCCATTCCAGTATGAGCATCATCTAATGTTCCATGCGGTACTGCAGTTCCAGCACCAGTCATACCTGTTCTTCCAGCCATGCCACGTCCAGTGAATCCTGCACCACCCATACCTGTTCCACGCATGTCGTAGTTAGGTCCTGTAATTCGTTGGTTTATCGTTCTATCTGTGCCTCTTAGGCCAGCTCCACGGTCGTTAACTCCTAATTGACCACCACGGATACCTTGCCCTTGACGTTGTTCAACGCCATAACCAGTAATACCTTGACGTCCAGCACGATTATTTGGTGTAAACATATCCGTGATTGGACCTTCCCCTGTCCATCTAGCACCAGTTACTCCACGACCGCCAGCAGCTCCAGCTCCAGCTCCAGCTCCAGCTCCAGCTCCAGCTCCTGTCATCCCGTGTCCACCAGTTCCAGTTCCAGTTCCTGCTCCAGCGCCGCCAAATCCAGCACCACCGAACAATCCGCCACCAGCACCTGCTCCAGCGCCTGCTCCAGCAGCTCCCTGTCCAGCCATTCCAGCTCCACGGCCTTGACCAAATAATCCAACTTCACCATGAGCACCTGCTCCAGCAGCACCTTGTCTGCCAGCATCTGTATAACCAATCTCTCGGTTAGCTGCACCAGCGCCACCCATATCTCTTGCTTGATTATCGACACCACATCCAGCTAAACCACCTATTATCATTGTTGCTGCAGTAATTGTGATCGCGAATTTTCGCATTTGTATCTCCTCCTTTCACCACTTATAGTGGCATTTTGTGATCCTTTTTAATCTGTTAATATGTAGGAAAAGAAGTAAAAACAAGGGCTTTAACTCTCAAAATTTTCATCCTGTTCATGGCTTTTTTTCGTAAACTTTGTTTAAGAATAGTTTTGGTGACTGACCTAGTTAGGGTCTTCCTTTGAACCATAAGCCGTGCCAATGCTTGGCTTACGGTCCAAAAAACAATAAGCAATGATGTATACGAAAACAACCAAAAAAAGAGACAGCCTAATAACTGTCTCTTCCTATATAAAATAATTAATTAATCATTAATCATCAAAGTCGTCAAACTCTTGGAACTGATGAGGCATCTGAGGACTCATCGGCTGACTTGGACCTGTCATTGCTCCAGGCATACTAGCTTGGTGATGAGATCCTGGAAGTTGTGGAGAATGTGCCATCCCAGTCCACGGTTGCATTTCGTCCATATCATGTGTTTGTGGTGCAAATTGTTGATGTGGCATCCCTTGTTGCGGCATCATCTGTTGATGTTGATGTGGCATCCCTTGTTGTGGCATCATCTGTTGATGTTGATGTGGCATCCCTTGTTGTGGCATCATCTGTTGATGTTGCTGTGGCATCCCTTGTTGCGGCATCATCTGATGATGTTGCTGTGGCATCCCTTGTTGTGGCATCATCTGATGATGTTGCTGTGGCATCCCTTGTTGTGGCATCATCTGATGATGTTGCTGTGGCATAGCTTGTTGCGGCATCATCATTTGCTGTCCGTAACTTGGAGCCATTGGTTGCCCATATACCCACTGTCCACCACTGCCACAAGGAGCACAACCTGGTAAAACTGGGGATACTGGATAATATGGCGGGCATGGGACCATCTGTTGCATAGGCGCCATTTGCGGCATTGGTGCCATTTGTTGTTGCATCGGTGCCATTTGCGGCATTGGCGCCATTTGATCCATCGGTGCCATTTGAGGCTTCATTTGAGGCTTCATCATTGCCTCCTCCTTTGGCATAGTTGGCATTTTCATCGGCTGCTCTTTTGGCATTACTGCTGGTTTTTTCGGCATTTCTTGTTTAATTGGCTGTTTTTTCGGAAGTTCTGGCTTTACCATTGGTTTTTCAACCTTTGGAGCAACTGGCTTTGGTGGTTTGGGCACTTTAGGTGCTGGTTGATACGGTTGCGGCTTATAAATGTTAAAATTCATATTAAATTCTTGCATTTGTTTTGCAGTAATAGGCTGCGGCTGTGGTGGTGGCGGCGGTGCCGTTGGCATCATCATTGGAGGCATTTCTGGCATTGGCATTTCCTTTGGTTTTTCCGGCGGTTTTGGTGCAACGATTGGTTTCTCTTTTACCGGCGGAGTAACTGGTTCCTCTTTTTTAACGATAGGAGCTTCTTTCTTCTTAGCCATTCCTACGAGAGCATCTAACGGCTGCTCCTTTTTAACAGGAACACTCCCCGTTGGAATTTTAATTTTCATTCCTGGCATGATCATATCTGGGTTAGATAAATGATCATTGGCTGCTTTTAGCTGTTCAAAATCGACATTGTACTTTTTGGAGAGCTTCCATAATGTGTCTCCTTTTTGAACGATGTGAATCTTCATAAATGTCCCTCCTTAGCTTAGTTTCCATTTGCTTTATAAAATAAATGGACGAAATGATTACTCTAAGGTCAATCTATGCGTTCAAACCTCGTCCTATAACCATTTACCCTCACCTTAACCGAACCAAGTATTAAGAAAATAAAAAAGAAGGAGGAAACTAATCCCCCTTCATGTCGAGTTACACGCGTTCTAACATGCGCTCTAATGCTAATAATGCATCTTTTGCAACATCATTATCTACTTTTATTTGATTCACTGGCTTTCCTTCTACAATCGATTCTAACGACCATAATAAATGCGGAAGATCAATTCGATTCATTGTCAGACATGGACACATATTAGGATTTAATGAAATGACCGTTTTATCGGTGTGAACCTGTCCTAAACGACGAACTAAATTCATTTCTGTTCCTACTGCCCACTTACTATTTGCTGGAGCAGCCTTTAGTTTTTCAATGATATAATGCGTTGATCCTGCATCATCTGATAATTGGACAACTTCATGTGTACATTCTGGGTGTACAATAATTTGAAAATCTGGATCCGTTTCACGAAGCTCTCTAATATTGTCGACTGTAAATTTCTCATGAACCGAACAATGACCTTTCCAGAGAATAACCTTGATATCGTCAATGTTTCCTTCATACTCCATCTTTTCTGCAATTGGGTCCCACACTGCCATTTGTTCGAGTGGAATTCCTAGATCAAATGCAGTATTTCTTCCTAGATGTTGGTCTGGTAAAAATAAAATTCTTTCTTTTTGTGTAAAAGCCCATTGAACCATCTTTTTAGCATTAGAAGAAGTAACAGTCGCACCACCGTTACGTCCACAAAAGGCTTTAATAGCTGCTGTACTGTTAACATATGTTAACGGTAGGATGGTATCTGCAAAATCACTTTCTAATGCTTTCCATGCTTTTTCTGTTTGGTTAATGTCGGCCATATCAGCCATAGAACAGCCAGCTCGCATATCAGGTAAAACTACAACTTGACGGTCGTCCGTTAAAATATCTGCTGTCTCCGCCATAAAGTGAACACCACAGAACACAACATAATCTGCTTTACTATTTTTCGCAGAAATTTGAGCTAGTTGCAGGGAATCTCCACTTGCATCCGCAAATTGAATCACTTCGTCACGTTGATAGTGATGTCCTGGTATAAATAGACGTTCGCCTAACTCTGATTTAATTTCACGAATTCTATTTTCCATTTCCTCTGTTGTCATTTGTTTATACTTCTCAGGAAGACCTTGATTTGTATTCATCAATTCTACTAAGCTCATCCTTTTTTACCCCCTTCTAAATTAAAACTAATATCTAATGCCGTAACGGAGTGTGTTAATGCACCTAAAGAAATATAGTCGACTCCTATATTTCGGTAATTTCCGAGGTTACTGACTTGTATTCCACCTGATGCTTCCGTAACAATATGTTCAGGAACAAGTTTCACCCATTCTCTCATGACTTCTGGAGGACAATTATCAAACATGATAATATGTGCACCCGCTTCAATAGCTTCTCGCACTTCTTCCTCTGTTTCGACTTCAACTTCAATATTCACCATATGACCAAGCGTTGACTTGGCTTGAGTTACGGCAGCCGTTATACTTCCCGCTGCCGTAATATGATTATCTTTAATCATGACCCCATCATAAAGTCCAAAGCGATGATTAAATCCTCCGCCGCTTCGCACAGCGTACTTTTCAAACATTCTTAAGCCTGGGGTCGTTTTTCTCGTATCGCAAATTCTTGTATGGTCATCATTCAATGTATCTACAGCTGTTCTTGTAAAAGTTGCAATTCCACTCATCCGCTGTAATAAATTTAAAATGACTCTTTCTCCAGTCAATAATGTTTTTACTGGTCCGGTAACTTGAGCGACACACGTTCCAAAGCTGACTTTTTCTCCATCGTTATAATGTAACTGGACATCTACATTTGAATGAAGCAGTTCATAGCCTAACTTAATAATCTGAAGGCCAGAAATGACTCCTTCGCCTTTTACGATAAATTTTCCTGTCTGAATATCATCATCCGAAAATATCGTATTGGTTGAGACGTCTCCTTCACCAATATCCTCAATGAAAAATTGCTGTAGTTTCTCTTTTACTTTAAGATCGTTCATGGTTGTCCCCCTATATTACAAAGTTACTTACGTAATCTTTTTTATTTCGTACATACGGTTCTTGTTTATTAATTGAGCAAAATACCGTTTGATTAAGCCAATGATCACTCGCAAGCGGATAATCTAAACGAAAATGGCTTCCTCGGCTTTCCTTACGGCAAAGTGCGGAAGCAGTAATTAAGTATCCTACAGTCAACATGTTGCGTATCGTATGTTGTTCACATGAAAGGACGTACCTTTGATTAGATTGAATGACCTCTCTATACTTCTCAAACCATTTCAATGCCTTTAATAAGTTGTCTTTCGTTCTGACGATACCAACATATTTAGACATAACCGCTTGGACTTCACCTTGCGTCGGCAGTCGTTGTGAGTACGTTTGATCGATATAAGCAATTGGTTTAACATTCGTTTTCATGATACTTTCATCGGAATGGATAATGGCTCGAGCTAGTTCATTTGCAAACACAACTCCTTCTAAAAGCGAATTGCTTGCCAACCGGTTAGCTCCATGAACACCCGTGTTTGACACTTCACCGATCGCATACAAACCTTCTACAGTCGTTTTTCCGTATGATGTTGTTTCTACGCCGCCCATGACAAAGTGTGCACCAGGAGCAATCGGAATGAGCCCATCCTCTAATTCAATTCCAGCCTTCGTACAAAGTGCAGTAACCGAAGGAAACTTCCGTTTAAACTCTTTAATGCGTCTTATATCTAAGTAAACTTTTTGATTATTAGCTACCTTCTCAAATATTTCTCTCGCGACTACATCACGAGGAGCTAAATCACCTAGTTCATGTTTGCCTTCCATTAACAGTTTGCCATCTTCCGTAATGAGACGACCACCTTCTCCTCTTACTGCTTCAGAAACTAACCCGGCACCTTTTCCATTCTTTACAAGCATTGTCGGGTGAAATTGGACAAACTCCATGTCCGCCAATCTAGCACCTGCACGATAAGCCAATGCCATACCATCACCTGTGATCGACATATCATTTGAAGTAACTGAATATAATTGACCTGCCCCACCTGTAGCCAAAACAACATGCGGTGCAAAGTATTGAACATAATGTTGATCTTCATCTATACAAACGACACCATTACAACGACCATTCTCAATAATTAAATCAATCGCATCCATATGGTCATGAATAGTGACATTTTGTTTCACTCTGGAAATTAGTTTTGTAATTAATTCCTTACCTGTTGCATCTCCACCAGCATGAAGAATTCTCCGTTTTAAGTGTGCGCCCTCTTGGCCCAGTAAGTACTTACCATCTTTTCCTTTATCAAACTGTACCCCCAGCTCTTCCAATTTCTCAATCATTTTCGCTCCTTGCCTTACAAGAAGCTCAGTGACATCACCACTATTGTAGTAACAACCTGCTCGCATCGTATCAAGGAAGTGATCTCTCCAATCATCTTCTTTGTCCACTACTGCGGCAATACCACCTTGAGCCATCATTGAGTTGCTACTGAACACATCTGACTTTGTGATAAGTATCACATTCTTATCGAAAGAAAGAAGCTCAGCTGCCATTAATCCTGCAATCCCACTTCCTATGATAATGACATCTGACGTAAATACTTTCATACTAAATGACCTCCTTAGTCATTTACACCTGTCTTGACACCTATCTTTACATAATTTTAAACTAGTGACAAGAGTTTTTTATAATTCTATTCGTGTAAGATAATAGAAACAAAAGCAAATCCTCCTGAAAGAAGGTCTTTATAAATGATATATCTTGATTACTGTGCAACTACACCCATGTCAGAAACATCGTTGGAAATATACACTAAGGCAGCAAAGGAATTTTTTGGGAACTCTAGCAGTTTACATGATTATGGAACAACTGCTAACCAGTTACTAGATCAATCAAGAGTTGACATTGCAAAAATGATTAACGGGGAAAAAGAGGGCATTTATTTTACTTGTGGTGGTTCAGAAAGTAATTATTTGTCTCTTTTATCGATTGCAAGAGGGAATAAACATCGTGGCAGTCACATTATAACAACAAACATTGAACACCCTTCTGTTCTCAATACATTAGAACTTCTAAAAGAAGAAGGTTTTAACATCTCATTTGTTCCTGTTAATTCTTACGGTGAGGTTGAACTCGAACAATTAGAACGACAAATCAACCAAGAAACCGTTCTTGTCTCGATAGGACATGCGAACAGTGAGCTTGGAACCATTCAAAATATGGAAGCGATCGGACGATTATTAAAGGATAGAGGCATCTTCTTTCATAGTGATTGTGTACAAACCTTTGGCAAAGTCCCAATTGATGTAATGGCCTATAATCTATCAGCTGTCACAATGTCTGCCCATAAAATCTATGGACCAAAAGGAGTTGGCGCTGTATACTTGTCACCTGAACTGTCCTGGAAAGCAACTGTACCAAACAGCACACAAGAGAAGGGCTTCAGGCAAGGTACAGGAAATGTCCCCGGAATCGCAGCCTTTACAATTGCTGCTTCGCAAATGCTTATAGAACAAGACACAGAGATGCAACGCTGTCAGCAACTACAACAGCTATTTCTAAATTCCATTGATCGCACTAAGATTATCCTTGAAGGGCATCCGACGAATCGCTTAGCACATCATCTTTGTTTACGAGTAAAAGGAATAGAGGGACAGTATATGATGCTTGAATGTAACCGGAGAGGTATCGCCATTTCAACAGGAAGCGCTTGTAAAGTTGGACAAACTTCACCTTCAAGAGCAATGACTGAAACAGGAAAAACTCTTGATGAAGCAAGAGAAATGATTCGCATATCCTTTGGAAGAGAAACGACTGAAGAGCATATCCATTATACCGTTTCCGCATTAAATGAAATCATCGAGCAGTTCTATTCTCATTAAATAATTAAACTAGTTGACCATTGTAACACTCTTAAAATTAAACACAGGGAAGGAAAACTAAATGACTACAAAAAAAATATTAGGAGAAGAACGCAGGAAATTAATTGTAAGCTGGTTAAAAACGACGAGTACTCCAATTACAGGAAATGAACTAGCAGAAAAAACAGGTGTAAGTCGCCAAGTGATCGTACAAGACATTTCAATTTTAAAAGCAAGAAATTATCCGCTAATAGCAACTGCACAAGGCTATATGTATATAAAACCAACTCAAGAAGAGCAAACGGTTAAACAAGTTATTGCTTGTCAGCACTCCCCAGAAGAAACAGAAGAAGAGCTGTTTTTACTCGTCGACAACCGTGTAACGATTCGCGATGTCATGATTGAACACCCGATATATGGTGACTTAACAGGTTCTTTAATGTTAAATAATCGAAATGATGTCAAACTATTTATTGAAAAAATGCGTAATACAAAAGCCGCTCTACTATCTGAATTGACCGAAGGAGTACATCTACATACAATAGAAGCAGATCGAATGGAGCATATTGAGGCTGCCATAGAGGCTTTAAAGCAAAGGGGCTTTTTATTAAATTAGTACGATAAAAGAGTGGAGTAAACCGATTATTAGAACCAGGTTTTCTTCCACTCTTTAATTATTTTAGGCTCTTTCTCAAAGATTATTACTCCTTGCTATTGGACCGTAAGCCAAGCGAATGCTTATTGGCTCTCAAGCTGGGCGAGAAGCGAAAAAGGTCCAAAAGCAACAAAATTTTCAAAAACAGCCTGATTTTAAAAATGTTATTCCGGTATTGGCTTTTTGGCTGCCTCATTGGCAGATGCTATTGTAAAACAAGGATAACTTCCTAGTACACGAACTCCACATCCTAATGCCTCTAATTCAGCCATAACACCAGGTATTAAAATTTCATCCATTTTCTGTTCAACATCAATGACAAAGAAATAATTACCTAAACCCGTCTTCATTGGACGTGACTCTATTTTTGAAAGGTTAAGCTTTCTCCATGAAAATGCACTTAATACTTGGTGGAGAGCACCTGAATAGTCCGATGGTAATGTCACCATTAATGTCGTTTTATGTCCTACAGTATAAGGAGTAATGATTTCATCTTTCTGTCTAGATAAGATCACAAACCGAGTACGATTATTATCATAATCATGTATATTTTCTGCAATAATTGAAAGGTTATAGGTCTTCGCTGCTAATTCATTACCAATTGCCGCTGCTTTCAGATGTGAGTTTTCCATTAAAAACTTAGCTGCTGCACTTGTAGAATTTGTATATTCCACTTCACCTTGGGGTAAGGCGGTTCTTAGAAACTCATGACATTGAGCAATGGCGTGAGGGTGAGAATATATCGTAGTAACAGCTTTCCAATCATCGCTATGTTTGGGATGTATAAGTAAATGTTGTTCAACAGGTACAACGACCTCCCCGACGATTGGAAGCTGATGTTTATGAATGATATAGTCTAAAGTTAAATTCACAGATCCTTCAATCGCATTTTCTAATGGAACAACTGCAGCATCCACCTCTCCCGTAGAAACACCTTCCATACATGCTGGAATTGTAGAAAATTCTTTTCGTTTTTGTTTTTGGAAAATAGACATCGTTGCCATTTCTGTAAATGTCCCAACTGGTCCTAAAAATCCAATCGTTTTCACCTAAGTACACCGTTCCTTTCTGTTAAGAGCCTGAACCTACAATTTCTACTTTAATGACCGTCTCTAAATCACGAATTGACTGCATCAGTTTACTTACTTCCATTTTCATTGAAACCGTATCTAATGATAACGTAATATTCGCTCTTCCTTTTAACGGGATGGTCTGATTAATGGTGAGTACATTACATCCCGATGCCGCTACAATAGATAAAAGCTGAGATAATGTTCCCGAGCGATCCTCTAAATTAATCGATAAAGTGATAATCTTTTCTTTAATCATTTTATGAAAAGGGTATATCCCATCACGATATTTATAAAAAGCACTTCGGCTTAACCCAACCTCTTTCACCGCTTCATTAATTTTCTTTGCTTTTCCCGACTCTAGTAATTCCTTTGCTTCTAGCGTCTTTTGCATCGCTTCGGTTAACATATCTCCCCGAACAAGGTAAAACTGTTCAATTCCTCTGGACATAATACCACCACCGATCCCCATCTAAAGTTATTCTTCATTATAAATTTGTTAGAACTTTTTGACAATGGAAAAATCCACTGTATCTCATAATACTTTCTGGTGCTAAATGAATATAAAAGTCTAAAGAGCCGCCCTAGTCAAGGCAGCTCTCTGATTTACAGCTTATTCGATAAACTCAAATTCGTATTCAAGTAAGCGGACAATATCACCGTCTTTTGCACCTCTTTGTCTAAGTGCATCATCTACTCCCATTCCACGCAATTGGCGAGCAAAGCGACGTACGGACTCATCACGAGAGAAGTCTGTCATTTTGAAAAGCTTTTCAATTTCTGAACCTGAAATCACATACGAACCATCGTCACCTCTAGAAATCATGAAAGGATCTTCTTTCTTTTCATGTTTGTAATGAACTCTTGTTTGGTCCGGTGCTTCTTCATAGAGCGGGAATTCTGGTGTCGTATCTACTTTATCAGCAACTGCTAATAAAAGCTCCCTTACCCCTTGTCTTGTAAAAGCAGAAATCGGGAAGATTGGAATATCTTCTTGTAATTCCTCTTTAAATTTAATTAAATTTTCTTCTGCTTCAGGCATGTCCATTTTATTAGCAACAATTACTTGTGGTCTTTCTAATAGACGCATATTATATTGTTTTAGTTCGTCATTAATTTTGACGTAGTCTTCATAAGGGTCTCGCCCTTCTAACGCAGACATATCAACAATATGTACAATTACTTTCGTACGTTCAATATGCCTTAAGAATTGATGACCTAACCCTACTCCGGAATGTGCGCCTTCAATCAATCCTGGTAAATCTGCCATAACAAAACTTCTTGCATCTTCAGTCTCAACTACACCTAGGTTCGGTGTAAGCGTTGTAAAATGATAATCCGCAATTTTTGGCTTGGCTGCAGAAACAACAGATAGTAAAGTTGACTTACCAACACTCGGGAAACCGACTAAACCAACATCCGCAAGAACCTTTAATTCTAACGAAATATAACGTTCAATACCGGGTTCTCCATTTTCAGCAATTTCTGGTGCCGGATTCGTTGGAGTAGCAAATCGCGTATTTCCTCGACCACCGCGACCACCTTTAGCAATTACTGCACGTTGCCCGTGTTGTGTTAAATCAGCAATTACTTCTTTCGAATCATCATCAATAACAGTTGTACCCGGCGGGACTTTAATAACAAAATCTTCCGCATTTTTTCCATGTTGATTTTTGGGACGACCATGCTCTCCTCTTGGTGCTTTAAAATGCTTCTGGTAGCGGAAATCCATAAGCGTTCGTAATCCTTCTTCCACTTCAAAAACTACGTCTGCCCCTTTTCCACCATCGCCACCAGCCGGCCCGCCGTCTGGAACATATTTTTCACGGCGAAAAGCAACCATACCGTTTCCGCCGTCTCCACCTTTTACATAAACCTTGACCTTATCTACAAACATCTTGATCTCACCTCTAATTATTTCAACGTTACTACACAAAACAACTAATCAACTGAAATTTCTTGTTCAGCAATGACTAATAGTTCTGATGATGGGGACTCGAACCAAGATTTAATAACAGAAATATCTTTGAACTGTCCTTGAAAATCAAAAATTAACTTTACTTCTTCCTCTAACAATTGGAACGTAACTAATAAGTGATTTTCAGTACCTTCATCACAGCATTGATCCAGCAATTGTATGAATTGAGAATACCAATCATGGAGTTGGTTCTCATAATGGCTTAAATCTTTCACATCACCAATGACTTCTATTTCTAGTTCATAACAATGGTTTTCCCAATTAAAAGTGAATAAATCCGCAACTAACGCTGGTATGTTTAAACTGGATAACTTACTTTCATTTTGAGACTGTTGTATGACAGAATGAATAATTTCCTCGACTCGTTCAGGTCGGTTCAAGGCAAGATTTCCTTTAATCAACTGCATTACATTTAACCAATCGTGCCTGGAATGACGCAAAATATCAATAATTTCATTTGGTTTTGCCATGCCTGTACTCCACCTTATCATTACTATGCTCTAAACAGTATAGCAAAAATTCACGGATGTTTCTTTTTATTTGTGAAAGAAAAGCGAAAGTCACGTGATTATTCCCTACAAGTTAACAGCGAATGCTCACTATTTATCCTCTTTTTCAGAGAAGGCTGTCGTAAACTTTGTTGCTATTGGACCGTAACCAAGCTTTCGCTTGGTTACGGTCCAATAGCTAATAGCAACATTCTTTTAGAAAAGAGCCTCAGAGAAAAACGATGGTCGTAGCCATCATTTTTTCTACGATATTTTAAATCGTTTACTATTCGATTAACACCTTGTGATTGATCAGACAATTCCGTTGCCTTATAGGATAAAAGTCATAATCAATAACATTTACAAATAATCCTTATTTTCCAATCCATACTATTAAAAAGGCTGTGAAGAGCCAATTTAAAAATCGTATAGATATACATAGGAGGATTTGTAGTGACACAACCACAAAACGAAGTCGTTCATCAATCGGTACTTGCTATGCAGCGCGCTTTACAAGCATTACAGTCTAAAGACCAGAACCCACAATTAATGTACGAAACAGAAAATGAACTCCAAGATTTAATGCAACAATTAAAAGAGGAAGAAAAATCTGCAGTTCCGCAAATTCAACAGGAGATATTACAAACAGAACAACAAATCCAAGCCATGTTATATGAATTAAACCATCAATTGAATCAACAACAACGACTAGACTAAAAATGTACGGAAATAACTGTTGACAGACAAAAAGTTCCGTCATATACTAACAACATAATTAAAGCCGACTAAAAAGATATGATTTATCAAAAATTAGAAAATTAAGGGATATAAAGGAGGTCTGTGCAATGGCTGAAGTTCAAATTAAAAATGTAGGCAAGACATTCCATAACAAAGATGATAAAACAGCATACACAGTCTTTGAAAATATTAATCTTGAATTAAGATCAGGAGAGTTTGTATCATTGCTAGGTCCTTCTGGATGCGGAAAGTCAACATTATTAAATATTGTTGCAGGATTGGACCAAGCAACAACTGGTACGGTAGAAGTTAGTAATCAAGTCATTACAAGTCCAGGATCTGACCGTGGAGTCGTATTCCAAGAGGCCGCACTAATGCCTTGGTTATCTGTACTTGAAAACGTCATGTTTGCGCTAAAAAAGAAAATGAAAAAAGATGAAGCAAAACAAAAAGCAATTGAATACTTAAAACTCGTTCATTTAAGTAAATTTATCAATTCATACCCTCATGAACTTTCAGGAGGAATGAAGCAGCGTGTATCGATTGCCCGAGCTTTAGCAATGGACCCGAAAATCCTTTTAATGGATGAACCTTTTGGTGCCTTAGATGAACAGACAAGATCTATGCTTCATAAAGAAGTTCAATACATTTGGGAAGAAACAAAGAAAACGATCTTGTTTGTTACTCATAACATTCGTGAAGCCATTCTTTTATCTGATCGCATTGTCTTAATGGGTGTTAGACCCGGTGGAATCATTAAAACATTTGACGTTACTATACCAAGACCTAGAAAACAAGCTAGTCCAGAATTTATTAAACTAGAAGAAGAAATTATGGAACATCTAGCTGGTGAAATTGAAAAAGTCATGAGGGAGGAAATGGGAGATGACTACAATAGTAAGAAGGCTGCTCTTCTTTATGGCACTCATCGCGATATGGGAGATCACATATAGACTGAACCTTAGTTATCAGTTCTTCTCTGTAATGATGTTTCCATCACCAGGCGGGACGCTAACACAATTGTATCGTGGTTTCTTTGAAACTGGTATTTTGTTTCATGCTCTTACAACAAGTATTCAGCGAATAGCGATTGGTTTTGTGCTTGCTGTTATTATAGGTGCATCATTAGGTATTTTATTAGCACGTTCAAAACTGGCTGATGAAACATTAGGATCTCTTGTTATTGCACTTCAATCGGTTCCTAGTATTGTATGGTTACCCATTGCGCTTATGATTTTTGCAGGAAGTGACCTTGCCATTATCTTTATTATTGTTTTAGGTGGAACATGGGCAATGACGATGAATGTACGAATGGGAATAAAAAATGTTCAACCGCTGCTTATTCGTGCAGCACGGACAATGGGCTATAATCGCTCCGAACTCGTTTGGAAAGTAATGATCCCAGCTTCTATTCCTTCAGCTTTAACCGGTGCCAGACTTGCATGGGCATTCGGATGGCGTGCGTTGATGGCTGGTGAACTTCTTGGTACAGGCGGACTGGGACGTACACTATTAAACGCAAAAGATATGTTTAATATGGACTTGGTTATTGCGATTATGGTCATTATTTCTTTAATTGGATTAATTGTAGAATATTTAATTTTCAACCGAATTGAAAAACGAGTCCTTACTCGCTTTGGATTAGCAAAAAATAATTAGTATTTTATAGGGGGAAGAAAAAATGAAAAAGCTTTTAAAAACAGTTGCTAGTATTGCAGTAGTTGGAATGCTTGCTGCTTGTGGAGCTGGTAACACTTCAGGTGACGGCTCAGCTGACAGCGTATCAATCGGATATTTTCCAAACTTAGATCACGCTGCAGGTATTGTAGGAATGGAGAAAGGCTTCTTCCAAGATGAACTTGGAGAAGTTGAAGCAAACTTCAGAGACTTTCCAAATGGAAATGACTTTATCGAAGCGCTTGATGCTGGCACGTTAGATATCGGGTATGTTGGACCAGGTCCAGCGATTAACTACTTCTTACGTGGTGGAGATGTTGTTGTTATTAGTGCAGCCGCTAATGGTGCTACATTAATTGTTGCTCGTGAAGATGCTGGTATTGAAACTCTTGAGGATTTCGACGGGAAGTCGTTCTGTACGCCAGGAAATGGTTGTACTCATAACGTTCAATTAGAAATTATGTTGCAAGACCTTGGACTTCAATCCAACCGTCTAGGTGGTACTGTAGAGCACCAATCTCGTGTCGCTCCAGCAAACATGGTTGCTATGTTTGAACAAGGACAAATTGATGCTGCGGCTGCTCCAGAACCATGGGGAACGTACCTTGTTGAAGAATTAGGTGCAAAAGTTGTCTCAGAATGGAATGATGTATTTCTTGGTGAGACGTTAGCAAGTGTTGTTCTAGTTACATCTAAGCGTTTTATGGAAGAACAACCTGAGATTGTTGAAGCTGTGCTTAAAGGACACATTCAATCTGTTGATTACACACATGAAAACACTGAAGATACGTTAAAAACAATCAATGACTCGCTATATAACTTAACACAGCAACGTTTACCAGAAAGTGTACTAGAAAACGCATGGCAACGTATGGTTGTAACAACTGACACACACCCAGAAGCACTCCAAGCATGGGCTGATGCTTCTTATCAATTAGACTTTATTGAAGACGATCCAGATTTAACAGGTTTTGTAGATACTTCTAAACTTGAAGAGTTGCTAAAGTAATAAAAAATGAGACAGTCATTATAAGCTGTTTTACTTGTGAAAGTGCAAAATCGTAAATTCACATTAATAATCTCATAAATTATATTCTTTAAATAAGAGCATGGAGTTTGATCTCCATGCTCTTATTTTTTTATTTTCTTGTACAACTAAACCAGCACCCGTTAACCTAATAACTGCTCTGGTTCAAGTGAAAGACTTTTTCAACGGATTATGATTTAGTTTTGTCCTTCATCAACTTTATGAAGGACACTTCCTTAGCTTCTCAGCTTAACTTTGTCTTTCATCGGCTTTATGAAGGACACTTCCCTTGCTTTTCAGCTCAGCTTTGTCCTTCATCGGCTTTATGAAGGACACTTCCCTTGCTTTTCAGCTCAGCTTTGTCCTTCATCGGCTTTATGAAGGACACTTCCCTTGCTTTTCAGCTTAACTTTGTCCTTCACTGGCTTTATAATAATAGCAATCAAGTTACAGTACTTTTTACAGAATTAAAAAACACATGTGATTTCCTACATGAAATCGCATGTGTTTTTGCTTGGCTTATTTACACCTCTGAAGTAGACCCTTTATTATCTCGTTCTGTTATTACTCTTCGAATGATTGAACTACATGCTGAACTACAGCTTCACCTTGATCGATACAGTCTGGTAGACCAAGTCCTTCGTATGCTGCACCGGCTACATATACACCAGACATCTCATTTTTTAAGATTGTTTTTAACTGTTCAATTCTTTGTTTGTGCCCGACAATATACTGCGGCATTGCCTTTTTCCAACGAGTAATACTGTGGAACTCTGGTTGTTCATCAATGTTCATGATCTTTTTTAAATCCTTTTTTACTGCTGAAAGGATCTCATCATCCGATTGACTTACAATTTCATCGTTTCCAAACCGACCCACATAGCAGCGAAGAAGTGCATAACCTTCTGGAGCAGAGTGTTTCCACTTCTTATGTGTCCACGTACATGCAGTAATGGAATAACCGCTTTTCTTGGCGACAACAAACCCAGTTCCCCCAAGATCACCTTTTATACTCGATAGCGGAAAAGCCATTGCAACCGTGGCAACTGAAGTTGATGGGATCTCTTTAAGAGGTTGAGTAATATGTGTAAAATCTCTTAATATACCCGCAGTAACTTCATGTGGTGTCGTTAGAATGACACGGTCAAACGTCTCAACATGACCATCTGTAAAGGTCAGCTTGTACTGCTCACCTTCTTTACTAATGGAATAAACACTCACCGACTTTTTTACTGCGTCTTCATCTAAATGATTTTCAATGCTGTCAACGAACGACTGTAAGCCCCCTTTAAAGGACATGAACATTCCTCTAGACTTGGTTGGATGTAAAGATTCGGCTGGTTTTGGCATGACCTTACTCATTCCAAGAATAAGACTGCGATGCTTTTGTTCTACCTGATGAAACTGTGGAAAAGTGGCCATCAAACTTAATTGGTCAATGTCTCCTGCATAAATGCCAGACAACAGTGGCTCAATTAAATTTTCAACAACTTCATCACCTAACCGCTTTCTAAAGAAGTGCCCGAGTGATTGATCTTCATCAGGTTGACTCGTTTTTGGTAAAAACAAATCTCCAGCAGCACGTATTTTGGCCATTGGTGAAAACAGTTTTGTCGTTGCAAATGGCGCCAATTTGGTTGGTATTCCCATAATAGCACCACCCGGAATGGGATAGAGTTGGTCTCCTTTTAAAACGAATGACTGCCCTGTATCGTTATGTACAAGCTCACTTTCTAGTCCAACTTCTCTTGCTAATTTAGCTGCACTTTGCTTTCGGGCAAGAAATGAGTCTGGGCCTCGTTCAATAACAAATCCGTTTGTATAGTCGGTTTGAATTTTTCCACCCAAATTTTCACTCGACTCGTACAACTTATATTCTAAGTTTAACCTTTTACTCATTATTTCTTTTTGTAGATAATAAGCAATGGTTAAACCTGTAATTCCCCCTCCAACGATAGCCACTCTTTTTTTTCGTTCATCTGCCACTAGATGTCACGTACTTTCTCTTTGAGCTTATCTGTCACCACTTTTGCTAGACAGTCGATAAATTCCGGCTTCGCATTTGGCATTTCCGGTCGATAGTAGTTCACATTGAGCTCATCAGTTACAACTTTACATTCAATGTCATTATCAAAAAGAACTTCAAGATGATCCGCGACAAACCCTACTGGGCAATAGACATAAGACTGGTACTTTTCTTTTTCGAAAAGATCACGAGTTAAATCTTGAACATCTGGTCCAATCCAAGGATCAGGTGTATTTCCTTCACTTTGCCAACCGATCGTGTAGTTTTTAATATTTGCCGCTCTTGCAATTAAGTCAGCTGTTTCTTGAAGTTGATCAGGATATGGGTCGCCATATTGAAGAATTTTTTCTGGCAGGCTATGCGCTGAGAAGATGACAACAGCAGAGTCTTTATCCTCAATAGTAGCCATCGTTTGTTTTATTTGATCCGCCCAATATTCAATAAACAATGGCTCGTTATACCAACTATCGATACTGTGAATAGCCGGACCTGAGATCTTCTCTGTCTCTTCATGCGCACGACCGTTATATGATTTAACACTGAACGTTGAATAATGCGGTGCAAGAACGATACTAATTGCTTCTTCTATTCCATCTTCTTTCATTTGCTGAACCGCATCTTCAATGAAAGGGTCAATATGTTTTAAACCTAAATACGCTTTAAACTCTAGGTGATCGAAGCGCTTGTTCATTTCATCTTCAAGACCTTGCGCTTGTGCTTCTGTAATTTTCGCTAAAGGACTGATACCGCCAATTGCTTCATAACGTTCAGTTAATTCATTTAACGCTTCTTCAGAAGGCTTTCTTCCTCTGCGAATATGAGTATAGTATGGTTCTACCTCATCTAAACTGCGAGGAGTACCATATGCCATAACAAGAAGACCGATTTTACGTTTAGACATTCATCAAACACTCCAATGCTATTTATTTAGTGCTGCTATATTCATGTACAAATGCAGTAAGTCTGCGTAGTGTATCTGGATTCACTTCAGGAAATACACCATGGCCTAAGTTAAAGATATGGCCAGGAGCGTGATCTAACCCTTGATCAATAATAGCTTTTGCCTTTCCTTCAATGACTTCCCATGGGGATAATAGAATAGCTGGGTCTAAATTTCCTTGAACAGGCTTGTTCACACCTTTTTCTCGTGCTTCTGCTATCGATAGTCTCCAATCTAATCCAACTACATCTAGTGGGAGATCATGCCACTCATTGACTAAATGGCTAGCCCCAACACCAAACATAATTAATGGAACCCCTTCACTTCTTAACTCGGCAAAAATACGATTCATAACAGGTTTAACAAATAAACGATAATCAGCCACATTTAATGCGCCAACCCATGAATCAAATATTTGAATTGCTTTTGCTCCAGCTTTAATTTGTGATTTTACATATGTAATCGTCATTTCTCCAAGCTTGTCCATTAATAGGTGCCATGCTTCTGGTTCCGCATACATAAATGCTTTTGTTTTGTTATAGTTCTTTGAAGGTCCGCCTTCGATCATGTAGCTGGCTAACGTAAATGGTGCACCGCCAAAGCCAATTAAAGGAACATTTAGTTGTTCTTCTAAAAGCTTAATGGTTTCTAAGACATAAGGCACATCATCTTCAGGATGAATCGTTCCTAGCCTTTCAACATCAGCTTTTGAGCGAATTGGATTATCAATAACAGGCCCGATTCCTGCTTTAATTTCAACATCAACACCTATTGCTGGAAGTGGTGTCATAATGTCCTTATATAAAATCGCTGCGTCATTATTATATTGATCAACTGGAAGCTTCGTTACGTAAGCACAAAGCTCAGGTTGATGCGTAATTTCAAATAGTGAGTACTTTTCTTTTATTTTTCGATATTCTGGCTGCGATCGCCCTGCTTGCCTCATGTACCAAACAGGAGTGTGATCTGTTGTTTCTCCTCTGCATGCTCGTAAAAAGTTATCATTAAATTGGGTAGTCATTCCTACACACCTTTCTGCTTCCGAATAAATCATACGCTGTTTATTGTAAATCATTCTTTGGAAAAAATCATTTTTATCCTCTTAACATTGTCCTGCAACAAATCTAAAAGAAAAACTATCTATTAAAAGGATACTATTAAAAGGATACTATTTTCCTGAATTTCTAAACAGTAAAATAAAATACTCTTTTTAATATAAATCCCACAAATTACAATGTATATACTCCTTCTTAAAGTGTCAAAAAATTGATGAATATCTAGGACTTATTGACATTCGCCTTTTTAAAAATTTGAATTTTAACAGGATATTTTACCTATATTTTTCACAACTACCTTACTTTGAAACCACTTTTTTAATTTTTTTATACTTTCCTTGTATTTCAAATGTTCAAATAGTACTAATATGTGTTAAAATTATTTTAAGATATTTTGTCAAATATTTTAAATTTTTGGCGAACATAGTACTTTATATTTAATAATCGGTTCTTTTTTGGTAAAATTGTTGCTTTTGCACTATCTTTACCTGCACGCTACTTGCGGAGAGCCAATCAACACAAAGACATCTTTTAGAATTAGGGGGCTAAGGTGAGAAAATGAGGTCTATAGGAAAAAAGAAGATAAAAAAAGGAAAGAAACGTTTCATCGGTATTCAGTTTAAACTTTTAGGTGGTTTAGCATTCGTTCTGGGTTTATTCTTTATTGGATTTATTCTTAATTTTTATCAGTATCAAGTAGTAGATGAACATAGAAGTGACATGGAGTTAATTAGTGATAGAACTGTTCAGATATCAGAGATTGGCTCTTTATTTCAATATAAGTACATAGCTATAACCGATGTTGACTACCATGGGGTTATTAATCAAAATATGTATCGGCAAAATGATTATAAACTTCATGAAACATTAGAAACTATTGAAGATGTAATGGTGACTGAAGCCGAACAGCAATTATATCAATCGCTTTTACTTTATAACTCCCAATTTGACAGTAGGGTCGATGCGATCCTTGAAGGATTAACGGGCACCAATGCACAAACGATGCAGCAACTTGCGTTAATTCGGAATGAAACAATCAATGCAGTTAATGAATTAGATGCTATCTTAAAAAACCGGATGATTGAGACAAGTACTAATTTAAATAATGCGATTACTTTAGCCGTCATTATTAGTGTGATTTCATTTATCGTATCAGCAGTACTTGGTGGCATTATATTCTATGCTTTATCACGATCTATTAAACAATCAATTCACAGTACGTTAACTGTCGCAACAGAAGTAAGTAAAGGAAATCTTTTAGCCGAAGAAATTAAAGTTCGATCTAAAGATGAATTAGGTATGTTAGCAACAGCAATAAACGAAATGACACGCAACTTGCGTGATCTTGTAGCTAATATTACGTCGACTTCACAAAATGTTTCCGCCGCAAGCCATGAGCTCGTTTCTTCATCAGAAGAAGTGAATGCAGGGTCGCAAGAAGTGGCCGGTTCATTACAAGAAATGGCTAGTGGACAAACTCAGTTGAATCAATCGATCAATCAATCAGCAACCATCTTTCAGGAGATGGAAGAGCGCTTGAAACAAGTACAGGACTCTACACAAACGATCGTATCCGCTGTCCAAACATCTAATGAAAAAGCAACTGTTGGAAAAGACAAGCTCGAAGATTCGATCTTGTCGATGGAAAACATTCGCAAGCAAAATGAAGAGAATGTTGTTGTCATTGAAGAATTAGGGAGAAATTCAACGGAAATTCAAAATATCGTGCAAATGATCCAGGAGATTTCCGCACAAACGAATTTGTTATCCTTAAATGCAAATATCGAAGCAGCTCGTGCTGGAGAAGCTGGAAAAGGTTTCGCAGTCGTTGCAGATGAAATTCGTAAACTTTCTGCTCAAAGTGAGAAAGCAGCAAATACGATTTCTGAAATTATTAACCGAATATCTACACAAGTCGGATATTCCATTGAAAAGTCACATGCTAGTACAACTATGATTAAACATGGTGAACAAGTCATACAAGAAACAGGCTTATCTTTTGAGGAAATTTTAACATCAGTAAAACAAGTACTATCGCAATCAAGTCAAATTAACGAAATGGTGATGTCTGTTAATAGCTTAAGTCAAAACATTTTAGCGACTGTAAATGAAATTCAAAACATTTCTACAATTGCTAATGACAGCACTGACAGTATCTCAGCTACAATGGAGCAACAAGTAGCAACCATGGAAAGCGTAACACAATCAGCAGAAGAATTATCTATCATTGCGACTGAACTTGAACAAAAAATCTCAAACTTTAAAGTGTAATAAAGAAAAGGCCTGTTAGCTAGAGATGACGACTCTCTTACTAGCAGGCCTTGTTAATTTATTTAATGAGTGAATTTTAATTTTTTTGACATAATGAAGCATTACTTGGTCTAATAGAAACACTATCAGTTGGACATAATTTGGACAATAAAAATTCAAAACGGACAATAAATCGTGCCAGTGGACTAGGCTGCTAGTATTAAAAACCAAATGGACCTGACACAGAAGATAGATTAGATGCTGGTCCCTCCCGGTCTGTTAAATAATCATATGGGACAACGAAATATTCGTGCAATCGGAATAAGTTAATACTTCTTACCAAATATTCACCGCTCCCATCAACGAACCCTATTTTTTGTGCACCCTGTTCATTCGTGACTTCATAAATGTGATAGCGAACTCGTTCATCAGCTGTAGGTGTCCACGATAACTTAACACTTAAAACCCGTCTCCCTCCAAAAACTAACGAAGCTTTAAGGTCTGAAATTTTCTCAAGGTGAATAGCCGGCTCAAGATCATTTACTGCCACTGACTTTTCAAAACGGGCAGTTTTGAGATCATCGGGCAATTCATTCAAGATTTCTTTAAATAATGCTGTAGGATAGCTGCTTCCGCCTTGTAAATAGGATGTTTCTGTCGTACGGTCATGCCCCATCCAAATGGATCCAACTACTTTTGGGGTGTAGCCTGCAAACCAGGCATCTCTTGTACCACCACTTACAGCCGTAAACGAAGTTGTCCCAGTTTTCCCAGCTAAAGGTTCACTTGTAACTCCAGAAGTACCCGTTCCTTCGTTAACTACTAATTCAAGCATTCTCGTTAAGTACCACGCTGTCTGTTCAGAAAATACTTGTTGTTCACGATTTTCAACGTTTACAAGTAGTTCTCCATTACGATCATACAACTCTTTAATAAAATAATGGTCCGTGTACGTTCCTTCATGTGCTAGTGTACGGTAAGCTTTTGTTATTTCAAGGGGTGTATATCCTTCTGTCATACCTCCTAACGCTAGAGCCAATCCATCATCTTCAGTACCTAGACCGAGTTGCTCCAGATATGTTTTTCCTCGATCGATTCCTAATTCATTAAACAACCAAACCGCAGGTGCATTTAATGAATGTGTTAGGGCATCGACCATTGGTACTTCTCCTTTATACTCATTCGTGAAATTTCTCGGTTCATATCCATCATAATCAAGTAGTTCATCACTTAACATCGAATATGGATGATATTGACCTGTTTCAATCGCTGGCCCAAAAATAGCTAAAGGTTTAATGACTGACCCTGGCTGACGTCTTACATTGACTCGATTAATTCCTTTACTTACATACTCTCTGCCACCTTGTACCGCAAGAACTCCACCTGTTTCAACATCCATTAGAACAATTGAACTTTCGACGTTAGGATCTTGACCAGGGAAAAATTCATTTTGCTGAAACTTTTCATAAACACTTTCTTGCAGTTCCTTTCTCATCGGTACAACAATTGTATATCCACCCGTTAATAACTCTTCGTTTGAGATTTGATATCGTTGTTCGGCTTCATCCAGAACCATATCGATATAGGTTAAGTATTCTTCTTTTTTACTAACTGTATTTCGTTGCACTGAAACCGTTTTTCCCTGCAGCCGAACAGCTTCTTCTGCTGATAAATAGCCTCTTCGTTCCATTACACTTAGGACAACATCTCTTCTTTGTTTACTTCTTTCAGGATAGGTGATCGGCGAAAAAGCATTCGGTGCTTTCGGAAGCGCTGCTAATAAAGCTCCTTCTTCGATCGTCAATTCACTTACATCCTTATCGAAATATAGTTTAGATGCTGCTTGAATCCCATAAGCTCCATGTCCAAAGTAGATGCGATTTAAATAAAATTCTAGAATTTCTGATTTACTATATTTATGTTCTAAGTTCATCGCAATAAGAACTTCTTTTGTCTTCCGCCAGAACGTTTTTTCATGGCTGAGGAAAGTGTTTTTAGCAAGTTGTTGTGTAATCGTACTTCCACCTTCAACTTTAGCGCCTGCTAGTATATCTCGATACAAAGCTCTAGTGATCGCTCGAAAATCAATGCCTTGGTGGTCATAGAAACGTGCATCTTCTATTGCCACAAACGCATCTTGTACATGTTGAGGTACTTCTTGAATAGAAACTAATTGACGATTTTCTATAAATAATTTCGTTAATAAATTCCCATCTTCGTCTATTAATGAAGATGAGCTGTGCATGACTAGCTTTTTATCATCAATGACATAATTCCCAGCTAAAATAATTGAAAAATAAATAATAAATCCTAATCCGATCGCTACTAATACAGCGAGAAAACTAAGAAGTAGTCGTTTTTTCGTCATGATCATCACCTTTTGTCGAATCCGGTTAAGTGTAATTATAATATAGTTTGACTATGAATTAAAACAAAGAGCGTGAAATCAACATTATAGAAACCACATATGACCAAAGAAAAAACTGCCTAAGCGTATACAATACACGTAGACAGTTTCTTAATTTACTAGACCATGACGATGTGCATAAATAGCGATTTGCGTCCGGTCGTCAACATTTAGTTTCGCTAATATATTACTTACATGAGTTTTTACCGTTTTAATTCCTATATATAACTCATCAGCAATTTCTTGATTCGTTTTACCAATTCCGATGAGCTTTAGGACATCTAATTCTCTTGGTGTTAATTCCTCATGCATCAATTTCTTTTGCTGGGTTCGCATTCGTTGCATCATTTTATTCGTCACTTGAGACTCAACAACCGATTTGCCTTCAAATGCAGCTCTAATTGCTTGTGCAATTTCAGGTGCTCTTGTCGTTTTTAATAAGTAACTAAACGCACCCGCCTCGATAACGGGATATACTTTTTCATCATCCACAAAGCTTGTTAGTACGATCACTTTCACATTCGGGAATTGACTTGTAATTTGCTTTGTTGCTTCAATTCCGTCCATCACCTCCATAACTAAGTCCATTAAGATAACATCCGGTTGTAATTGTAAAGCAAGTGTTACACCTTCTTTTCCATTAGAAGCTTCTCCTACTACCTCAATATCTTCTTCCGTTGATAAGTATGCACTTAACCCCATTCGAACCATTTCATGATCATCAACAAGTAATACTTTAATCAAATCCATTCACCCCTAACTGCATCTAGATAAACATAATATATTCCCCTTTATTAAAGTAGGACGAGAGGTACCATTGCTTCAACTTGGGTTCCTTTATTAGGGATCGATATAATTTCTAACGTCCCTCCAATTTCAGTCACCCGCTCTTTCATCGTCTGTAAACCGTACGAGCCCATTTTTTGATCAGTAAATTCAAATCCAATTCCATTATCAATTATTTTTAACCGAAGTTGATCATGTATTTGTCTTAATTGAAACTCAATTCGACTTGCTTTCGCGTGACGCAAAATATTTGATAACGCTTCTTGTACAACTCGGAACAGTTGATCTTCTATCCCTTTTGGTATAGGGTTCGTTCTTTCAATTTTCGCATCAATTTTCAGGCCATGTTTCGAATTAATTTCAACTAATAATTCTTGAATTCCTTCCTGTAAATCCTTCCCTTCGAGATGTGCAGGCCGTAAATGTAAGAGTAGTGCTCTCATTTCAGATTGTGCAGTCGATGCCATTTGTTCAACCATTTCAATTTGTTGGGTTGCTTTTTTTAAATCCTTGTCTAAAGTGTGTGGCAGTGCTGCTGTCATCATGGATATCGCAAATAGTTGTTGACTAACTGCGTCATGCAAATCCCTAGCAAGACGTTGCCTTTCTTCGTTTATCGCAGATTGTTTAATCGTCTCCTGCCACTCTACGCGTTCTGTTGATAACTTTTGTAACGATATGACCTGGCTTTCTACTCTTTTAACCATTTCATTGAGCTGTTTTCCTACCAATCCTACTTCATCGGCACCAAGATCGGGAAAGCGATACGAGAAATTACCACGCTCTAGCGACAATGTCCCCTGTTGTAAGATTTCTAACCTTTTTTTCACCTTATCTCCAGCCATATATCCGAAAGCACCGCCAATGAATATGGATATAACTGGAATAACCAGAACCAAAGGAATTCCAAATAACTTCTTGCGGAGGAGAACAGCCAGCCCCTCTGCTTCTCCATACGTTAAAATAAATACAGCAAACAACGCAGTAAGTAAGCTGATCCAAATTGAATTTCGAACCATTTGCCATTGAATATTAACCAGAAGAACTCGTTTCATTACACGTACCTCACATCTATATCTCCAATGAGGAGTGATAACACAAGCTTAACGCGACGAGGGGCTTGTTTGTAATCTTTAGTCGCGACCGCAATATTACGATTAATGCCACTTTGTCTGCTATCTAAAATATCCAAGTCACCAACCGTAACCATTGCTTGTACAGAGAGATCTAAGTCATATGGGACGTACACATCGATATCTCCAATCCAACCATGTATAACAATAACCGTTTCACCTTCTGGAATAATCGCTTTTGAAAGGTCGATTTTGATATCGCCAATTCCATTTCGTATGTTCATATCTTGCAGTTCATAACGGTCTGATAATAATCGAAAATCTCCTATGAGTGCACTTCTAAATGAAGGTGTAGTATGAACTTTTTTTACTGGTTCCTCTAGTTTTGGTTTTTCTTTTGTAAAGGAAACTTCCTCTACAAGTTCATCAACTGACTTTACAAGTTCATCAATTTCTTTATCAAGATTATTGTCATTGGACTCAGTGTCTTTTGTTTTTTCATGCCCGGTTAACAACTTATAGCCAAAGTAAATAAATACAACGGCAATAATTATACCGGTAATATTAACGCCTACTACATTGTCAAAGAACGTAACTAAACTAATTAATAAAAAGATAATACTTAACCATCTGTGACCTTTCCGATAAAAAAATAGACCGATAACAAAAAAAATAAGGGGACCGATTAACAATCCTAGATGAAAGTTAAATCCTATCGTGTTCAACAATGCACTAATTCCAATGAGTATGATAATAATACCTATGATTACATTTCTTGACGTGTGCATTTTTCGTTCCTCCTTCCTATAAGCCTTACTTTGTTTTGTTACTTAGTCAATTCGAATATCGCCTATTGTAGTCGATACTCTTACTTTGTTTTCACCATGATTTACAATACCTTTATACGTCTTACCGCTTTGTTCCAGCATAACCGGAATATTTATAGAAACGTCTCCTAATGTCGTGCTTGCATTAAGTTCAAAAGAAGGTTCAGGAATCGATATCCGGACATCACCTGCAGTCGTTTTCAGCTCAATGTCACCATTTTCTCGTTCATATTCTACTGTAATATCTCCAGCTGTATTTGTCCCTTTTAAATCTCCTGTAAACCGCTCAATCCGAAAGTCACCTGCAGTTCCTTTCATCTCAGTACTCACTGAATTTAAATCATAAGCATGAAAATCACCTGCCGTACCTTGAAAAGTAAGGTGATCAATAGAACCTGTTAACCCTTTAACATCACCTGCTGTCATTTTAATATCTAACTCTGCCAAGGTAAGCGGTGAATGAAACCTTAGATCTCCAACTGTATTCTGGATGCTCACAGACTTAGTATAATGTTCAGGTATAAGGATATCGACGGATGACTTGCTAACATTGAAGAACTGCCACCTTTTATTACTTTTAATATCTACTTCTAAAGTCGAATTTCTCGCCTCTGATTGGATATGATAATCAGAAGAATTCCCTTTTACTTCCAGTATTAATTTTTCACCCGGATACTGACGAATTTTCAGATCCGCCACAGATGTAGTAATAGAGAGTTTATCATAGTCATTGATATGAATCCCTTGTTCACTGACCGTACTTGTTCGATTAGAGCTTAATAAGGGTTGAATAATTGTACCGAATGCAATTATGATTCCGATAAAAATAAGCAATACTCCTAAGGATCGTTTCATACCTTCACCCTCTCTTTCAAGTCTCCTTCATTTTACTATAGCTATGAGAAATGAAGATAGGAGAATTTTCCTTTTCTCCTACCTTATTTTCTCTGGAGGTTACCCTTAGGTTGTAGTTTGAGAGTGAATTTTTTCTTTCAACTTATTTAATTCTTGTTCGACCTCCTCGTTATATTCGATCTGACTCGTTTGACTGCTTAATAGAACATCTCGTTTATTTCTGTTTAGGTTAATAGTCGTCTCCATTTCAAAGATTTTCTGTTCCATGCGTTCAAATCCTGCCTGAGCTTTTTCATGATCAAAGCGGTTCATTGCTTGGTCCATAGATTGTTTTGTCTTTGCAGCGTTGGCTCTTGCGATTAAAACAACTTTTTTATCTTTCATTTCTTGATACTTCTCTCTCATCTCATATAACTGATCTTTTAACTCAGCTATTTTCTCATCATTTTGTACACAAACGTCCCCATAATAAGATACTTTTTCTTCATATTGCTTTTTCGATAATAAGGCTTTCTTGGCTAGCTCTTCCTCTCCAGCTTTCAATGCTAGTTCCGCTTGTTGCCCGCGTTTCTTCATCAATTCAACAGCCTCATTTTTCTGCTTTTCGAAGTTTGCTTTAATTGTCATTTGCTTCGTAATTGCTTTTTCTGCTGAGGCTATTTCTTTTTCCATGTCACGTAAGTACTGGTTCAACATCACGACTGGATTTTCTATTTGATCTAGGCCTTCATGAATCGTAGCTACCGTTAAATCGCGTATTCGTTTAAATATCATTATTATTTCCTCCTAAGATTTCAAATGGTTTTTTTCTAAAAATTTATTCCACTCATCATCGAAAGCATCTTTGCTCTTTTGCGTTGCATCCGATGTTGCTGCTGCTACTTCTTGGTCTTGGTCAACCAATCTTTTCGTTTTCTCACCTGTCACTAGTCGATAACCAAAATAAATGATTATTGCTGCAATGAAGATGCCCGCAAATATATGAAGGTGACCAATGGCAAGAAGTAATCCAAAAATTAAAATGGCCATTCCGAGCAAATTAGATCCGTGATCTGATTTCATTTTTCGATACCCATAAATAACGAGGAGTACCGATATCGCTAATCCAATTAACCCCCCAAGTTGAATCCCTAATGTTTGTAAGAAAAGATTTGCTCCAATAAAAAGAAGAATAATCCCTACTATCGCTTTACCAGTCCAATTCATTTTCTCGCCTCCTTTGTCTTAAGCTACCTTTATTGTAAACATTCAAAAGAGCAACGATAACGAGCATGAGAACGGTTTTACTATCAGCCTTGAGACGGATTGTTTTTCAGACTAACTTCACAAATACTACACATTTTTTAAGTATCATGAAATTGTAACGTCCATTCATTTTCTTCCTTTAAGGAAAATCAGTTATAATGACGGTATTACATGAATACTTGTCTGACTACTTCATAGACTCCTTAAAAGTAAGAGTTCGAACTAAAAAGTGGAAATATTAAACGAGGTGAGATGATGACAGAAATTACAATATGGTTAGCCTTCTTCGCAGGAGTTATTTCATTTTTATCTCCTTGTATCTTCCCATTAGTGCCCGCTTATTTAGCACAACTAACGGGAACTTCAGTAAGTGACAATCAAATACAAGCAGATCGGTCCTTAATCCTTTCACGAAGTATTGGATTTATTATTGGTTTTACTATTATTTTTGTAATGCTCGGGGCCTCTTCTACGTTTATTGGAAGGGTATTTCTTGAGAATCAGCTATTGATCCAACAAATCGGTGGAATTATCATTGTTGTTTTTGGGCTACAAATGGCAGGGATTATTTCAATATCGATGCTTCTCAGCGAAAAACGTTTTAAAAATACACCGAAGAAATCAACAAGCTTTGCAAACTCTGTATTTTTTGGCTTATTTTTTGGTGCAGGCTGGTCACCGTGTATTGGACTCGTCCTATCGTCAATTCTATTATTAGCGATGGAATCAGAAACGATGTTTAAAGGAATGTTTATGCTATTCATTTACTCCATGGGACTTGGAGTTCCATTTATTCTTGTTGCGTTATTATGGTCGAGGTCACTTCACAAACTACGAAAATTAAACCGTATCATTCCAAAGATCCAAAAAGTAAGTGGGTATATTTTAATCATTCTTGGGATCTTACTGTTTACCGGAAAATTTGCAGCCATTGCGGCTTACTTAACTCGTTTCCAACTCTTTAACCTCTAAAACAATAGAATTAGAGGAATATTTCAATCACTCCTCGAAGTATGATGTTAAGAAAGCCATTTTCTTAGTGTTGGGGTGATAGTTATGAAAGAACTACTTAATAAAGGGTTGGACGCCATTTATTCAGAAATGGTCGATATTAGAAGATACCTGCATCAATATCCTGAGCTTTCATTTCAGGAAGAGAAAACTCCAGCATACATTGCTGAATTTCATAAAAAGCTTGGACATGAAGTTAAAACAGGAGTAGGAGAACGAGGAGTAGTTGCCATTCTTCGCGGAAGTAAACCTGGAAAAACGATTGCTCTGCGGGCTGATTTTGACGGTTTACCGATCCAAGACGAGAAAGATGTTCCTTACAAATCAAAAGTAGACGGCGCGATGCATGCGTGTGGTCATGATGGTCATACCGCTAGCCTTCTCGGTTTAGCGAAAGTATTTAACAGTATGAAAGAAGACTTGTCAGGGTCGATTGTATTTATTCATCAACATGCAGAAGAGTATGCTCCAGGCGGGGCCATTGCGATGATCCAAGACGGTTGTTTAGAAGGTGTAGATTATGTATTTGGAACTCACCTATGGGCGACTGAACCATTAGGGAAAATCCAATATCGAAAAGGTCCAATCATGGCCGCCGCTGACCGTTTTGAAGTCGAAATTCACGGCCAAGGCGGCCACGGTGCCATGCCTCATCTAACAAAAGATGCAGTGGTCATTGGTGCACAACTTGTTACCAACTTACAACAACTTGTGAGTAGAAGAGTCGATCCATTAAAAGCAGCTGTTCTTTCTATCGGTTCGTTTCAGGCCCAAAATGCGTTTAATGTTATCGCTGACTCTGCAAAATTGATTGGTACCGTACGAACATTTGATGAAGACATCCGTACCAAAATGGAACAAGAGATTAAAAGAATTATAGATGGTACGACTCTAGCTGCTGATGCTTCTGCTACTTATCACTATTTTAGAGGGTACCCAGCAGTTGTGAACCATGATGACGAAACTGAAGTTGTAGCAACAGTCGCTAATAAAGTGCCTGGCGTTTATGAGGTAGAAAACATGATACCGCAAATGGGTGGAGAAGACTTTGCCTACTACCTGCAGCATGTGAAAGGTTCGTTCTTCTTTACAGGTGCTAGAAACCCAGAATGGAACGTCGCTTATCCCCACCATCATCCAAAATTTGATTTTGATGAAAGAGCGATGCTAATTGCAGCTAAAACGTTAGGGCATGTTACGTTACATTATCTTGGTAAAGAAGAATAAGAGTAACAGTATAAAAAGCCGTCCATATTATTTGAGCTTGAGCGTTTTCACTATTTAGGTGGAAACGCTTTTTAATTTTAGAATAGCAGCAAAGGTTAATACCTGCCTACCTATGCGTAGGCAACAAGCTCTCGTTGTGTCCTCCCTACAGATTTCCCCCATGTGTCTATAAAATTCTATTTATCGGACAGAACGAAGCATGGCTAAAGCTCCGCACCTAACTAGAGACATTGAAAGAGTGAGGCGGATTCGAACGCTAATGGATGGAGGCCAGATCTCATAAAATACAATAATGCCACACCTTGAACTGTAGTGAAGCTGCTCATGTTTCAATATTAAGGAACTCTGAGGCCCTTATTTTAATGAAAACTGGCATTCTCAAGGTTTTGCGGACTTGAGAGGACCTTATTTGCCCAAAATCTATTAATAACACTAAGAAAACTAGTAAATAAGGGCCTCTCACTGCTTCAAATTAAAGAAGCAAGGCTTTTTGACAGGAATAAGGGCCTGTGGAGTCCGCTTTACTCACTCTGTTGTCAGATTATAATTTATGCAATGTGGTGAGCAGTAAAAACAGAAAAGCACAATAAAACGTTAAGTAGTTTTTGAGAACAATATGAAGGACACTTTCCTTGCTTTTCGATCTTGCTTTGTCCTTCATTAGCTCTATGAAGGACACTTCCCTTGCTTTTCAATCTTGCTTTGTCCTACATCAGCTTCATGAAGGACACTTTGCTTCCTTTTCGATCTTGCTTTGTCCTTCATCAGCTCTATGAAGGACATTCCCTTGTTTTTCGGTCTTGCTTTGTCCTTCATCCGCTCTATGAAGGACATTCCCTTGCTTTTCTGCCTTACTTCGTCCTTCATCAACTCTATGAAGGACACTTTCCTTCCTTTTCGATCTTGCTTTGTCCTTCATCAGCTCTATGAAGGACACTTCGCTTCCTTTTCGATCTTGTTTTGTCCTTCATCAGCTCTATGAAGGACATTTCCCTTGCTTATCTGCCTTACTTCGTCCTTCATCACATATATTGATGTACTAACGAAAAATAGCATACCAATTACTATGTAAATTGATATGCTAATTCATATTGTTTTATAAGTTTTCCACAAAAGTGGAACTGCTTAATAAAATGTTTATTTACCACCTTTATAACTGCAATAATCTCATTCGATACCCATTTTTGGCGGTTTCACCGAGAACATCCAAAAAATGATAGTTCGCCGCAGCACCGACAATGGCTCCAAACCCAGGAATAAGTTGAAGCATTTTTACTAAGTCGATGTGGTCACGATATTCGAGTTGGAATTCCTTCCAATTGATGTTTTCTAAATACTCTTCCTCAGTTGGGACCGTTTGAACATACTCATCCCAGTTAGAAACGATTTCGTAAACTTCTTTACGTTTCTCCTCGCTTGAGAAAGCCAATTGAAATAAATAAAGAATAAATAAACGTTCCCTGAAATTATTTACATCATAACCATAGCAGCTTGCTGTTTCAAAAAGGAATTTCATTTTGATTCCTAACAAAAGCGGAAAATCAGCCATTCCTAAAAGGATACCGCCAGCTCCAGTACCCGCACCTTCTACTGCAGCTGTTTTTTTATACTTTTTAATCGCTTCATCCACTTGACGTTCTCGTTCTTCAAAGCTTGTATTATCTATTCGTTTTACCGAGGTTGTATATTCTGATCCGATTAAAGTAGCATGGACCATCTTTTTAATACTAGTCGTTACGACGTGATGAACCTTCTCAGGAATGATTTGATTCATTTTAGTTTGGATTCGTTTCGCCAGACGGCCTGTCATGGATTGACGTTTTTCCATTTTTTTTTGCCAGCTGCGAAGCTCATCTTTCACTCTAACATCTACTGCCATTTATACCTCCCCCAATGATTACCTTACACTCACTTTTCTATGCATCCAATGAAAGCTATATGCATATGAGAACGCAACGCCAAGCGGTAATAGGATAAGTGTCACCATCGTACCCTCAGCAAAAATAACTAATAATACAACAAGGACCGTTGCTTTAATCGATAGAAGAATAAATATTAATCTTAAAAAAGACTGCTGTCGATCTTTTGCGTCTATAGGGTACAAGTCAACCCAGATTGCTTTATAGAAATGCTTCCAAAGTGTCGATAATTGCAGTCCCGACATGTAAATAAATACAAAATACAAGAGATACCGAATAATTCCATCAGGAAGCACTAATAAGATAACCGTGCCCACAATAATCAGCCGAATATAAATACCAAAGTAATCATTTGAACGGAGAAAAGCTCTCGTATATAAGTAGTCAAACGTATGCTTATGCTTGTATGGAATTCTAGTTACAATCGCGTTTGCCCATCGTCTCTTCTTAAACGAACTTTTTAAACTAGGAACATCCGTAAACATATTGGCTACTCGGAAAAAAAGAGTTAACATTTTATTTTCAATTGAAAGAAGTTGTTCCCACTTTATACTATGATTTTTTTGCAGCTTTCGATAATAAATCAAATATACGCCTAACATAATCACCGCTACTGCTAGCAGAAAGGTCCAACCATCCTCTATAAATAAGAAGAACGAAAAGCTGGCATTCATCGCAACACGCAACATGATATGATAAATTCTTTCTCTTGATGATGCTAGCCGCTGTTCTTCAAAATGACATAGCAAGTTCCATACTTTTGCTCCAGCTAAAATAACTAATACTACTAAGAAGTATGAAAACGAACTATTAATTCTTTCTGCAAATATTGGCGCTAAAATAAAGAAGATAACGATCATCGCAAAGCTTTGTAAAATACTAGAATATATGATGGAAGAGCGAAAGTAAGGCTGTAAGCGGCCTTCCATAGGCAATAGAAAAACTAAATCACCTTCTTTTACAAATGTCCTTACTGCCCCTCTCGTTAATAAAAACGTACTCACGATAACAAAGAACAACACTGCAGGAAATGTCTGAGGAAGCCAATCTAAAAAATGTCGATAATAATAACTACCTACAATAATTAACAAGTAGATCGTGAACAAGAAGCCACTATTGCCAATCAGACGCAAATATCTTATAGCGATCTCCCAGTAACTCTTTAAACGACTACTCCATAACTGCCCTACATCTTTCATTGGTTATCATCCTTTGTCGCCTCAATATAAATGTCATCGAGACTTCCATTCGGCATGTTTAATGCTGCTTGTAAATCTTGCAACGTCCCATATAAAATAACTCTTCCACGGTGAAGAATAATAAACCGATCACAGTATTTCTCTGCTGTTGCTAAAATATGTGTTGACATAAGGACACTTGCCCCATTCTCTTTCATTTCAACCGTTAAGTCTAAAAATGATTTAATACCGACGGGGTCTAAACCAACAATAGGTTCATCTACAATATAGACGCTAGGATTTACTAGGAAAGCACACATAATCATTACTTTTTGCTTCATACCTTTAGAAAAGTGACTTGGAAACCAACGCTTCATTTTATCCATTTTAAACTCTTTAAGTAAGGCTTCCCCTCTTACTTGCAATGTTTTTTCATCCACCCCATAAGCCATTGCCGTAAGCTCTAAATGTTCCCATAACGTTAATTCTTCATATAAGATTGGGATCTCTGGTATGTACGCTAAAGAAGCCCGGTATTCATTTGGTTTTTCTATAAACGATTGTCCATCTATCGTAACACTACCTTTTATAGGTTCCATCAATCCTAGAATATGTTTAATTGTCGTACTTTTACCAGCACCATTTAAACCAATAAGGCCGACAATTTCCCCTGGATGAACTTCAAAACTTACATCATGAAGAACCGGTTTACTGGCGTGATAACCACCCGTTAAGTTTCTAACATCCAATACTTTTCCCACGCGTCTACCCCTTCCTTTTCTAACCGTTTATATAACATCTTGCGGATATTAGTCACAAAAATGATTGTATCTCTCAATTCCATTACCTTATTGTACCAGATATTTTGCCTTTAAACGATCATCATACATGAATAAAGAGACTGTCCCCTATGTAAGTTTTAGAGAACCTAAAGATAGGTGCATATTGTTGCAACAGCTACCTTTATACGATGTCTAACACTTATGGGTAACAGCCTCTTTTAATGATTGCTTTTTTAAGAAATAGGCATTGGTGTGTCTGTTGGCTCCGGAAAACCTTCTTTATACATTTCATCAATGATCTGTCGAATTTCTACTGGAGAAACTCCTTCATCGTAATATCTCATGGAATAATGGGCAATTTCCAAACAAACTCCGCATCTTGCACCGTGATCATCCCATTGAACTTTTCCATTCTCAAAGTGCTCATGAACAAAGCAATCGTAAGTATGACGATGAGACACATAATCAGAACACCCGCAGTAACAAGGAATATGCTCTAAAAGATCTTGATAATAAGGCACTCGTTCATAGATATCTATAATATTAGAATGATAATGTTCTAAAAAACTAGGAAGCTCTTCAATAGAAGTTGTTGTCTCTCTCATATCCGCTTTATAGTGTTCAACATGACCTGCTTCGTGACCTTGATGGTGTGTAGCTTCGTCTTGCCCGCAACCTGCTAAAAAAGAAGCCATTAGTAGAATAAATAGTGATATTATTGAAATTCGTTTCATATCTGCCACTCCTACCTTTCCTATAATCAAACAAAGTATATCACAAACGATATACAAACGATTTGACAAAAAAGAAAACTGACCGCGGAGAATATTTGGGTAAAAATAAAAGGCTGACACAAGGTCAGCCTTTGTTCGATGTTAGTTAACAAGTCGAGAACGTTCGCCCCAGAACTCTTTACGAATTTCTACTTTTTGAATTTTACCAGACGCTGTTTTTGGAAGTGCGTCTGTAAATGTAATTCCTTTTGGTGCTTTAAAATTAGCAAGCTTTGTACGAGAAAATGCAATCAGTTCTTCTTCAGTAAGCGTTTCCCCATCGCGAAGAACAACTACACCATGCGGAACTTCTCCCCATTTTTCATGCGGAACAGCAATGACTGCTGCTTCAAGTACGGCTGGGTGATCGTAAAGAACCCCTTCAACTTCAATAGAAGAAATATTTTCTCCACCACTGATGATGACGTCTTTTTTACGATCACAGATTTCAATATATCCATTCTCATCAACTGTTGCCATATCACCTGTATGGAGCCAACCGTTACGAATCGTTTCTGCTGTCGCCTCTGGATTTTTTAAATAACCTTCCATGACACCATTTGTACGCGTTACAATTTCACCTATTGCTACTCCATCGTGCGGAATTTCATCTCCATTTTCATCTACTACCTTAACTTGTGTACCAATCATCGAGTATCCCGTTTTTGCTTTTAAACGGTATTGTTGATCTTTTGGTAATTCACTAAGGTGAGAACGAATTCTAGAAACCGTAATTAGCGGCGATGTTTCAGTCATACCATAAACTTGTATAAACTCCCAACCAAGATCTTCTTCGACACGTCTTACAAACGCTGGCGGTGGTGCAGATCCCGCAATGACGACACGAACGTCTTGATCAATCGTTGGTTTAGTTAGATCATACTCTTCTAAGATCATATTTAACACGGTTGGTGCCATGTGCATAATCGAAATATTGTACTTCTGAACTTTTTCTAAGATCACCTTTGGATCTACTTTACGAAGCATTACTTGAGTTGCTCCATTGGCTGTATAATAGAACGGAGACCCCCAGCCATTTACGTGGAACATTGGCAAAATATGAAGCAATCTATCTTCATCTGAAACCTTTAAATGGTGCTGAACACTTAAAGCGTGTAGATAGTTAGCACGATGTGTTTGTAGTACACCCTTTGGATTTCCAGTTGTTCCACTAGTATATAGTAGGCTAGCCACATCCGTTTCTTCTAACTCCACTCGCTCAAACGTTGTTGTTGGATATCGATTTAACCATTCATCATAGCTTTCGGCATTTTCATAAGCCTTAGTCGCACCATGAATGATCACTTTCTTAACAGTATTCAACTCATTCAAAATTGGCTCAACTAAAGGGTAGAGTTCTTCATCTACAAATAAAACTTGGCTCTCACTGTGATTTAAAATGAAGACATAGTCTTCTGGCTTTAATCTAGTATTTAAAGGAGTCATTACTCCACCTACTTGATACACTCCATAAAAACCTTCTAGCATTTCTATTGTATTTGGTGCAAGGTAGGCAACTTTGTCGCCTTTTTTAATATTAAGCGCTTTCAAACCGTGTGAAAGACGGTTGACTCTTTCATTTAATTGGTTATACGTCAATTCTCTAGTGTCATCGATGATTGCTAGTTTCTCTCCATAAAGACTAACAGCCCTGTCTAAAAAATGAGTTAAAACTAAAGGTACATGCATACTGTATTCCTCCCCTAATAGATATCTTCTCCACACTTAAAATTTTTATATTTTTATATTTTTATAATGTTTAAAATAATTATAACAAACCGCTCAGTCTGTGTCTATATTCTGTATGATAATTCTATTAAAATTACTAACTGTTTTATAACAGAGTAATTAACTTTGTTTACTTACTTTTTAATACCTCTTCAGTTAGTTTGTTGCATCCCCCTCTATTAAACGGTATCCTTTACATATAGTAAAAAGTACCATTAAATTGAAAGTGGGGATAATTAATGACCAATTTCGATCCAAACTGTATTTTCTGTAAAATTGTACAGGGGGAAATTCCCGCCGCAAAGGTTTATGAAGACGAGCATGTTTTAGCGTTCATGGACATTAGCCAAGTAACAAAAGGACATACTTTAGTCATCCCTAAAGTACATCAAGAGGACATTTTTGAATTAGACGAAGATGTCGCTTCACACCTTTTTAGTGTAATTCCAAAGATTGCAAACTCTATTAAGAAACAATTTAAGCCACTTGGTTTAAATATTGTTAATAACAATGGTGAAGCTGCAGGACAAACTGTGTTCCATTATCATATTCACCTTATTCCTCGCTATGGTGAAGGTGACGGATTTGGTGCAGTATGGAAAGACCATAGTAGTCAATATTCATTTGAACAACTACAAGAAATGGCGACTTCAATTGCCGCCGGAATTAAATAAGTTAAAAAAGTGAGGCTGCAATCCAGTCTCACTTTTTGTATGCTTCGAATTAGCTGTTACGTATACTATGTTTCTTTTAGAAAGGCTGTTTTCGTAAACTTTGTTGCTTATGGACCGTTTTCAAAAGCTTCACGCATAGCGTGAAGAGCCAAGCATTCGCTTGGCTTACGGTCCAAAAGCACGGAGCAACAATCTTTGTGAAGAGAGCCTTTAGAAAAGAGCCTTTTTTAAATAGCTATCTTAAATAATGCTGTTGATATCCGGTGTTGATTTTGGACTCATCGTGTGAAATTTTAATTTCACACGCCTTGCAGGAACTGAAAGGTTGAGGAATGATCCCAAAATCAACAATACTCTTTAACAGCGCTTTTTAAATAAAAGACAAATTTATTAATAATTAAAAAAATAATAGAAACAAGACACTACCCGTGATAGTATAGGAGTATTATAAACCTTAATGTTTTAAAGAGTTAAAGGAGTGGAAAACTTGGAGAGAGCATATAACTTTAATGCGGGACCATCTGCATTACCATTAGAAGTTTTAAAACGAGCGCAGGATGAACTTGTGAATTTCAAACAAACTGGAATGTCTGTAATGGAATTGAGCCATCGAAGTAAAGAATACGATGAAGTTCATACACAAGCTCAATCTATGTTAAAGGAACTGTTACAAATTCCGAACGACTACGAAGTTCTATTTCTTCAAGGTGGTGCAAGCCTTCAATTTGCGCAAATTCCGATGAATCTTCTTAAAGAAGGAAAAATCGGAAATTATGTGCTTACCGGTTCTTGGTCAGAAAAAGCTTTAAAAGAAGCAAGATTAATCGGGGAAACGTTCATCGGTGCTTCAACGAAAGAACAAGGATATCGTTCCATACCTAATGTAGAAGAAATTTCAATTAATAAAAATGACGCTTACCTGCATGTTACATCAAACAACACGATTTATGGAACACAGTGGCATCAGTTCCCTGAATTTGAAAATACGTCGCTAATAGCTGATATGTCTAGTGATATTTTATGTCGTCCCATCCAAGTAGAGAACTTCTCCATGATTTATGCCGGAGCCCAAAAGAACCTGGGACCATCTGGAGTAACAGTCGTTATCTTAAAAAAACAATTAATTGAAAATTCACGACAAGATATACCGTCAATTTTACGATATTCTACCCACGCAGATGCTAATTCACTCTATAATACTCCTCCTACTTTCGCTATTTATATGTTAGCTAAAGTACTCGAATGGGTAAAAGAACAAGGTGGCGTTCAAACGGTTGAAAAAAGAAACATTGAGAAAGCTAAACTCATCTATGATGCCATTGATGAAAGTAATGACTTCTATTGTGGTCATGCTGAAAAAGACAGTCGTTCTCTTATGAATATTACATTTAACCTCCCAAGTGAAGAGTTGAATAAAAAATTCTTAGCTGAAGCAAAAGCTGCAGGGTTTGTTGGTCTAAATGGACACCGTTCTGTTGGTGGGTGCAGGGCATCAACTTATAATGCAGTTCCAGTAGAAGCTTGTGAGGCACTACGCAAGTTTATGATCACGTTTAGAAACAATCATTAATAAGAAATTTTTTTAAGCACCTTCCAAATTCATTGGAGGTGCTTTGTTAAAAATTTAATAATAGGTGACATATAACCATATTCCCATACCTAGAAATAGAAACGATAAAATACCCATCTTCAGTCCATATCGTTTCCATTTGTTCCTTTCGTCATAATCTTGGGCCCGTTCCGCTGTAAATAATAAAGTATAGCCCGTACTAAAGAATAGTAAAGTGGCAAAGGCAAAGAAAGCAAAAATTAATCCACTCATTGTAAGCCTCCTTTATAGTGTGACAGTGTTGAGTTTAACTATTATATGTTGGAACGATTGTCTAATTTCCTAATTTAATAAATTCATTCGGAGGTTATTTTTATGAAACTTAAATCCTTGATATACGGAGTAATTGCAGGAAGTGCGGTTGCAAGCCTTACTACACTTCTAGTGACACCTAAGTCTGGAAAAGAGGTTCAAGCCTCGCTTACAAATTCTGTGAATTTAATAAAAAGAAATCTAAATGAGACGAAAGAACAAACTCTCTCTCTTAAAGATCAATTTTCTGAAACAGCCAAAATTAGTAAAGAAGCAATAGAAGTTGTTTCTCAGGATGTAAAAGTTTCAATTGACGATTGGAAGCAAGAGGTCGAACCCGCTATAAAACAACTCCAAAAAGAAATAGATGAACTACAGGAAGTGTTCCAAAACAGCCGTAACACATAAAATAAAGCTTTTTCAGTGGGGGGTTCCTCATCTCCCACTGAAAATTAGTCAAACCAATTTGGTTGTTACTGAGGCCTACACGATGTGGATCACACAGACGCAACCACAGGACGTGGCGACCTTATTCTGTGTTCAATCGTCTCCCACTTTAAGCCTTTTTTGCTTCCTTAAAGGCTTAAAGTGGAGCCTTAGCGCTAGTTAAACGGTATAAAAATTCCTAGGATTAAACTTTCTGATTGAATATTCATTCACAAAATTATCTAATTTTTTAAAAAAAATTAAAATTTCTCTTTATTAATATACAATTTCTTGTCATAATATAAAGAAAATATAGTATAAAAATATTTTAGTAATGGGGGAGAACAATGGACCATAACGTACCTTACTCTATAAAGCAGTCAATAATGTTTAGCCACAAGGTTGCTCAACTCAGTAAGGCTTTGTGGAAATCTGTTGAAAAAGATTGGCAGTCATGGATTAAACCGTTTGATTTAAATATCAATGAACATCATATTCTATGGATTGCTTATTACTTGGAGGGGGCTTCAATCTCTGATATTGCGAAATTCGGGGTTATGCACGTCTCAACAGCTTTCAACTTTTCTAAAAAGCTTGAAGAACGCGGTCTACTTACTTTTTCAAAAAAAGAAAATGATAAACGAAATACTTATGTTTATTTAACGCCGGCAGGTGAGGAATTACTTCTTAAAACGTTAGAGTGTTATAACCCAGGGACATACAGTATTTATGGCGGTGCCCTGCCGATTAAAGACTTATATGGTAAATTTCCTGAGTTTTCTGAGTTAATGAGTATCGTTCGTCATATTTATGGTCCAGACTTTATAGAAATCTTCGAAAAGACACTAGATAAATTTGAAAATGAGTTTACAGACGAAGATGGAACGTTAAAACCTCAGCAGCCCGCAGAAACAAGATAAGAAAGCTTAACATTAATTAGTCTTCCTCTACTCTTTTTTCTGCTCTTTGTAACACATCTATTAAGTCAATATATAAATTTTGGGCTTTTAAAGCTTGTAAAGTTTCAGCTATCGGTAATTTTTCAGGCAACATTCCGACAAAGTGTACGAGAAGCGGTGTATGATGAACGAAACCAAGTTCGCACTGCTCCTCGTATTCTTTTTGCAGTTCTTGACACAACATCAATACTTGTTCTACTTCGCCCTCGGACAAGTCTTTTTCAAGTGCAAGAGAATAAAAAGGAAACGAATTTCTATCAATCATCTTCAATAACAATCGATGTTGAAACTTTAATTTACTTAAATAATCGTCTTCATCGTACACCCTCATGTCTATCCCTCCCTTTATATTTCATTTGTCGTTAAACATAGAAAATTTAATATTTTTGTCATACCTATTGATTTTCTAGCAAAATCGTCGTAAATTATTCAAATAGATTAAGGAGGTGCCATTCACCTTGTTTTGCTGGAAATCTGTTAATATTACACGCGATTTCGGTCGTACAAGACTTGCCATTGTATCCATAAGTGCTGCTATTTTATTTTTTCTTTTTTTCTATTTATTTTTAAGTTCATTTGTCGAAATTACAACAGTTAACCAATATGGAATATTTCCCTTTATTGTTGGTCTTTTTTTAGTTCCTTTAATTCATAAATTACTACATTGTTTACCAATTTGGTCATGCGGAAAACGAGCGATATTGACGATAAAACGTACAGCGAAAGTACCGATCTTATTTTGTTATATTCCAAATAAAATTTCAAAAAGATTATGTATAACTTCTTCATTATTTCCGTTGTTTACGTTTACTCTATTTTCAACCATTGGGGCTATATATTCACCAGAACATCTCCCCTACTTGGCGATTTATGCAACGATCAATTTTGGACTTAGTGTGTACGATATTATTTATGTTAATCATTTAATTCAAGCACCCAAATCATCCTTCATTGAGGATCACCTGGACGGCTTTCATATATTATTAAATAAAGCGAGCTAACTTTACATGAATAACTCCCTTATAGTGACAGTACAACATAAACGCTGACACCCGAAGAACATATACTAAAGGCTCTTTTCTAAAAGATTGTTACCGCTAGCTATTGGACCGTTAACCAAACGAAAGCTTGGTTCCTCACGCTTTAGCGTGAAGCTTTAAAAAAGCGGTCCAATAGCAACAAAGTTTATGAAAACTGTAAAAGCCGAGTCAGCCTTTAGTTATTGGACTTTTAGTAACAATTCAATTTCATTATGAGATAGGTCAAACTTATTGAAATAAAATGAAATATTCTCTTCTTCTGTAATTTCTGACATGTTAAGATGTACTAATTGTTCATTAGGAAAAATCTTTATATAGGGTGGAAATGAAATGTAATCCATAAGCGTCTGCATAACTAAATGCCGCGGTATTTGAAAGTGCCCCATTGAAATAGTTGAGATGTTAAGCAATAAGTCCCCATTAGGTGCAACCTCAGGAACCATATCTACTTGTATTCCAATCTCCCTAGACATTATCGGTATCATCGTCTTAAATTCAATTTGCTCTTCCGATAAATAAACATCATATGTTACTAGGTGATTCGGTTGTTCGAGAAGTTTAAGCGAAATGAGTTGATTTAATTCATCTCTCGTCGTATGAATCGTAAAGTTTGCTTCAGGTGTTACATCAGGAATTCTTAAATACTCTTTCTTATCAACGGCTGGAAAGAGTGTTAAAATGATAATTAAGACTGTAAGTAATAAGATGATATTGATACTGGCCAAAACTAAAAAACTTACTTTCCAATTGATCGCCTTTTTCACATTACACCCCCTATAATAATTAGTTACTAATGTTGATCATATTTAGAACTTCAAGCGAACAACTATCTTTTTCACGAATCTTTTGTTAAAGTAATTTTATAAGAATATGCTGCGTCACGTCCATCTTATTTTTATTAAATATATTGGAGGCTCCTTCATGCTTTTTATATTTGCTATATTTGCCTTATTTATTTTATTTATCTTTAATTCTATGACGAATGCTTTATGTTTGCAAAAAGAAATTCCTGAAGAAAGACAACCTATCGTCTTTCGTACAATAAATGTTCTTATTACTATTTTATTGACATCAACCTATGTAAAGATACTCTTCACATAATACAAAGCGATAAAGAAAACTTGCCCATTGGCAAGCGTTTAAGCGAAGACAGAGGCGTAGTTGCACATATACTTAATTCCTAATTGTTTACTACGTCAAATGTACTTCTTTGCTTACAATCTATAATATCTTAACTTCAAAAAGGATGAGACGTGGTCTCATCCTTTTTGTGTTACATTTTTGAATGATTAGTAACCGTAACCCCAGCTAGCTCCGATGATTACTAACAAGATGAATAATACTACTAGTAACGCGAATCCACCATGATATCCGTGTGACATAATACATCCTCCTTTAAATTGATTCTGATTTTTCGGCAACTTCTCGAAAGAACCGCCTTTGATCCAATTAAATAGAAGTAAATGATCGAGGTTTATTTAGCGGTATCTCTTAGTACCAAGATGCACCAACGATGATTAATAAGATGAACAACACAACAATTAACGCGAATCCACCGTAGTATGCGTGAGACATCTATAACACCTCCTCATTGCTTCGTTACCATATCCTATGCACAAATCATTTCAACGTACTGGGCGAATGCACCAATTCTGGAAATTGATTAAAAAGTGCTTTCCTCAAAGATTGTGGCTCCTTGCTTTTGGACCGTAAGCCAACTGAATGCTTGGCTCTTCACGCATAGCATAGAGCTTTTGAAAATAAAATAGCCTTTTTCTTTTCCATAAAGATTATGTTATAGTAGAGAGTGCGCAAGGAAAAAGGAAATCATATTGGTTGAGGAGTGGACAAGCATGATGAAAAAAAGTATTCTGGCACTTAGTTTATCTGGAGCGCTATTATTAGGGGCTTGTGCAAATGATGGCGGTGCAACAGGTGGAGCTATTGTTGAAGGATCTAATATCTCAGTTACCGAAGAAGCTTTTATTCAAGAATTAAAAGATAGACATGGTGATGAATTATTAAAAGAGATGGTTGAAAAACAAATTTTAGATCAAGTCATTGCTAATGCTGAAATTGACCCGGCAAAGGTTGAAGAAGAAGTGAATACATTTAAAGCAGAATTTGGTGTAGAAACAGATGAAGAACTATTACAAATTCTTCAAATGCAATTTGGTCTGCCTGTAGAAACAATGGAAGAATTTAAAAATGAATTTATTATTTCAAGACTTGCTATCCAAGGTTTAATGACTCAAGACATGGCTGAAGCTGACCTTGAAATTATAGATGAAGATCAACTCGAAGTTGAAGCGAGTCATATCTTAGTTGAAGAAAAAGAAACAGCTGAAGAAATACTTGCTAAAATCAATGCGGGTGAAGATTTTCAAGAACTAGCTACTGAACATTCAATCGATCCCGGTTCAGCTCAAAGAGGTGGCGAACTTGGCTTTTTTGGAAAAGGAAGAATGGTTCCTGAATTTGAGGAAGCTGCATTTAACCTAGAAATTGGTGAAGTGAGTGACCTTGTAGAAACTGAATATGGTTACCACATCATTAAAGTAACCGATAAGCGTGTCATTGTAAAGACGTATGATGAAGTTATGGAAGAACTATATAATGAAGCAAATATAAAGGTAAATGATCCACAATTTAAAGAACTTTTTTAAACAATAATAACTACAGGTGAAGCATTTCGCTTCACCTGTTTTTTTATTTTTTTTAGCGCTGTTAAAGAATTTTGTTATTTTCGGCTCCTTACTTCAACCTTTCAGTTTCTGAAAGGCGTGTGATATTAACATTTCACACGATGAGCCCAAAATCAACGGATACCAACAGAATAATCTAACACAGCTATTTTCTTAAATCCGCCTAGAACACCCTTCATTCATCTTGCATAGGGTGTTATATAGTTACGATAACTAATTAGGTCACTGAAAGGATGATTGAAATGACAAAAGCAACTCCAGCATTTGGCGGATTTACTTTAATCGTAGTTTTATTTATCTTATTAGTCATTGTCGGTGCAGCATACTGCTAACCGTTTTATAAGAAAAGCGTAAGGCGCCTGAAGCTAGACAAGGAATGCGTGAGCGCCTGTTTAGCGACGTACGGACTGGACTGAACCGTACACTCGACGAACGGTAGTGAGTCGGTTGACTTATCCTACCGCGGTGAAGGAGGTCTCGCTAGTCGCTGGGAGCTTACACTAGACATCTTCGAATTTTCTTATCTTTTAAGCGCTGAGAAAAGAGCCATAAGTGGAATTCACTTATGGCTCTTCACTATAACGCTTACGCTTTTCCCGATCTTCTTGTATTCGTTCCATAAAAACTTGTCCTTCTTTTTCAATAAACTCATCATCCACTTTTTTATCTTCTAGCGAATGTTTTATAAAATAATAAGCACTAATTATAATCCCTAATATAACAAAATACATCCACCACGGTTCAGCATTAAGTAACACAATTGATGAAAAGTCTAGTCCTGAAACAAGAAATAGTAAAAGACCGATACATACGAGGACTATCATTTGCATTTGTTTATTTTTCATATAAATCTCCCTTCCTTTCACTGTCTTTCTATTAATCTATGCTTGTCTTTTTTTTGTATGTCTAAATTAAGAATGAAAGGAAGTTTTTTTAAAGAGATTATTAGATTTTAAATGTCTAAGGGTTTTTCATGAAAACTAGGCTTATATAATGAACGATTTTCTAGAGCATAAACTCGATCTGAAAACTCTCCTGGCTGGACTCGTTCTAAGGCTCGATCCATCATATTCATCTTCGCATCGACGTTATCAATCATATGAAGAATTTCTGCTTCACGAATAAGAGGCGGCTTCGGACTTCCCCACTCTCCTTTACCATGATGACTAAGGACAAGGTGTTGAAGAATGAGTACTTCTTCACCGTCTATTCCGAGTTCTTTCGCTGCTTCCGCAATTTCATTAACCATAATAGTAATATGTCCAAGAAGTTTACCTTCAATCGTATAGATTGTGTCAATAGGACCAGACAATTCTCTTACTTTACCTAAATCGTGCAAGATAATTCCAGCATATAATAAATCAGTATCTAGACTAGGGTACAGCACCGAAATTGATTTGGCTAAGTCTAACATCGATACCACATGATAGGCCAAGCCAGACACAAATTCATGATGATTTTTCGTGGCTGCCGGCGACTCAAGAAAAGCTTCTTGATGCTTCTTTAATAAATGCCTTGTAATCCTTTGAATATTGGCATTTCTCATATCAAAAATATATTGAGTGACATTCTCTAGCATTTCCTCAGGAGAAATGGGGGCCGATCGAATAAAATCTGCAATTTTTACATTATCCATTGCTGTAGTAGGGCGAATACTATTAATCTTCAATTGGTTCTTTCCGCGAAACTCAGAAAGCTCACCAATAATATGAACGATTTCTTTACTTTTAAACGTCGCTTCATCTTCAGGGGAACAAGACCATAGTTTCGCCTCAACCTCTCCTGTATTGTCACTTAATATAAGTGTCAAAAAAGGTTTACCATTGCTAGCTGTTCCTTTGGTTGCTGTTTTTATTAAAAAGTAACTATCTAAAGAATCCCCAGTTCGATAATGGACAATTCCTTTACTCATAATTACACCACTTTCAACAGTTTTCTTATTCTTAGTATATCATATAGTTCTTTTACATTAAGTAAAGAGAATGTAATTAGATAACGGCTTGTCGTCGTTTTTTTCGAGATAACCAATAAATTGTAACAAAAAATGCCATTAGCAATGTCACAGCCCCTAAACTATATGGCAGAAAGATATTTACTTCAAATAAAACACCTGCTATTAAAGCACCGACGACATTTCCTAGACTCATAAACGAATTATTTAGGCCCATGACCATACCTTGATGTCCATCTGCTAATCTTGACAGCGTCGTATTTAATGCAGGACGCAATATGGAGTTACCTAAGAAAAAGAAACAAGTTGTCAAAAGAACGGTGGTAAAATTAAAAGCAAGGGACATGAATATAAACCCGATTCCACCGACTAATAAGGCGCCTAACACAACATTGTCATCACCAAACTTTGTTGTTAAACGACCGACAAGAACGCCTTGGGCAACAGCACCGACGACACCGACAAATACCATGATCGTCCCTACTTGACTAGGAGAGTAATTGAACTGATACAGTGCATAAATTCCGAAGATTGTTTGGAAGTTAGCTAGGGCAAAGCTCATTACGAAAACAAGGATTAACCAAAATCCAATCGGGCTCTTGATTGCTTTTCCCATCTGGACCATTTGACTTTGTTTTACTTCACTTTGTTTCACTGCATTTGCTTCTCTTTGTTCTTTTGGAAGTGACTCAGGTAATAAAAATAAGGAGAACAATCCGGCAATACTAGCAGCAATCCCTGCAAACACAAACGGTGCAGCGAGATTGATTTCTGCTAACCATCCTCCAATCCCTGGCCCCACTACAAAGCCTAGAGCCATAGCGGCTCCTAACATTCCCATTCCTTGACCTCTTTTTTGTTCTGAAGTTCGATCAGATACAAAGGCCATCGCTGACGGCATGATCGCAGACCCAAATGCTCCGGCTAGCATTCTTGAAAGAAAAAGCATCCAAAGTTGCGTAGCAAATGCAAAAATAAATTCAGCTATTGCAAAACCAAACATTCCTAAGGCAATTAACGGTTTTCTTCCTACACGGTCCGAAAGCCTTCCCCAAAATGGTGCTAGCAAAAATTGCATAAAAGAAAAAATCGCAATAAGAATACCAAGCTCGATACTTGAAGCACCAAATTGTTCTATATAGTATGGAAGAATTGGAATAACTAATCCAATTCCCATCATAATGACAAACATATTTAACATGAGCATAATTAATGGTTTCTTACTCACTCTTTCTTCTTCCAATTGCTGCTCCATTAGTGATTGACCTTCTTTCTTTATTCCTCTTTTTTTACTCTATTTTTTTCTTTTTTGACTCACCATCATGCGGTAATACTACAAAAAAGCTCACACCTTCTTCTCTGTTTTCAACGCCAGGGTATCCACCGTGTAATTCCGCAATCCGTTTTACAATAGCTAATCCTAATCCAAACTGGCCCTTATTTCCTTTATGGAAAGGGGTAAAAATATTATGAATATCACTTACAGATATTTGATCACCGTCATTGTCAACGGTAAGTCTTACGGTTTGTTCGCTCTTTTCAGCTTTAATATATATTTTCTGATTGGCATATCGAAGCGCATTTTCGATAAAGTTTTCTAATAATACTTGTATTTGTTCTTTATCTCCTCTTAATTTAACATCAGCTCCGGTAATAATGAACGTCACATCTTCACGCTGAATCCGAAAACGTTCTTCTAAGTGGAAAGCGATGGCACCAAACGTAATTTCCTCGCGAACCGGATCCTCATCTTTTAAAGAGTCTAATTTAGTAAAGTACAACATATCCTTTACACGGCGCTCCATTCGATCCGCTTCCTCAAGGATTACATTCATTGTACTTTCAATATTCTCCTTCGGCAGTATCCCGTCTTTTACACTTTGAGCATAACTTTTGATAACCATAATTGGTGTTTTTAATTCATGGGAAGCATGCTGTATAAATGTCTTTTGTGCTCGATCATAACGCATCAGGTTTTGCCGCATTCGTTCAAATTGGTAAGATAACTTTTGGAAATCATCATCGCCCTTCCATATAAAAGGTTCTTGCCAATTTCTTTTAGCAATTTGTTCAAAGTGATTTCCCAATACCGTAAGAGGTTGTCTTAAATAGTGGTTCAAATAAATCGCTGGTAATAAACTTAATGCACTCGTAAGTAGTAAAATATAAAGTAATCGTTCCCAAAGTCTATTAACCATTCGATCGCGATACGTATCCCACATGTAAGAAATTTGATAAGCTTCCTCATTTGTCGTCTTAATTTTCGTAATCACATAAAATAAAGTAGCTCCGTTATAGGTTAATTCGTAACGCCCTCTAGTTGTTTCTTGAGCAAACGCGTTTTCACCCATTTCTTGAAGAACTTCGTTCGGCACAGAGTCACCACGACGTGTACCATATTGGTTAATGACAAACAAGTGTCCTACAGACCGTTCCGCTTCACGCCGTTCGATGAAATCGACCTCTGATTGTGGTGGCGTAAAATATTCACTGTAGGGATTAGCAAACCTCGCCTGCTCTTGTTCAATAATTCGATACGTTTCTTCCGTCAAGGTTCCTTTAAGGGAGATCGGATAGATAATAATGATGGAGAGGCCAACGAGTACAATTAACGAAATAAACGAAAGCCAAATCCTCTGTGTTAAATTAACTCTAATCATGATGATAAGACTCGATATCCATAACCATAAAGAGTTTCTAAGTGTACGCGAGGCATCTTTTTACGAACCCGTCTTACGACATCATCAACTGCTCGTTCCGAACCGTAATAGTTTTCTCCCCAAACATGCTCAATTATTTCTTCCCTTGAAAAAGCTTTACCCACTTTTCCTGTTAACAATAAGATTAAGTCCATTTCTTTTGTCGTTAAATCAACTGGATCAGCAGGCCCGTGCTTATCGATCACCGTTCTGCCAACTGGATCAATAAGATAATCATTTAGTTCAATCTTTCGTTGTTCGTTTTGTCCAGTGCCATACACACGTGAAAGCAATTTTTTTGTTCGAATAATCAGTTCTTGAGGTAAAAACGGTTTTGCCAAATAATCATCACTACCCATTTCTAACCCTAAAACTCGGTCCAAATCTTGATCACGAGCGGATATAAAAATAACTGGTGTATCACTATGTTCCTTTATCGCCTTCAATACTTGATAACCATCTGTGCCAGGTAGCATAATATCTAATATCCATAAATGTGGTTTCTCTTCTATCGCTTGAACGGCTGCATCACCATTATCAAATGCTTTTACAAACCAGCCTTCTTTTTCTAAATAGGCCTTTAACACTTGAGACAGGTTTTCTTCATCTTCTACTAAATGTACAATAAATTGATTCATACTCTTATCCCTCCTAGGATTAACAAGAAGTTGACTTTACAAACGGCAGTGCTTCAAAATCAACGAATATCAACTGTATAATTTTATTCAGCTATAATTTTAAAAAAATCCCACTTCATCAGCAGGATTTTTTCACTTCTTTCAAACAAATGCGTCATCACATATAATTCATATTTTATCAAATCTATTTCTTTTTATAAAGAAACATGATTACGACAGTACGAACGTTGACTCTTGTTGAAAAAGGTTTTTAATTTGTTTATGACATGAAAAGAAAAGAATTTGGTGCTTTTTAGCTACTTCCTCTATGACTGACTTGGCGTTAACCTTTCTTACATCATCAAAATTTACCATAATATCATCTAAAATAATTGGAATAGGAGATTTTACCTGATACTCCAGTGCTAAAGCGAGTCGAAGGGATAAATATAATTGTTCACCTGTCCCCTGACTCAACTCATCCGGATAAAATCGAACCCCATCATGTCGCTCAACAATGAATGTATTTTCTGAAATAGGCGCAAATAAGTGAGTATATTCTCCATTTGTCATCTGTGAGAAAATTTCTTTTGCTTTTTGAATAACAACAGGCTGCCTTTCCAGTTCATAAATCGACTTAGCCTGCTTCAATATGAATTGGCCGAGTCGCAAGGTTGCCCATTCTTTGGCAACCTCCTGGAATTCTGATTTTTTTAATTCATACGTTTGACAGAGTTGAGAATGATTCGTTCCTATTTCCAATTGTTCAATTTCATGATCTATTTTCCCAAGTTGTTTTTGATGTGCCGATTGTCGTTCTACTGCTTCTGCTAACTGCTCATTTAACATAACTAAACCTTCTTCTATGGTAACGAGCCCTTGCTCTAATTGAGAGACTACTTCTTCTTTAGTTAAACTTTCAGTTGCAATTTGGGCTTGTTGGGAGCGAAGAAATACTAATTCTTTGTTAAGCGCCTGTCTTTCAATTGCAATGTCAGCTAAATAAAAGAATTCTTCTTCCGCTCTAGCTGAACCCCTCTCTAGCCATTCAAAACGACCTTCTTGTAAATACTGAATTTTCTTTTTCAGTGTATCTATTTCGGATTTGAGTTTCTCCACACTTTTGTTTGTTTCTAAAATTTGCATTCTTGATTTTTCTTCTAGCTCGATCACTTCATGAATTTTATGTACAAGTACAGCAAAACTCTCGTTTTCTTTTATGAACAATTCACCAGCTATTTTCTGTCCTAAGCTGTGAATTTCCTCGAGTCGCTCACAAATTTCTGATTTTCTTTTTTTAAAGTACTTTTGATCGTTTATTAGTTGTTTCGTGTCAACAATAAGGTCGAACAATTCTAAATGATGTTGGCAATTACCATGATGACCAAATTGATATTTTCTACACCATTCCATTAATTGATTATGGATAAGTTCAAGCTCGTTTTCACAAGTTTCAATAGCTGCTAATAATAGGTGATACCCTTTTTCATCTTGTGACAATTGTTGTTGCCTTATCTCTAATTGATTTGCTTTAACAGTATTATCGTTAAGCGTCCGTTCTAATTGTTCAATGTCTCTTTCTAACTCATGAGTTGTTCTTAAGTGTTCTAACTTTTTTTCCTGTTCTACAATTTCAGGGTGAACCATTTGGTCATTACTCATTTTGACAGTACTGTTCATATAAAGCATGATAGCAGCCGAAACAAATGCCAGAATAGAAGGAATCCACTGTTGTATATATACTAACCATCCCACCATCCCAAATAATAATAGAGATATAAGGATAAGATAAAACCGGTTTTTCTTTTGATGATCAGAGCTTTTGGGCTGAAGCTTCTGCCAATGAATTTGTTGCTCTAACTCAAGTCTTTTGGATCTTTTCTCTTTAAGATTTATCAACTCTTGTTCGATTTCTTCTTTCTCTATGATTGACAGACACTGTCCATGTATGTCTTTCATCTTTCCTTTCGCTTGTTCAAGTTGAAAGGACTTCGTCTTCAGTTCAACCTCTAACTGTTCTTGTTCATAAAGAGACTTTCTTTCTCGTTGCACTAGTGTTTTTAACTCTTCTTTTGCTGTTAAACTAGTTTCTGCACGCAATACGGTTTCAGTATTCCAATCACGGCCTAATCTTTCTGTATGATCTGCAATTAGTTGATTGGTTTTATGCAACTCTAGATCTACACTAGATAACTCTTCTTTTAATCTTTCATACTCATAAGTATTCTCTTTTAGCAGTAGTGCTTGTTCTTTAATTTGTTCAAAATTAGCTCTTAGTGTACCTTCCTTTGTTTGTTGCTCCTGTTCGCTTAACTTAAGTTCTAAGTCGACTAACTGCTCCTTCAATGCCTGTTCTTTTGCTATACTATCTTTCACTGCATCAATACCGTGGATTGGAAAATTTTCAATAAATGGAAGTTGCTCTAGTTGTGCAACGATACCCGTTTCCTGAACATACAATGGCTCGATAATCTTTAATTTTTCTTGTATCTTTATTCTGCCTTTTAACAAATTAATAGTTTCGCTGATCTGCTCATATTGAGATTGAAGGTCCCTTCGCTGCACTAGTAATTCATTATAATGATTGAGCTGACTCTCAACTTGTTTTAAACTTTTCTTCATCTCTTCTAACTGTTGTAATTTTTCATTAAGAATAGGCCTTTTCCCACTTGGCTTGAATAATTCTTGTTGTCCTTTTTCAATCTTTTTCTCAAGTTCACTTAACGAACCTTTCCCCCAAATACTTGCACCATGCAAGTATTGGTTTAATTCTTCCGTCTTTAACTGCTCCATTTTTTGTAAATCACTAGCACTAAATGAAAATATACCTAAGAAGACCCGTTTATCTATCCCACCTAACAGGTTGTGTAATGCTTCTTCACCACTAACCGTTCCATCTTCAAAATAAACTGCAGCTTTCCCATTATTTTTCCCTTTTTGTCTTTCAATCGTAACTTTACCTACCTCTTTCATTTCTATAGTTAACTTACCACCATAACTTGCTCCTTGCTTCGGTTCATAGTGGGCACCTGCTTGAGATTTTGTCGGAAAACCAAACAACATCACTGTGACGAACGATTTTATTGTAGACTTCCCCTTTTCGTTTTCCCCATATATAACTTGTAATCCTGTAGAATCGAAGTTAATTTGCTTATCGCAAAATTTTCCATATCCGTAAATATGTAAGTGCGTAATTCTCATTAACCCCACTCCTTTAATAATTCTTTTAATAATAGATCTCGGCCATCTTCTAGTAGTTTTTCAAGATCCTCACAACTCAATGGCTCTAGGAATGGTTTAGCTTTTCGATGATTATATAATTCTTTAAGTACTTCTTTTACATCCTCATGAGAACTTTCAATTAATTCCGCCGTAACTCTCGTAATATCACCTAAAAAGTCATCTTGCTGTTGTAATTGATGGATATCCCATTTCTTTTTTGTGTTATTTTCATACGAAGAAATCCAAACGAAAGTTTCTTCATCGTCTTGATCTTCATTCACATGTGTTATCCAATCCTCTATCTGATCTTTTTCTTCTAAGAGATCTGAAATTGGTCCTTCCCCCGTAAATTGGAGATGTAACATGAAGCTTTTCTTTAATGTCCGTCTATCATCAATCATTTGTTCACAGTAAGCTAAAAATTGATCATGTGTTTGGATGTTGTTAATGGGAATTTCTAACGTTTCCCAAAGTAATGGAGCTGTTTTATAAAATTCGGCATGAACATCATTTGTTTCATCGATCTCTACTAATAAACAGCCTTTTTCCCCTGTTTCTTTCCTATGCCTGCCTTGAATATTTCCCGGGTAGAAAATTGCTGATTTTAGTTGAATCCTTTGATGTATATGTCCTAAAGCCCAGTAGTTAAAATCTTTTTCTTCTAATTCCTTCGTATGGAATGGTGCATATGGATTGTGACCAGTTATACTATGCTCTTGCCCATGAAGCATTCCAATATGGAAGTCTGTTCCCACGATTTTTTTATACTGGTCAATTTTTCTTTCATATATTTCTCGCTCCTGATAACTAAACCCGTAGATATGAGCTGTTGTACCATTTGAACTAACAAAACGTTTACATTCTATTTCGCTTGAAAAGAAATGAACATTATTTGTCCAACTCACAGACACCCAATTACCATTAAGGTGATCGTGATTCCCGTGGATAATATAAACTGGAATGTTTTCTTCGTCTAATCTTGCAAATTCTTTTCTAAGAAAAAGTTGAGCTTTTAAACTTCTTTGATCATGATCATATAAGTCGCCTGAGATCAATATAAAATCAACTTGTTGTTCTATCGCAAGGTCAATTATTTTCCTAAATGAATAAAACGAGCTTTGATATATTTGTTTAAGCAGAGGTTCAGGTAAATGCGCCAAACCTTTAAAAGGACTATCCAAATGTAAATCAGCAGTATGTATAAAACGCAACTGTTTCAATGTTTCACCACCTCATAGAAACTCTTTCTGTTTTTCATAGCTTTATTATACCAAAAAGTGAACGTGTGTTCTATCAAGACTCAAATAGTTTGACTGCTTTAGAAAAGAGTAAAGAGGTGATAACCATAAGCACGTCATCAATTCCATCTCCTGTTGCTTACGACGGTTCTCTTCTCATAGATATTTCCTCTAGTGGATACCATTCAGGCGTTTTTGTTGATGGGTTCCTGGGTTCCCCTAAGGTGTTCCTCTACCGCTCATCATTCCGTGCTTTTCGTTTACGCTTTCTCCTAATTTTCCCCTCTCTCTCTGCTCCTCCTTGTTTTTTCCTCTATGGTGAACTAACAGCGCAAACAAAAAAAGGAGGCCCAGCCTCCTTAAATGTTTTATTTAATCTTACCACCAAAAATAAGGTAATAACGAAATGGCAGTTAAAGCTGCTAATGGCAAGACGAGTCGACGAAATGGCCGTGGTCGTGGATAGAATGGATACGGAGCATAGGGATATCCAAATCCACCGTAGGGGTAACCCCATTGTCTTTCATCGCTTCTCATATATCCATGACCGGATTGCTGCATATCATCCATTGGCACCGCTAAGTATACATGATCATTATCAACGTGTTCGATAATACCGTGAAACGTTTGTTGATCCGCCGTTTGTACCATTACATTCTGATTCATGTATTGCTGACATAGCGATTGCATGTACTGTTTATTATACATGTTTACGCCCTCCTCATGATTAATCCATTTCATCATATTCAACGTTGGGCGAATGGTTACAAGAAAAGCGCAAGGCGCCTGCTTATCGGCGACAAGCGCTGGAGGGCCAGCAATAAGTGTCTTTCTCTTTTAGACACGTTTGATGGACCGAAGCGACCTCGAGCCGATGGCGCCTGGAGCTAGACATCTCGAATTTTATGATTTCCTACTTTCAAAAATGAAAGAGGATGACTAAGATGTCACCCTCTTTCATTCTTATTTATGCATTTAACTCAACATCTCTTGTTCTTCCAAAAAGGAAGTAACTTTGTACGATCATAAATAAATTACCGATTACCCAATACAACGCTAGAGCTGACGGCATCGCTAAAGCAGCCATCAAGATCATAGCAGGCATGATATATATTGTGACTTGCATATTGGCGGGCAGCGTACGCATCGTTAGTTTCCCTTGAATAAAAGTAGTAATCGCAGCAACAATCGGTAATATAAATAATGGATCTGGACTACCTAGATTGAACCAAAGAAAAGAATGCCTCGCAATTTCTTCTGTTCTCATAATGGCAAAATAAAAAGCCATTAAAACCGGCATTTGAATGAATATTGGCAAACAACCTGTCATAGGGTTAACCCCATGTTTCTGATATAGACTGAACATTTCTTTTTGAAACTTTTGCTGTTCTTTTGGATCTTTCATATTATAACGACTTTTTAAAGCTTCCATTTCAGGCTTTATCGCTTGCATCGCGCGACTACTTCGGTTTTGTTTTAAAGTTAGCGGTAAAATTACCAAGCGAATAAAAATAGTAACTACAATAATCGATAAACCAAAACTACCGTTAAAGAGTTGAGCAACAAATGTAATTAACCAGGATAGGGGATACACAAAATAGTGATTCCAAATTCCTGTTGATTCTGCGGAAATAGGTTGAGTCGTTGCTCCACAACTAGCAAGCAACAGGGTACATCCAATTAATAAAAAGAACAGTATATACTTATTCGTAATCTGTTTCAATGAACATCCTCCTTATTATTGAGTTTTATACGTTCAATAATAAGGAAGGAATTGCATCATCATCGTTTTTCGAGTTTCGATCATGAAAGCTCGGTATCTTTCTTTTTATTAATATAAACGATAGGACGATGAGTAGTGGTGGCGTAACATTGAGTATTTCGTTGTCTCTATCATTGCTTTTAGCAAAGTACTTTCGTTGAAAATGCCAATGCATAACTTTTCTCGATAATGCGGCTGTAATATAGACCATTGATACACCGAGTAAAAGCCAAATAACAGGAAGATCAATCGTCACCTCAAACATACTCATCGCCCCCTTTCTAGTACATTTTGTTAAATTATAACATTTACAAAGAAAAGCGCAAGGTGCCCGCATATCGGCGACAAGCGCTGGAGGGCCAGCAATAAGTGTCTTGTTCTTTAGACACGTTGTTGGACCGAAGCGACCTCGAGCCGATGGCACCTGGAGCTAGACAAAGAAAAGCGCAAGCACTCGGTTAGCGACGTACGGACTGGAGCACACCTTATGAGATAAAGGAAACACGGTGATCGCTAGTGAACCGATGTTGACTTATCGTAAGGCGGTGAGCGAAGTCTCGCTAGTCGCTGAGTGCGGGAGCTAGACAAAGAAAAGCGCAAGGTGCCTGCTTATCGGCGACAAGCGCTGGAGGGCCAGCAATAAGTGTCTTGCCCTTTAGACACGCTTGTTGGACCGAAGCGACCTCGAGCCGATGGCACCTGGAGCTAGACATAGAAAACTCAAAGGAACTTCAAATCAAACTAATCGATTATTTTTCTCTTTTGGACAACTGTAATGCTCGTTTAAAATCTTTTAATGAAGACGACTTTCCGTACATTAGTACACCACCGCGATACACTCGAGCACCAATCCAAGCGAATAAAATGATTGTGGCTATAAGAATCCCTACTCCAAGCAGCACTTCCCATAATGGCAGCGATAGCATTCCTACGCGTAAAAACATAATCATCGGTGCAAAAAATGGAATAAATGAAGTCACCGTAACAATCTTAGCTTCTGGATTAGCTAGACCAAACATGGCAATTAAAAAGGCAGCTACAATTAAAAATATCATTGGTGTGACCATTTGATTAACGTCCTCAATGCGACTAACAAGCGAACCGAGCATAGCTGAGATCGTTGCATACAAGAAATAGCCGAGGATGAAAAATAAAAATGCGTATCCAATCAAATGCAGCGGAATACCTTGACCTACAATTAACTCTCCTAATTCTGGATCAAAAGAGTCCGTTGACAATCTTTGTCTAAGGGAAAGAACACCCACTAAGAAAATGAGTACATATTGAGTTAACCCTAACAAAGCAATCCCAAATATTTTTCCAAACATTTGTTGAACTGGTGAGGAACTAGAAATCAAGATTTCCATCACTCTTGATGACTTCTCAATTGCTATTTCCGTCGCAATCATATTACCGAACATAAGGACAGAAAAATAAATAATAAAAAGCAAGATGTAAACAAAAATACGTGCTTGGTTCAGTTCCATTTCTGTTTTTGCTGTTTCAGCAATCGCAACGCGCTCGAATTGAATTGGGGCATAAATGCTAGCTACTTCTTCAGGCTGTAGATTTAAGCTTGATGTCACAATTTCTTCTTTTACTTGCTGAAGTGCCTGCTCTAATTGCCAAGGCAATATTTGTTCGACAACTGTCATCGCATAATATTTTCCTTCAGGTAACCCTGTCTCCCCTAGTGAAACTTCAATCATACCTTCTACTTCTTGGTCTATCACTAACGTTTTCGCTTCCGAATACGAGCCCCCAAACTCCTTTAATTCTACAGTAGGGTTGATTTGACCGACAGTATGTTTAAGCGGTTCAAAAAGTTGACCTGTTTCATCCAACACTAATACAACACTGCTCTCTTTTTGATCTTGATCAAAAACCGTAATAATTCGATCAAAATTCATGAAGCCAAAAATAAATAAGAGTGTTATTGCCGTCGATATGAGGAAGGATTTTGATTTTAACTTTGAAAGATAAGTATGTGCTAAAACAATAAAAAATTTATTCATATTGGGCACCCACCTTTTCTAAGAAAATGTCATGTAACGATGGGTCTTCTATTTCAAACTTTCGAACGAACCCTTTTGTTGCTAATAATTGAAATAACTTGTGTGCTGTTTCTTCAGTAGCTATTTGAACTACAGCTCCTTCTTTCGTATGTTTAACCTTAAGAATACCTTCCAGTTGATCAAGAAATTCGAGTGAAAATTCTGCTCGGATGACCACATTCATTTTTCCAAAAGACCGTTTAACATCTCGGATATTCCCTCCCACAACAGGTGAACCATTATGTAATATTACTAAGTGTTCACAAAGTTCTTCTACATGCTCCATTCTGTGACTGGAAAAAACGATCGTTGTTCCCGATTTGTTAAGGTCAATTACTGCCTCTTTTAATAATTCAACATTTACAGGGTCAAGACCGCTAAACGGTTCATCTAAAATGAGTAACTCCGGTCGATGAATCACAGAAGCAATAAATTGAATTTTTTGCTGATTACCTTTCGATAACTCTTCTACTTTTTTATTCTGGTATTCAGGAACTTTAAAACGTTCAAGCCATTGATTCATCTCTTTTAAAATGATAGTTTTCTCCATACCTCTTAGTCTACCTAAATAAATTAATTGCTCTGACACTTTAAGTTTCGGATATAACCCTCTTTCTTCTGGTAAGTATCCTATTAGTTGACTTGATTTATAATTGATCTTTTCGTTATTCCATGAGATCTTTCCTTCTGTTGGTTCTAATAGATTTAAAATCATTCGAAAAGTTGTCGTCTTTCCTGCACCATTTGCACCTAACATACCAAACATTTGACCTTTCTCAATCGTCAAATTTAAATGATTGACTGCAGTTGTTTTACCAAACTTCTTTGTTAGATCCTCTATTACTAAACTCATTTTAAACCTCCAAAACTCGTGTTATTTTTTATATACGGTTGAACTAGAATTATGTTTCACAAAATTTTTAAAAAGTCTATGTTATTCCACAATATGTTTCACTTGAATATGTAAGCGATTGAATTTAAAATATTAGTACAAGTCTAACAAATATTAGAGGTGGATAACCGATGGCAGATTACTATTTAACTGTATTTAACCAAACTGGTGAACAGTTGTTAAATGAAACGATTCAAGCTGCAAGTGATGAAGAAGCGAAAAAAATCGGCGAGCAAAAACTAGCAGAAACAAACTACAGTGAGTACCCTCACCGCTTAACAAAAGCAGGAAAAATCCTAATGTTCCACCGTTAGGCACGAAAAGCAGAAGGCGCCTGGAGCTAGACACACGAAAAGCGGAAAGCGCCTGATCTAGACAGCACTGACTGGCAGTGCGTCTTATTACGCAAAAAAGGAGACTGAAAACAGTCTCCTTTTTTATTCTTTACAATACGTAGTGTTAATTCTCTATTTTTAGTTGTTTTCGAAATACTTCACGCACCATGTACGCTACTCCGTGCATGTCGTTTGAGCGAGTCACCCAATCTGCTGCTTGTTGGACCTCTTTTGGTGAGTTCCCCATTGCCACTCCTAAGCCCACTTGAGTAATTAGATCCAGATCTTCTTCAGAAGAACCAATCGCTACCATTTGATCTAGACCAATACCCAGCTCACGTCCTAAACGGTGTAAGCCTCTTACTTTAGAAACCCCTTCAGGCACAATACTAATACGTCCTTGTTTTCCTTCAATAATAGTTATGTTAGAAACTTGTTTTTCAATCTCTTCCATTGCTTCTAACTGCTGCTCTTTATCTAAGAACTGCACTTGGATTTTTGGAGGTGCAACCGGGTTATCTAAAATATAATCACAAATAGAGTCAACAAAGGTAACTGGATAAAATAATGGATCCCCTATTCCTATCGTCATCTTGGCCAAGAGTTGATTTTTGCTTTTGAGCTTATTTCCGATCCCATACTTTTCATGGAGAAGCCGAACATGACATGTATAATTTTCTAGGATTTCACCAATTTGAAAAACTTTATCCTCATGAATACGTCTTTCAAATAAAGGTTCATCTAGTTCTGAAGCTAAGTATGCACCGTCATGTGTAATTAAACACGTATCTAGCTTTAAAGCTTTTGCAACTCTCTTAGCAGCTGGAAACGGTCGATCAGTCGCTAGTGTAATATATACACCTTTATTTTTTACAAATTCAATTGCATCTTTAGTTTGTCTACTAAGGCGAGCATTTGAGCGTAAAAGAACCCCATCAATATTTAGAGCTAATAGACGATAAGCCACAAAAATCCCCCTTCTCATTGTTTCTACTACGAACGTGACGTACGTTATAGTAAAGACTATGAAAACGGGGGCTAGAATAGAACATTTTTAGTTGTCGTTCAATTAAAGTATGAGAAAAGACATTCATTTTCGCAGTATTAGGCGATACGTCTTGTTTTCTAATCCTTTTCTTTGAACACATACGATGATAATTTTATTGTTCAGGGTTGCCGTATAATTCTTCTAATGGTTCAGTGATAATACGGTTAATATCTGTAATAATCATACTTAAACGTTGTTCTGCTTCCATCATTTTAGAAATGATTGGTTGCTGCTGAACTAACTCAAATAGTTGTTGCGCTTTTTGTGCTTCTTCTTCTGTAATTTGCATTCCTTGCATTTGCTTTTGTTGTAATTCCATTTGCATTCTACGGAAGTTTTCAAGCATTTGGTTCGCTGCCGGATCTTTTTCAATTTCCTCGTGTAACTGTTTCAGTACCTTAAACTCGTCACTTTCCTTAATTGATTTTCCAAGTTCATGTGCTATATCATAAATGTTTGACATAACGATTCCTCCTTCAAAGTGGTCTTCACCGACTCTAACATAATATGAGTTTAATTTCATCTCTCATGTCGATTTTTTTATGAATCCTAAAGAAAAATAACAATTATTCCTTGAATTAATCCAATCATTCCACCAAGTAATCCCCCAAGATACGTAATCATTTTAAATTCTCGCCTAGAAATAGAAAGTACCATCTCTTCTAGACGTTCAACAGCAAAACCTTGAACTTGACCTTTAACAACTTCTTCTAAGTTCAGCTTTTGCATGAGACTATCAAGACGAGAGACCAGTGTTTGTCCTAATAGATCGACACCTTTAGGTACCCATTCAGAAACAATGGTTTCCATATATGGCTTTGTCCATTCATTTAATGGTTGGTCCACCCACTCATAGACAGGAACTCTGTTAATAATCGTTTTCTTTAGTAGAGAAATGACTTCTTCTTTATCTACTTTATTTAAGTAGTACGAAAGCGGCTTTTCTTTAAGTTTATTCCACTCTTTTCTCAACACGGCCTCGATCATCTTCTCGGCACTCGCATCATCCAAAAACTTAATAATCTCAGGTTGGACTTTATCCACTAGCCTGTCATTCCCCAAGAACATCGACACCATATTACCCAGGGTTCCCTTGCCCATTAAAAATCTATCAATCATATCACTGAGACGATCTTTACCTTCTTCACTTTCAAAATAATCTTTCGCTCTCGATAAGATAAATTGAGTGAAATCGGGAATTGCATTATCTAACTTCTGTGTTAGGTTAGATGGCAACACTTCAGAAATAGGACGGGAGCCATTTTGCATACGGAAGGTCTCAAATCCGTCCCGGATCCATCGTTCGGTTTTATCTTCAATCGTGCCCCTAACATTTTCTACACCAAATCGTTCATGAAATACAGCTGCTAATGTCGTATCACTTTCTAGGATAGCTTTAGCTTCTCCTTGCGCCCATAACTTCATTTCATTTGTAAACTTCTCATCCAGTAACTTTTTTTGCAGTCCTTCAGTCGTCAAAAGGTGTTGTACGACCATTTTACCTAGTTGTTCCGCTAACTCATCTCTTCTTTTCGGAATTAACCCTGGTGTGAACGGAACTCGTTTTTTACCTATATAGATGGGATTATAAGGTCTAAACAACATCTTAATAGCTAAAGAGTTCGTTACGCCTCCAATTGTTGCTCCAATAATGATCATCATAAGAATTATTATTACTTCCTTCACGTTGCCACTTGCCCCCCTATAACTCATCTATTCACGAAATTTTGTTTAAAAACATACTATACGCTATCAGCAAATGCCTATTTCGAATTGGATTCAATCTGACACTATTATCCATCATATCGAAAAATGGTTAAAAAGGAAATGGCTGCTTCTTATTTTGACTATGTGAAACGCCATCATTTGAAAAATTTTATTAATGAAGGAGAGCTCCTAATGAAACAAACTTTTCAATTAAAAAGAAGGTTCGATGAAAAGTCTACCATTCAATTGCCGGCTTCGTATCTCCAAGAACATTCATTAACTGCGAACACTTCAATTGAATTGTCATTTGGAAGCAAAACCGTACGTTGTCAAATCACACAACATAATGATTGTGATCAGACTGTCTTCCTCTCAGATCTTCTGTGGAAACAGTTAAAGTTTCCATTTGAAACGTCTATTCATCTTTTTTACCAGAATGGATGCTTATTAATTGGTCCGCTGATTGGAATTTTCACAGCCGGATTTACATCTTCTAAACAGTTTCCATTGGGCCAAAGAACTTCACAGTACGCAAAAATATTGCAATCACAAGAAGAAATAGGAGGCTTTTATTTTGTATTCGGCCATCACCTTATCGATTGGGAAAATGGAGAAATTAACGGGTACTTCTTAAACGATGGTTCTTGGAGTTTATTAACCGTTCCATTTCCAAATGTTATTTATAATCGTATCCCTAACCGGCGAACTGAAAATTTAGCAACGATCCAAACAACAAAAAAGAAATTTGAAACAGAATATGCGATCCCATATTTTAACCCTAACTTTTTTAACAAGCAGGAAATTCACGAGAAATTATCTAGAGATGACACCGTTCTACCCTTTTTGCCTGAAAGTTTAGTCAAACCAAGTTCTCATGAGCTTAAAGCATTACTAAGTAAGTATAAGCATTTGTATCTTAAGCCAATTGAAGGCAGTCACGGTGATGAAATTAAACAAATCATTAAACTTCCGGAAGAACCTTATTTTTACTGCCGTTACCATGATGAAGATCAAGTACGCTTAAGAAGGTATTCGAACTTAACACGCCTTTTACAACATGAATATCCCAATGGGTTAGACGATGTGATTGTCCAACAGGGAATTCATCTATTAAAGCTCGGTAAACAACCGATGGACTTTCGGATTCATACGAATAAAAATATAAACGGTCGCTGGGAAATCAGCGCGATCGCTGCAAAGAAGGCTGGTTGGCAAAGTGTAACGACACACATTCACCGTGGAGGCGAAGTAATTTCTATAGAAGACCTTGTCCATGATGGCCTCCTTTCAAAAAAACGAGTGAGTCAACTAAAACAGGCTGCACTCACACTAAGTCATGCACTTGAACATCAATTAGAAGGGTGTATTGGTGAAATTGGATTCGATTTAGGAATTGACGAAAACGGAGACATTTGGCTATTTGAAGCTAACTCCAAGCCAGGACGTTTGATATTTGAACAAGGAAAACTAAAAAGAGAAGATATCATTTCTAGAGAACTTCCTCTAGAATATGCCATTCATCTTAGTAAAACGGCTTTTGAATTCCCTCATCAGTTTATCAATCAGATGATTACCTTATAGTCGACTTAAGACGGCTTTTTCTAGCTTTCTCTATTTCAATACGATAAAATGAAGACACCAGTAGCATCACTGTAGCGTATACACTATAGAACTGATTTTTTTCATGGTAACAGCTTGTATTGTGCAAAAAGAAAGGGGAAGCAGTCGTGATTTCACACTTTCAATGGAAAGAACTTCGTAATAACCTTGTCCGTCAAGAGTGGGAGTTTTCTTTTTTCTATAAAGGAGAATATTATCTTGGCGTATATTATAAAGACGGTTCGATTAGCTGGACAGATCCAGCCCCAAAAGAGGAAGAAAAAAAACAGTTAGAACTCCAAGTTCATGACCTGTTCCTCTATCACGTGTATGAAGAACATTAAGCATTTTGATATAGACTAACTCAAGTGTAAAGCTTTTTAAGGAATTGGACACTATAGGATGTGTACTCCTTAAACATGGCTTTGTCACAATGAGTTAGTCTTTTTTATTTGCTCTTTTATGAAGATTATTGCTTTTAGCTATTGGAGGATGAATAACGAATGAACATATTTCAAAAGTTAATGGTAAAGGAGGGATATGAATTGGATAAAGAACGAAATAAAGATACATTTGAGAATGCTAATGAAGACCGTGCAAATTTCTTTATGGATGTTGACCGAATGATAAACGAAGGACTCGGGGGCGGAACTGTCAGTTACGAAAATAACTCTGGCATTATAGAAGAAGCACGAGACCTAGTCGAAGAGGACCCGCCAAACCATACGGAAGGCGAAATAAAGTAGAAGGGGCGATTGCCCTTTCTTTTTTTGATACAATAATGAATGAGGTAATAAAAGACCTCATTTAACGTCTACAAACCATAAGATTCTATAAGGAGAAACATATGATTAATGAACTCGAACGCCGATTTGGTGCTTCTTTTTACTTGAATTATCATTCATCGTTACCGAACACGATAAAGTGGTATACAACTCCTGCGGGTGAAACGTTTGGAATTGATACAACTTCTGTTGACGATCAAGAAATTACTTTACTCGATATTATTTTAGAGAAAACAGAAATTCAACCGATTCAATTAAATGAAAGAGAACAACAGTGGCTAAATTATTTATCACATGCCGATGATAAAGAACCTATCTTTCAAACAGATCACTTTCGATTTATTCATTTTTCTACTAGTCACGAAATTGAAAACACCGCTGAGCTCAATGAAATTTTTTTACATAGTTTTTCTGATCATCAAATTATAATTATATGGAAAAATAATCAAGATGGACTGATTATAGAATTCTTTAATGATTTACCGATTGAAACGGATGATTTTGAAGAACTAAGCGCTGCCTTAACTGCTGACTTTTTTATAAATGTTCACTTTTTTGTAGGAACTAAATTGTCAAATATTACAACAGCACGCCAGCAATACAATTGGGAAGAAAAATGTTTCACTGTGATGAAAAATCATTCTCCCTCACAGCACGTTACTTACTATCATCAGGCAACTCCTTATTTACTTCTAGAACATGTGCCCATGGAAGCACTTCAAAAGATATCGAGTCACTTAATTAAAGAAGTAAACCTAGATAAAGAACTCATCAAAACCATTCAAGTGTATTTTAAAAATAATCTAAACACGACACTAGCTGCCAAAGAATTATTTATGCATCGAAACACTTTACAATATCGAATTGATAAATTTATTGAAAAAACAGGGATTGATATTAAGCATTTTGACCAAGCCGTGTCTGTTTATATCGCGCTTATGATTTACCAAACTCTCTAATAGTGCACTATGCACAAAGGGAGTTTTTTTTTTTGTTCACCGTGCCAATTGTTAGTTGCAATGTAAGTGTTTACAATAAGGCTATGAAAAACAATCAGGAGGTAATGAAATGGCTGATATTAAATTAAATCATGTTTATAAAATTTATGATGGTGATGTAACTGCAGTTACTGACTTTAACTTAGATATTAAAGATAAAGAATTTATCGTATTTGTTGGACCATCAGGTTGTGGTAAATCAACAACTCTTAGAATGATTGCAGGACTTGAAGATATCTCAAAAGGGGATCTTTTCATTGGCGAAAGGCGTGTGAATGATGTCGCTCCAAAAGATCGTGATATCGCAATGGTATTCCAAAACTATGCATTATATCCTCATATGAATGTTTATGATAATATGGCTTTTGGTCTAAAACTTCGAAAGTTTAAAAAAGAAGAGATCGACCGTCGTGTAAAAGATGCAGCTAAAATTCTTGGCTTAGAAGAAATGCTCGATCGTAAACCGAAAGCAATGTCAGGTGGTCAGCGTCAACGTGTTGCACTTGGACGAGCTATCGTTCGTGATCCACAAGTTTTCTTAATGGACGAACCATTATCTAACTTAGATGCCAAGCTTCGTGTACAAATGCGTGCTGAAATAACAAAACTTCACCACCGTCTGCAAACAACTACAATTTACGTTACACACGATCAAACAGAAGCAATGACGATGGCTACTCGTATTGTTATTATGAAAGATGGACTTATTCAGCAAGTAGGTACACCTAAAGACGTTTATGATAACCCTGAAAATGTGTTTGTTGGTGGATTTATTGGATCGCCGGCAATGAACTTCCTTAACGGACGTATCGAAGGTGAGTTTTTCAAATTAAACAACGTATCAGTACGTATTCCTCAAGGTAAATTAAAAACATTAAAAGAGAAAGGCTTTGCTGATAAGGAGATAATTCTTGGGGTCCGCCCTGAAGATATCCATGATGAGCTTCTTTTCATCGAGTCTTCACCAGAAACAAAAGTAACAGCAAAAGTAGAAGTAGCTGAATTAACAGGTGCAGAGACTGTATTATATACAAAGATCGATGAGCAAGATGTTATAGCACGTGTTGACTCTCGCACGGATATTCAAAACGGACAAAATATCGATCTTGCATTCGATATGAACAAAGTTCACTTCTTTAACCCTGAAACAGAAGAACGCATTCGTTAATACATGCTGGAAAGGCCACCGACTTCAAAAAATCGGTGGCCTTTCCTATATATAAATTACGAGCTCTGACTTGAGTTATTTCATTTACATTTTACCTTCTACCACTCACCCACGAGCATGATTGAGTTAGTACCGCAATTTGGGCATGATAGAGTGTGTGGACATTGATTGTTTTGAAAATCATTTGAAATTGTATTTGACTTCTTCATATCATCAATTTCTAAATAAGCACTATAATCATCAAAGTAATCCATTAACCTTCCTTTGTCTTCCAGTGTACACCCACATCGATCACAAGCTGCTCTAATCATTTCAAATCCATTACATATTGGGCAAATGTGGTCCATATCATAAGCTCCTTAAGAGTCTATTTCGTCTTAAATTAAAGCGCAAACGCCCATCAGCTTAAAAAGTAGTGATCTCCTGAAAAAGAAGAGATGGGTTACCCACCTCTTCTACGCCAAAACATTATTATTGTTGTTGATAACCACTCATTTGTTGTTCAGCCATTTGAACTAAACGCTTTGTGATTTCGCCACCTACTGAACCGTTAGCACGAGAAGTAGCATCAGGACCAAGTTGAACACCAAACTCTTGAGCAATCTCATACTTCATTTGGTCTAGTGCTTGTTGTACACCAGGTACTACTAATTGATTTGAGTTGTTGCTGCTGTTTGTTGGCATGTGTGTTCACCTCCTCTTTGTAAACCTAGTATGTTTCATTTGGACAAGTCTATGTACATTTTCTAGTTAGAAATATTAGGTAATATAGTTTAAAGTAACAAACATCGCATAGGTTGTTTTAACCGATGCGATGTTTTGCTAAATTAACACCCTATTGAGTTCCATTAGTTACTAAACCTTAGTTTAAAGTTTAGAATAATTTTTTTACCAGATTAAGGTAATTGTGTTACCTTAAGCGTTTTTACCTAATTGATTAATTTCCGTAAGCGCTTGTGGATTTTCAAGCGATGACAGATCACCTGCATCTTTATTTAAGTAAGCAGCTTTGATTGCTCGACGCATGACTTTCGCATTTCTCGTTTTCGGTAAATCTTGTACGAAGTAAATCGCTTTAGGTTTTAACGCTTTCCCCATTTTCTCAGCTACGAGTTGAAGCAGTTCTTCTTTTAATTGTTCTACCTGTAAACCACTTTTATTGAGTACAGCAAAACAAACCGCAGCTTCTCCTTTTACATCGTCCGGTATACCGATTGTACCTGCTTCAACGACATTTGGGTGTTCAACTAAGATGGATTCGATTTCAGCTGGGCCTAGACGTTTTCCGGCAACATTTAATATATCGTCTGATCTTCCAGTAATAGTCCAGAAACCATCTGAATCTTGAATGACCCAATCGCCGTGAACCCAAATGTTTTCCCAGCGGCTCCAATAGGCTTCTTCATACCGCTCTGGTTCATTCCAAAACCCTTTTGTCATTCCAACCCAAGGCTGCTTGATCACCAGCTCTCCAACTTGGTTCAAAACTGGATTTCCGTCTTCTTCAAAAACATCAACATCCATCCCAGGAAGAGGTGAATTAAATGTAATCGGTCCAATGGGACGCACTAACACATTTCCTAATATGCCACCGGAAATTTCTGTTCCTCCTGAGTAATTAAAAATGGGGATTCGCGATTGGCCTACTTTTTCAAATAACCATAACCATGGTTCTGGGTTCCACGGTTCACCAGTTGAAGCAATAACCCGGAGCATACTTAAATTATGTTTTTGGGGCCACTCTTCACCATGCTTCATCATCGAGCGAATAAGTGTTGGCGATATTCCTAAATGTGTCACTTGGTGTTTATCAACGACTTCCCATAACCGGTCTGGTTGTGGAAAATCAGGGGTTCCCTCATACAATAAAATCGTCGCCCCATTCATTAAACCACCAAACACTAAAAACGGCCCCATCATCCAACCCATGTCTGTAAACCAAAATAATGTGTCCCCTTTTTTTACATCCATTCCAATACCAGCATCAAACGCCGCTTTAATTGGAAATCCCGAATGTGTATGTACAGCACCTTTTGGGCGACCCGTAGTGCCTGACGTGTAAATTAACATTAAAGGGTCTGCACTATCCATTGAAAGTGTTTCATTTAATGGTTCCTCTTTTATTAATTGTTTCCAATCCACATCTCTTGAGTCATTCCAAGGAATATCTCGATCGAGTCTTCGAAATACAATGACCTTTTCAATCGATGGCGATTTTTCCACTGCGCGATCTGCCTCTTCTTTCATGGCAACCGGTCGGCCTCTTCGTAAAAATCCATCAGCCGTTACGATCATTTTTGCTTCTGCTGCATTTAAACGCGTTGCTACTGCATCGGTTCCATACCCTGAAAAAATTGGGGAATAAATCGCACCAATTTTAGCTGCTGCCATCATCGCGATAACCGTCTCCGGTACCATCGGCATATAAATAGCAATAATATCACCTTTTTTTAAACCATGTTGCTTTAAGCCGTTTGCAACACGAGCAACAGCTTCTGATAATTGTGCATACGTATACGTTTGAACGATTCCATCTTCACTTTCCCAGACAATAGCCGTTGCGTTAGCTGTTTGTTCTTTTTCGGCCCACGATTCAACTGTATTGTAAGCTGTATTTAACTTGCCTCCTACATACCACTTCGGCCACTTCACACCATCCTCAAGTGAAAGGGTTTCTTTATATGGCTCGTACCAATCTATATTTAAGACTTTTTCTGCTTCCTTCCAAAACCAAGCAATATCTTTTGTAGAGGCATTAAGAAACTCTTCATAATCAGTGTACCCGAGCTGTTTCATCCATTGATAAAGACGAGTCTGTTCAATCATTTCATCTGATGGCTTCCACGCTACTGTCATGCATAATCCCCCTTTTTACACTAAAATTTTCAATTCAAACGATTTTTGGCTTCATCATAAAGCCAAGTGCCAGGCACCACCAACACAATAAATGGCATTGGTTTAAGCCAGGCACTTTTGAGTCCGTTTTCCTTATCTTATACTGGATATACTGGATGCTTACGATGCGTAAATGCAACATACTTAGACATATAAGATTCAAAACGTTTCGACAATTCGTCACGTAATGAATTAGCAGGAACAATTCCGTCAATCACCATTTCAGAAGCTAATCGGTAAATATCAATATCTTCTTTATACTCTTCACGCTTTTGTGCCACAAAGTCAGGTCTTTCTTCTTCTGGAAGCTGAGCAATTTTATTCGCATACACAGCGTTTACTGCTGCTTCAGGTCCCATTACAGCGATTTGCGCGTTCGGAAGTGCTAAGCAACAATCTGGCTCAAACGCTGGACCAGCCATTGCATATAATCCGGCACCATACGCTTTTCTAACAATGATTGAAATTTTAGGTACTGTCGCTTCACTCATTGCAGAAATCATTTTTGCACCGTGGCGAATAATTCCAGCTCGCTCTACTTTCGTACCAATCATAAATCCTGGGATGTCAGCTAAGAATAGTAAAGGAATATTGTAAGCATCACATAAGTTAATAAACTTCGCCGCTTTATCCGCTGAATCGTGGAATAATACCCCACCTTTCATTCTCGGTTGATTTGCAATAATCCCAACAGGACGACCATCTATTCTAGCTAAGCCGGTAATTAACTCTTGAGCGAACAATTTCTTAATTTCAAAGAACGTTCCTTCATCTATAATCCGATTAATAAGATCGAGCATGTTGAACGGTGCATTTTGATTTTGAGGAATAACTTCTTCCAATGTTTTCTCAAAAGCTTTTGGTGCAACTGGTTCTTTAACAGGTGCATCTTCTCCATAGTTTGCTGGAAAATAAGATAAGTATTGTCTTGCCATTTCAATGGCATCTTGTTCAGTTTTGGCTAGAATATCACCACATCCGGAAACGGAGCAGTGCATTTTCGCTCCACCCATTTCTTCTAGTGTCACTTTTTCGCCTATAACCATTTCAGCCATACGTGGAGATCCTAAATACATCGAGGCATTTCCGTCAACCATAATTACAATATCGCAAAATGCTGGGATATATGCTCCACCAGCAGCAGATGGACCAAATAATAAACAGATTTGTGGAACGCGGCCAGACAGTTTTACTTGGTTATAAAAAATTCTCCCTGCCCCGCGGCGCCCTGGAAACATTTCAACTTGGTCAGTAATACGAGCTCCAGCTGAATCGACTAAATAGAGCATCGGTACATTTAGCTTCTCCGCTGTTTCTTGGATACGGATGATTTTTTCAACTGTTCTCGATCCCCATGATCCGGCTTTAATGGTTGAGTCATTTGCCATTACACAGACCGTCTCACCATTAATCTTCCCAATACCCGTAACTACCCCATCAGCTGGAAGTCCTTCAGCCGTGCAATTAGCAAAGAATCCATCTTCAATATTTAATCCGTCATCGAATAAAAGTTCAAGCCTTTCACGGACGAATAACTTCCCTTTTTCGGCGTTGCTTTGATGATATTTGTCCGCTCCGCCTTTTTTTATCGTTTCGATTCGATCCTGTAATTCTTTTTCAAATGACATGGTAGATCGCCTCCTTAAAATGTTTCTTTATTCACCAGTATAATTAGGTGTTCGCTTTTCTTTAAAAGCTGTTAACCCCTCTATTCGGTCCTTTGTCGGAATCGTTACTTCATATGCTTTTTGTTCAAGTGCTAACCCTGTTTGTAAATCAACTTCTAAGCCTTTATCAATGGCATACTTTGCTTGTTGCAAGGCAATTGGTCCATTTTTTGCGATTTGTGAAGTGATTTCACTTACTTTCTGATCCATACTCTCTAGAGGAACGACATATTCAACTAAGCCGATTTTCTCTGCTTCATACGCATCTACCCTTCGAGCGGTATAGATCAGTTCTTTAGCCTTTCCTTTTCCAATGAGCCTCGGAAGACGTTGTGTTCCACCAGCTCCTGGAATAATGGCTAATGACGTTTCAGTTAACCCCATTTTGATATGATCAGCTGCTATACGTATATCGCAAGCCAAAGCAAGTTCAAGTCCACCACCGAATGCACTTCCATTTAAAGCACAAATAACTGGTTGAGGAAGAGCTTCAATATCATTAATATTACCTCTAATCAGTGACACTGTTCGTTTCACTTGAATAGGGTCCATTCCCGCACGTTCTTTTAAGTCAGCACCTGCACAAAACACCTTCTCACCTGATGCACTTATGACAACACAACGTACTTCAGGATTGTATTTCACCTCGTGTATTGCTTCGTGTAACTCGTATAACATTTGAAGGGATAGAGCATTAGCTGCTTCTGGACGATCAAGCGTGATATGTGCTACACCTGAATCGTCTATCGTCAACAATACTTTTTTATCCAATGTTAAATCCCCCTTACGATTAGGCTCTAGTTTCACAGCTTGCTTTTGCTACTTGTAAATTTCGACTAGGCAATGTTCTGCCTACCTTTTCTTCAATCCACTGTGCTGCTGCTATTAAAAGATCTTGATTTACACCCGTTTCAATGCTCATCTCATTTAACATATAAAGTAAATCTTCAGTAGCAACATTGCCTGATGCACCTGGAGCATACGGACAACCGCCTAGACCAGCTACAGCTGCGTCAAATTTCGTAATGCCCATGTCTAATGAAGCTAAGATATTAGCTAGCGCTGTACCTCTTGTATCGTGGAAGTGCATAGCAAGCTGATCGGCTGGGAATCTTGTTAGAAGTTCATCTAAAACACGTTGAACTTGTGCAGGGTTACCAACACCAATCGTATCCCCTAAAGATAACTCATCGATTCCCATATCAAACAAATGCTCAGACACTTTAATGACATCTTCGATTGAGACATTTTGTTCATAGGGACACCCGAAAACAGTAGACACATATCCTCTCGTCGTTTTACCATTTGCTTTTGCTTCTTGAACAACTGGCCTGAGCACCTTAAATGTATCGTCAATTGATTTATTTATATTTTTTTGATTATGTGTTTCACTTGCTGACATAAAGACAGAAACTTCATCGATATTAGCCTCTAAAGCACGTTGTAACCCTTTTTCATTAGGGACTAACGCTGCATAAGTGACTCCTGGTTTTCTTTTAATCTTTTTGGCTACATCGACAGCGTCAGCAAGTGCCGGGATCCACTTCGGATGAACAAAAGACGTTATTTCAATATACGAAAGTCCAGTATTAGACAACATATTAATCCATTCCACTTTATCTTCAGTTGAAACAAAAGACTTTTCGTTTTGCAGTCCATCCCGTGGTCCAACTTCCTTCAATAGAATGTTGTTAGGAAATTTCACCGATTTCCCCCCTTAATTAGAAAGCACGATTGATTACCGAGAATGGCAATAATTAATGTCTTTCCTAAGACTCTACTCTTTAAAGTGATTGGAATTCTTTTAGTGAAAATAGATGTTCGACCTTAATAGCCGTTACTATTCAAGTACGATCAACACTTCACCCTCATCAACGAAATCGCCTTCTTCTTTTAATACTTCTTTTACTGTTCCACTCTCTTCTGCAGCAACAGGTATCTCCATTTTCATCGACTCTAGGATTGCAATGTCTTGCCCTTCTTCTACTTTATCTCCTACTTGAACTAATAGTTTCCAAAGGTTACCTGCCATATTTGTAATTACTTGACTCATCATAATTCCTCCTCGGATTATTTTTTAATTGGTTTATTTTGTAATTTTTCAGAAACAAAGTTTGTTGTCACATCTCCTACTATAAATGAAGGGTGCTCTACAACTTGCTGGAGCATCGGAATATTTGTTTTAATTCCTTCAACTACATAACTTTTTAATGCTTGTTGTAAGTACTCAATTGCTTCTTCGCGATCTTCACCTTTAACAATTAATTTAGCAATCATCGGATCATAAAATGGTGTAACAACTGAGTGCTCGCTCACTGCACATTCATTTCTGACAAATGGCTGCTCAGGCAACTGAAATGCCGTAATTTTTCCTGGTGAAGGGAAAAATGTCTTTGGATCTTCCGCATAAATGCGCACTTCGATCGCATGACCTTGCAACTGTACATCTTCCTGATTCATTTCTAGTAATTGTCCAGAAGCAATTTTAAGCTGTTGTTCAACGAGGTCTAAGCCTGTAATTTCTTCCGTTACCGGATGCTCAACTTGTAATCTCGTATTCATTTCAAGAAAGTAGAAATTTTTATTTTCATCTACTAAAAATTCAATTGTACCTGCATTTTCATAGCCAATGGCTTTTGCAGCACGTACGGCAGCTTCCCCCATATTTTTACGTGTTTCTTCATCTAGAAATGGAGAAGGTGCTTCTTCAACTACTTTTTGATGGCGTCTTTGAACCGAGCAATCTCTTTCCCACAAGTACAATGTGTTTCCAGATTGATCAGCTAATATTTGAATTTCAATATGCCGGGGGTTTTCAACGAATTTTTCAACATACATGGCCCCATCACCGAAGAAATCCGTTGCTCGTTTTTGATTTCCTTCATAGGCTTTTTTTATTTCTTCATCACTTCTGACTACTTGCATGCCAATTCCGCCACCACCAGCAGAAGCTTTCAACATAACCGGATATCCAATCTCATTTGCTATAAGAACAGCTTCATCGGCATCCGTCAGCGGTCTTGTAATTCCTGGTACAACAGGAACTCCCGCTTTCTCCATTGCTTTTCTAGCTTCAATTTTACTGCCCATATTAGCAATTACTTCTGGGGAAGGACCAATAAATGTAATTCCTTCTTCATGACACCTTTTGGCAAAACTACTATTCTCTGAAAGTAAGCCGTAGCCAGGGTGAATGGCATCCGCTCCAGTTTCTTTCGCCTTTTCAAGAATAATATCCATGTTTAAATAACTTTCATTAACTCTTGGTTTTCCAATTAAGTACGCTTCATCTGCACGTTTTACATGTAATGACTCAGCATCTGCTTCGGAATATACAGCTACAGTTTTAATTCCTAGACGTTGACATGTACGAATAATTCGTAATGCAATTTCTCCACGATTCGCTATTAACACTTTTTGAAACAATGGCTTCACCTCTTTAATATATTTGTTCTTGAAATAAAGTGGGATACTGAAGAACCTGTTTCGACAAGGTTCTTCAGTATTTGATAACGCTTACAAAAAGTTAGACTTCTGCCGACTCCGTTAAATTAAAACGATCCATTGCAATTTCCCGAAGTTTGAATTTTTGGATTTTTCCAGACGCAGTCATTGGATACTCTGAAATAAATTCGATATAGCGCGGAATTTTATGACGGGAGATTTTTCCTTTGCAATAGTTACGTATTTCGTCAGATGTAGCGGATTCTCCTTCTTTTAATACAATCCATGCCGAAACTTCTTCACCAAATTTTGGATCTGGTACACCTACAACTTGCACATCCAGTACTTTTGGATGTTGATATAAAAATTCTTCGATTTCTCGTGGATAAACATTTTCTCCACCACGGATAATCATATCTTTGAGACGTCCTGTAATACGGCAATATCCCTCTTCATCCATGACGGCTAAATCACCGGTATGGAGCCAACCGTCTTCGGATATTGCGGCAGAAGTTGCATCCGGATTTTTATAATACCCTTTCATCACATGGTAACCACGTGTACAAAGTTCACCTTGAACGCCTCGTGGAACTTCTTTTTCTGTACCAGGCTCGACAATTTTTACTTCTACATTTGGCAAGGCACGGCCAACAGTCTCAACTCGTCGCTCTAAAGAGTCATTTACTCGCGTTTGTGTAATAACAGGAGAAGACTCCGTTTGCCCATAAGCTATTGTAATTTCAGATGCTCCCATCCGCTCGATTACAGCTTTCATTACTTCAATTGGACAATTCGAACCTGCCATAATTCCTGTGCGTAACGAAGACAAATTGTAGTTTTCAAACTCATGATCATTTAATTCGGCAATAAACATCGTTGGTACACCGTGTAATGCAGTACATTTCTCATCCTGAACGGCTTGAAGAACTTGCTTTGGATCGAATTCTTGAACGGGGATCATCGTTGCTCCAACCGTCACGCATGCCATCGTTCCTAGTACACATCCAAAACAATGGAAAAATGGGACCGGGATACACATCCGGTCACTTGCAGTTAAATTCATACATTCCGCAATATTAATTGCATTGTTGACTAGATTGTTATGGGTAAGCATTACTCCTTTTGGAAAACCAGTTGTACCAGAAGTATATTGCATATTGATCACATCATCAGGTTCAAGGGAACTCATCCGTTCATTTAATTCGGCATCTGTTACTTGGTCACCCATTTCAAGTAGATCTGCCCAAGTGTACATCCCAGGCTTACGCTCATCTCCTAGAAACACAACATTTTTTAAGTGTGGCAGTTTTTTCGACTGTAACTTTCCTGGTTCTGCTGTTTTTAGCTCGGGAATAATTTCATAGAGCATTTCTGTGTAAGAAGCACCGCGAAATTCGTCCATCAAAATGATAGTCGATGAGTCCGATTGTTTCAGTAAGTATTCAAGCTCGGCCGTACGGTAGTTTGTATTCACCGTTACTAATACGGCACCCATTTTACCTGTGGCAAATTGAGAAGTCAGCCACTCAGGCATGTTCGTGGACCATATGGCAACATGTTCACCGCGTTCAACCCCAAGCTTCATAAACCCTTTGGCAACTTGACGACATAAATCATCGAACTGTTGATACGTATAACGCAATCCTCGGTCAGGATATACGACAGCTTCATGATTCGGTTGGTTACTTGCTACCTCTTCTAGCAATCTACCAACCGTTACATTCATTAACTCCGCCAATTTGTATTCCTCCTTTAAATCTATTTACTTTTACTTTATGATTTGTCTTACGCTTTTACTCTAGCTTTTTCGCCGCAACCTAAATTACGTGCAATTACCAGACGTTGAATTTCAGATGTCCCTTCTCCAATTTCCATGAGTTTAGCATCGCGTAACATTCTTTCAACCTCGTACTCACGCATATAACCGTACCCACCGTGGATTTGGATCGCTTGATTACATACTCTTGTTGCCATTTCTGAAGCAAACAATTTAGCGAAAGCACCTTCTTTAGAGAATGGTTTCTCCTGATCTTTTAACCATGCTGCTTTCATTACCATATTTCGTGCAAGTTCAATTTCCATTGCCATATCGGCAAGTTTAAATTGAATCGCTTGGAAGTTAGAAATCGATTGACCGAATTGCTTTCTCTCTTTCGAATATTGCAATGCTTTATCAAAAGCACCTTGAGCTATACCAACGGCTAACGCTGCAATTGAAATACGTCCACCGTCTAGTGTGTATAAGAATTGCTTAAATCCAGCTTGCGGATCTCCCAAAAGATTTTCAGTTGGAACACGTACATCTTCTAAGATTAACTCAGATGTATTGGAACCACGGACACCCATCTTTTCATAATTGCTATTAATTGTGAAACCAGGTGTACCTGTAGGAACAATGATAGCTGAAATAATATTCTTCCCTCTTGCATCTTTTCCAGTTACTGCAGTAACAATGACTGTTCTAGCATATCCAGCGTTTGTAATCCAACACTTACCACCATTGATAACGTATTCATTTCCTTCGATAACTGCTCGAGTTTGTGTACCTCCTGCATCTGATCCAGCGTTTGGTTCTGTTAAGCCAAACGAACCTAATGCTTCCCCTGAAGCAAGTGGAACAAGGTGATCTTGCTTTTGCTTTTCACTGCCAAAATAATAGATTGGACTCGCACCTAAAGAAACTGCCGCTGCATAGCTTAATCCCGTACTTCCGCAAGCGCGACCAATTTCCTCAACTGCTAAAGCATAAGAAATCGTATCTCCTCCTGATCCCCCATACTGTTCTGGGAATGGAATCCCTAGCATGCCTAACTCACCCATTTTTTTAAACGTTTCAATCGGAAATTCAGCCGTTTTATCGACATGCTCTGCTTTTGGAGCTACCTCATTTTGTGCAAAATCCCTTACCATATCACGGATCATTTGTTGTTCTTTCGTTAATTCAAAATTCATAATTATTTCCTCCTAATATATAATCATTTTTTATTTAAATTTAATGTAACTGAGCAATGGTTCAAATTTATCCTAAAAAAAAGAGATTGCTAGAGGATGTTCAAAAAGTCCGGGAAAAATCTCTGGCGGTAGAGGACCTTCGACTAAGAGCCCCACGTCCTGTGGGAACGTCGAAGTCACCACATCCTGTGGAAGCTCGTTGGTTTTCTGCTGCACCGCCTCGAACTTCTTGGATCTTTTTGTCCTCCTTTTTGAACACGCACTGCTAGTTACTTATTACCATTAGAAACATTATTTTTTTAATCAACCTCTTTAATTTGAATACCTCTTAATAAGTTAGTATCTCTCTTTGAAAAAAATACCTATTTTACACCCAACGTTTAATTTTTTTATACGACTTTACTTCGCGGAAACTTTTCTTCCCCTCTTTGTTCATCCCTAAGTAAGACTCACGAACGCCTTCGTTTGAAAGCAACTGGTCGACAGGTCCTTCCATAACAATTCTTCCGTTTTCCATAATGTAACCAAAATCAGCGATTGAAAGGGCTACATTGGCGTTTTGCTCTACTACTAAGATCGATGTACCTTCTTCTTGATTGATTTGCTTAATATTTTGAAAGATCTCTTTTACGAGGAGCGGTGCAATTCCTAAGGAAGGTTCATCCAGTAATAAGATCTTAGGTTTTGCCATAATTCCTCTTCCAATCGCAAGCATTTGTTGTTCCCCACCTGAAAGAAGACCTGATGCCCTGCTTCTAAGTGCTTTTAATTTAGGGAAATAATGATAAACCCTCTCTAAATCATCAGAGATGTTCTTTCGGTCTTTCCTCGTATACGCTCCTGCTAATAAATTTTCTTCAACTGTTAAATGTTTGAATACTCTTCTGCCTTCTATACATTGAAAGACCCCTTGTTTCACGATCTTATCTGGGTCAACCCCACTAATTTTTTCTCCTTCAAACTCTATGTAGCCGTCTGTTATTTGGCCACCTTCATTTTTTAGTAACCCTGAGATTGCTTTTAATGTCGTTGACTTCCCCGCTCCATTACTTCCTAAAAGAGCAACAATTTTTCCATCAGGTACCTCAAGTGACATTCCTTTAATCGCTAAAATAATTTTGTTATATACAACCTCTATATTGTTTAGACGGAGCATCGTTTACCCTCCCTAAAAATAGATAACGAAACTATAAATTCTAAACTAGATGTTCGGCTAACTCGCCCACGCCTAGATTTAAACGAAAGTTCATTGGGACTTAACCTTAGCAAACTATCCAAATACATTATGAGTTAGAGAGAGGGGACTAAGCGGCAAGTACCCTCTCCCCTTAACCACTAGCGCATATCGCTTACGCCAAAATAGTCTGTAATCATTTCCCAATCACCGTTATTCAGTTGCCCCAAACGAATTTGGTCTGTACCTGCGTGATTATCTGGAGCGAAAGAAACATTTGCACCTAAACCACCTAGATCAAAGTTGTCGATTGACTCAATTGCTGCACGAATATCTGAGCCAGTCACGTCTCCATCAGTTTCAGCAATTGCAATTCGGATGGCTTCTGCCATGATTGATGCTGTCGCCCATCCTTGAACGAACTTCTGATTAATATCTTCTACGCTTCTACCTTTCGAATCTAAGTACTCAATAATAGGCTCCATCCCTGGAAGATCTTCCGTCGGAAATGCGTGTGTGACGACTCCAATAAATCCATCTAATGCGTCAACCCACTGTTGGTTATCACTTCCACTAGGAACTAAACCTTCTCCAGCTGTCCAGTTTAGACCCATGAATTGTGTATCCCATCCAAGTTGTTTTCCATCACGAACAACATTTCTCGTTTGGTTCCATGTATAGTTGAGAATTGCATAATCAGGAACCTCATTATTTCTTGCCCATGATTGAAGTGTTGTCTGTGGATCAGTGTCACCAAGCTCGATTTGGATGTCAGGAACAATTTCAACTACACCTGCTAAATGTTCTTCGGCATAGTTTTTAATATCTTGAATCGGTGACTCACTGAACGGGTGTCCTTCGTGATAAACTAATGCTACTGTTGCAGGAGATGAGCCTTGGTGATTTTTTCCAATCCATTCAAGCATAGCACGACCTTGATCTGAATAACTGGCTGCAACTAGGAAATTAAACCCGCTCTCACTTCCAGTATCTTTTAAATTTTCAGAATATGAAGCTGAGAAAAATGGAATTTCATCGTTAATGATTTGTTGACGTAAAGCTTCTGTATCTGCTGTTCCCCAACCTAGAACAGCTGCCACTTTATGCCGGTCTCTTAATGATTGATAAACTTGTTGTGCACGACTTGTATCATATGCATAATCTTCACCCACAAAGTCGATCGTGTAACCATCCACACCGCCATTTGAATTTAAGTATTCGAAGAACGCTCTTTCACCTTCTGCATAAGGTGCTCCTACATCCCCAGTTGCACCGGACTCATCGAAAATCCCGCCTAATTTAATGACTTTTCCTGAGTCATTTGAGTCATTCGATGTATCACTTGATGCTTCATTTCCCCCACAACCTGCGAGCAACCCTAATGCAAGTACAGAAGTTGCAACTGCGGTCATCGTTTTTTTCCAATGACTTTTTTTCATTTGTTTTCCCCCTTAATAGATACATCATTTTATTGGCTGAAGTTCCCTTATGTAAAGAGACTTCGAAATCCCTTTAGAAGCGGGTGCAAACCCTTAGTAAGAAAATGGCCATAACCTAAAGTAGTTTTTAATGTTATTCCAGATGTGTACTAAACCACCAGGTTCAAAAATTAAGAACAATATAATGACTAGACCAAAGACAAATTCACGGAATGAAGAAAGCAGGTGGTACGCATTTGGCATATAAATCGTTAAGAATTCAACCATGAAGCCTAGACCAACTGGAAGAAGTGTAATAAAAATGGCTCCTAAGATCGCTCCAAATACACTTCCTAATCCGCCTACTAAGATCATCGCTAAGTATTGAATTGAAACTTGGATACTATAAAGTTCTACCGTAACAACCATCGTATAGTGAGCAAGAAGTGCACCAGCGATTCCTACGATAAAGGAAGAGATGGCAAATGACATTACTTTGTAACTAAACAAGTTAATTCCCATAATTTGTGCAGCAACGTCTCGGTCTCTTACAGCTAGAAAAGCTCGACCTGTACGGGTACGGAATAGATTAAGAGCATAAATCGTCGTTAAAATTGCAATGATCAAACATAGAAAGTAATAACTGTTATGACTAGAAAATGTATAACCGCCAATAGATGGGCGATTTAATACCATTCCAGCTCCACCACCAGTTAAGCTACTCCAGCGACCGATGATCCAAAGAATAACTACTTGTGCAGCTAAAGTGGCAATGGCCAAATATAACCCTTTTAACCTTAAAGATGGAATTCCGAACAACCCTCCAATTACAGCTGTAATTAATCCAGCAAGAGGCAGTGCAATCCAAAAGCTCCACCCTAGGGTCATTGTTAAAATGGCTGAGGTATAACCACCTACCGCTAAAAATGCACCAACCCCTACAGAAATTTGTCCTGTAAATCCGGTTAGTATATTTAAACCAATTGCACCAATAACAGCGATTGCACAGAGAGTCGCTAAACCAACAACGTAATTAGATGCAACTAGAGGGAACAAAAATAGTAAAATAACGATGATTAACATTCTCAGTTTCATCTGTGGAGTTCGGAATAGCTCCATGTCTCTGCTGTAACTCGTTTTATAGTTCCCACACTCCATAACAAATGGATTTTTCATTTATTCACACCCTTTCTATTCCACCTTTACCAAAGAGGCCATTCGGTTTTAGCATTAAAATAATCGTTACAATGATGAACGGAATTACTTCTTTTAATCCTCCACCAAAGATAGGTTGTAAATATCCCGCTGCTAAGTTTTGAACGATTCCGATAATAAACCCACCAATTATTGCACCTGGAATACTATCTAACCCCCCTAAAATAACAACTGGGAGAACAGCTAGACCAATTGTTGCCATGGAAGCGTTTACACCATTGATGTTACCTAATAAAACTCCACCTACTGCAGCCACTAATGCCGCAATACCCCATGTGATCGCATATACGGACTTAACACTAATGCCCATCGAAAGTGCAGCCATCTGATCATCTGCAACAGCTCGCATTGCAAGACCCATTTTTGAGTATTTGAAGAAGAGTGTAAATATAACAAGTAAAGTCATTACAATAATGAAAGACCATAGGTAAACTGGAGCGATGATTATTTCTCCTATTCGGATAGGCTCTGATGAAAAAATAGGTGGATAAGATTTTGTTTGGTGTCCCCAAATCATATGGACAAGACCAGCCAGTAAACTAGCTAAACCAATCGTGGCCATAATAACTGAAATAACTGGAGCATTTATGAGAGGTCTTAGTACAACTCGTTCAATTGCCATTCCTAGAAGGGCATTGAACAATAGTGTAATAATAAGTGCGATGATAAAAGGGATTTTATATACTGCGACTAGAGTAAGGCAAATATAGGAACCTATTAGAACTAGCTCACCGTTGGCTAAGTTTAATGCATCACTTGCTTTATAGATTAGAACAAATCCTAGAGCTACCAATGCATAAATACTTCCAACGACTACACCAGTAATGAGTAGTTGTAAGAAAAAACTCATCGATTACGCCACCTCCTTGTTCGTATCTAAATCAATAACTTCTAAGTTTCCGTTATTGTATGTTAGACTGACTTGACCGTTTGATGAGTATAAGCCTTCTAGAAGAGATTGATACTTGTCTTCTAAATAACTGCGGCGTATTTTTTGTGTACGTGTTAACTCACCATCATCAGCGTCAAGTTCTTTATTGAAGATGACTATTTTTTTAATTCTCGTTTCACTCTTAATATCTTTCATAATCGTAGCAACTTCTTTTTCAATTAAATGAAGGACTTCCTTTTTCGTTGATAGATCTGCAAATGTTGTATAAATAATTTGATTTTTCTCAGCCCAACGTCCTACATTAGCCATATCAATGTTTATCATTGAAACTAAGTAAGGTTTATCCTTTCCGTAGACGAGTGCTTCTTTTATAAAACGACTATTTTTTAATTTGTTCTCAAAATAACTTGGGGCAATCGTTTCACCATTTTGTGCAGTAAAGATGCTGTTCGCTTGGTCTTTTATGTGTAGATGACCTTTGTCATCTATGTGACCATAATCTCCTAATGACACCCAGCCACCGGATACAGGAGCAGGCTCATTACTTTCTTTATAATAGCCGATAAATTGACTTGGACTTTTGATAAGTACTTCATTTTCATTTGAGATTTTCACTTCCGTATTGGGCAGCGGTAAACCGACACTCGATTGATTAAGATCACCATCTCTTTGAACAAATGAAATACCACAAACTTCTGTTGCCCCGTAACATTGTTTCAAATTAATTCCTAATGAGTGAAAGAAGTGGATGGCTTCTTCTCCTATTGGAGCCCCATTATTGTACGCTCGCTTGATACGTGATAAACCAAGATGATCACGGATGGCACTGAATACGAGAAAATCACCTATACCATACATGATTTTGGTTGATAATGATATCGGTTGTTGGTTTAATTTTGCATCTGCCATTTTATCGCCAAATGGTTTGAAAAAGTTATAGACTTTTCGCTTAAACCAAGTAGCCCCATCAATTCTTAACTTAAATCTAGAAATAATATTTTCATAGGTTCTTGGTGGGGCAAAAAGTGAATGCGGACCAATTTCTCTTAAATCAGTAAGTACAGTTGTCGGTTGTTCTGGGAAATTAATAGAAATTCCTTTACACAGAGACATCGTAACACTCATTACTTGTTCACCAATCCAAGCAAGTGGTAAAAAAGATAAGTAGTCATCTTTTTCAGCTACAGGATCAATTTCATCTAAACTTTGTGCTGCTGATAGTAGATTGTTATGGGTTAACATTACGCCTTTTGGATCACCGGTTGAACCTGCTGTATAGGATATAATAGCCACGTCATCGCCGATTACTTGCTCAGCTTTTTTGTAAAAGAAATCCGGATTCTTTTGAGCGAATGCTTCTCCTGATTTTTGTAAGTCCCTCATATAAAGAAGTTTTTCATTCTTATATGTCCTTAAACTCTTATCATTGTAGTAAATAATCTTTTCTACATTAGGAATTAATTCTTCAATCTCAAGCAGTTTGTCAACTTGCTCTTGATCTTCTGCAACAACAATCTTAGCCTCACAATGATTTAAATAATATATTAGTTCATCGCCTGTTGCTTCTTGGTAAATACCAATAACAATCGCACCTAAGCATTGTGCTGCCAGTTGAGAATATAGCCATTGTGCTCGATTATCACCTAGAATAGCAACCCTATCACCTTTTTTAACATCTAACTCAGAAGCAAACCCTAAACTTAATGTACGGACGTTTTCTAAGTAATCGGCCCACGATATTTCATTCCAAATGCCAAGTTCTTTTTGCCTTAAAGCCACTTGGTTGCCCATCTTTGTACCGCGTTCAATTAAAAGATGAGGTAACGTTTTTTCTCTTGACATAGCTATCAGATCCTCCTTTCTTAAATAGCTTCCTCACCAATGTAAGCTTTAATTACTTCGGCGTTATTTTGAATCTCTGCAGGTGTACCAAACCCAATTTGCTTTCCGAAATCTAAAACAGCGATGGAGTCTGATAGGTCCATAACAACACCTAGGTCATGTTCAATGAGGACAACTGTCATATTTTTTAATTCATGCATATCTAAAATAAATCTTGACATATCTTCTTTTTCCGAGGAATTCATACCCGCCATCGGCTCATCTAGTAGGATTAATTCTGGCTCTAAAGCTAAAGCTCTTCCTACTTCTACCCTTTTTTGAAGTCCATAAGAGAGTGTGCCAACCGGTGTATGCCGATAGTCTTGCAATTGAAGAAAGTCGATTACTTCTTCAACGGCCCTTCGATGCTCCACTTCCTCTTTTTGTGCTGACCCCCAATATAGTCCACCCTTTAAGAGTCCTGATTTCATTAAAGTGTGTCTACCCAACTTTAAATTATCAAGTACTGACATATGAGCAAAAAGGGCAATATTTTGGAAAGCTCTAGCAATTCCTAACGTCGTTCTTTTATAAGGCTTCATATTTAGTATTTCTTGGCCTTTAAAGCGAATTGAACCATTTGAAGGACGGTATAAGCCACTAATGCAATTTAGCATACTTGTTTTCCCCGCACCGTTTGGCCCTATCAGTGAAAATATCTCACCTTCTTTAATATGGTAGCTTACATCGTTCAATGCTTTTACACCACCAAATTGAAGTGAAACATTTTCAACCTCCAATATAGCTCCCATGCATTTTCCCCCTTTTCCTCATGATTTCGGTATTTTGTAAGCGCTATCATGATTATAAAGATGAGCATGTGTTCATGTCAACATAAAAATTTATAATTTTGAGAAAATTCTAAATTAGGTGTTTCTCTTTGTGATAATAAAACTATTACAAGAAAATTTCTAACTCCTACTTAATGGCATTAATAAATACTACTCCTTTATTTATGTAGGCCTTCCATAAAAATTTCTGCAAAAGAAGAGTTTATCGTTGTTATTTCAATCAAGTAGGAACAGGATAGTTAAGTAAAAATATTATTGAGCCTATTTATTTTTTCTCCATTGCAGATATCGTTTGAAGTTACTACCTTGTACCGTATATGTATTTTAGTTTCAGTGTTTTTTTGTCAAACAGTGTCGAATTCTTCTAAATACTATGTTATATTAGTAACACTATTTTATCTTTAGCGGTTTAAAGGGGGAAATTTTTTGAGTAATCATTTAGGAAATCAACCTAGAGAGCAATGGGCATCACGACTCGGCTTTATTTTAGCAGCAATGGGCTCAGCCGTAGGATTAGGTAATATTTGGCGATTTTCTTATGTGACTGGAGAAAATGGAGGAGCTGCCTTTTTAATTATATATTTTCTTTGTATATTATTTATTGGTCTCCCGATTATGATGGCTGAATTTACAATTGGACGGCGTGCACAGAGTGATGTAGTAGGTTCATTTCAGACACTCGCACCGAAGAGGCCGTGGTTCATTGGCGGATTTATCGGAGTAGCTTCTGCTTTTATTATTCTGTCTTTTTATGGTGTAATCGCGGGTTGGACTTTATATTATTTTATTAACTATTTAACAGGAACATTGTGGAGTGCTCCACCTGAAGGATATGAGACCTATTTTGAAAACTTTATTACACATTCTACCCATCCCATCCTATGGCAATTTATCTTTATGGCCCTAACGATTGGGGTTGTATTAATTGGTGTTAAGAATGGAATTGAAAAAACTAATAAATTGCTAATGCCAATTTTAGCGATCTTGCTACTCGTGTTGGCTAGTTATAGTTTAACTCTAGGAGGCGCTAGAGAAGGGCTGGCGTTTTTATTTTCACCAGACTGGTCTGCTTTTAGAGAACCTGAAGTTTATTTAGCTGGATTAGGTCAAGCGTTCTTCTCCTTAAGCTTAGGTATGGGGGCTCTTATCACTTATGGCAGCTACTTATCAAAAGAAGAAAAACTACCTGGTGCGGCCTACAGCATTGCCTCACTTGATACTCTATTTGCCGTAGTTGCTGGTATTATGATTTTCCCAGCCGTGTTCGCTTTCGGGATTGAACCAGGATATGGAGCTGGACTTGCCTTTGTTACACTTCCTGATATTTTTGACAGTATTGCTTATGGCGGAATTGTTGGCTTAGCCTTCTTTTTCTTATTAGCAGCAGCTGGGCTTTCATCAGCTGTTTCACTATTAGAAGTTGCGGTTGCCTACTTTATTAGGAAATTTGACTGGACTCGCAAGTTTACTGCCATCGTAATTGGATTTATCATTTTCTTACTTGGGATCCCATCATCTTTAGGTCTGGGTATCTGGTCACATATCACCATTTTTGATAGTAACATTTTAGACAGTATGGATTTTCTAGCTTCAAACATTTTCCTTCCACTCGGTGGATTAATTATTGCAACATTTGTTGGATGGGGCTGGAACAAATCTGAAGCGATGAAAGAATCTGATTTTGGTGACACGTTCATCGGTCATGTTTGGATTTTTATCCTTCGTTTTATTGCACCCATTTTGATTGTGCTTGTTTTCCTAAGTGCAATTGGTTTATTTAATTAAATAGAATAGTAGTAAAAGCGTGTATGGCAAAAATCTGGCCTGCACGCTTTTTTATTCAAGTTGTAGAGTAACCGTAAAAGTAGTTGACTCCTCATTAGAAACACAGGATATTTCTCCGTTATGCTTTTCCATAATTTTTTTACTTACATATAAACCAATACCTGTACCCAGTTTCTTCGTCGTAAAAAATGGTTCAAAAATTGTCTTTTGTACATGTTCAGGTATAACTGGTCCATTATTCGTAACTGTAATTTCTATTTTTCTATCTGGTGTAATAATAGATTTTATGACAATTTCTTTTTTCCCGATATTGTCTTTCAAAGCATCAATAGAGTTAATGATTAAATTAATAAAAACTTGACGAATTTCTTCCCGAAATCCTTTGACTGTCTTCCCCTCACCTATTTCTGTATTAACAATGACATCACCGTCAGCTATACTAGGATAGACAAACTCAATAATTTCATCAAAAAGTTGTTTCATATCAAAATCTTCTCTTTGATGATGTGAAGTTGTTTCCCTTCTTGAAGCCACCAAAAATTGTGAAATTCTAAAATTTAACTGCTCTAATTCATGTGTAATTATATCGATATATTTTATATTTGGATCTTCTTCTTTTAACAACTTTACAAATCCCATTACAGCAGTTAATGGATTTCGAAATTCATGAACAAAACTAGATGACATTTGGCCAAGTAAAGTCAGTCTATCTTTATGTGATTGTTCTATAAACAAACTCTTATCTTGCAGCTGCATATCTTTTAGCTCCGTATATTTATATACAGCATGATAAATAAATTGATCAAAGCAAAAGTTAATTTTATTTATAATCGGTTGCATACTTTTCACTGAAAGGTCAATTTCTTCTAGCGACTGGAAAATAATACTTCTTCCAATGTTAACGTTGTATATAAACTCACTAATGTTTACGTCAGCTGTTACTCTTTCATTTGCAACTTTGTAGGCTAGATTTTTGACAAATTCGTCTTGGTAAGGATTTTTCAAACAGTAAATCAGGAGTTCAAACATCGCTTGACCATTACCCTCAACATTAACTGTAAATGGATCAGCATCAGATATCCGTACATTTTTTCTCCAATTAGAAAGAAAGCTTTCAGCATTTGCCTCTAAATATTGACAAAATTTATCTTCTACCTCTACCATCATTTATTCCCCTTTATAAAATATCTCTACCTCTTACTATACAAAAGATTTAGTAAAACGACAATAATTTTCAAAATAGTCCGTCACTTTTTGTAGAGATTTATTTCTATCACCTCTCAATTGTCGACAATATCTGCTGACACTGTTCATATACTTTTAATAAGGCAGAAGATACCCCTCCTGCCTTCATACTAACTATTTAAATTTCACAGCTGTTCCGTACACCAAAATCTCAGATGATCCTTCCATAATTGAAGAAGTTGTATAACGGACATTTACAATCGCATCCGCTCCGAGTGCTTCTGCTTCACGAATCATTTCCTGTTCTGCGTAATTTCTAGCATCAATAAACATTTCTTCATACTCTTTCATTCTTCCACCAACTATATTGCGCAAACCACCCATAATGTCTTTCCCAATATGCCGTGCTTGTACGGTATTTCCCTTTACTACCCCAAGTGAAAACTCTATTTCTTTCCCAACAACTTGTTCTGTATTAACGACTAACATCAGTTACGTGCCCTCCTTACTTGTTAAGTAAATAGAAAGCTATCACATAGAATGCGTCGACAACTTTCTATAACAAATCTACACTTTATCGTACGACTTCTTTTAAGGAAGTATGCTCTTTAATCACATCGGTTAATATTTTCATTCCCGCTTCCAATTTTTCCGGAGTGGAGTGTGTATAGTTTAAACGCAGTGCATTTCTCTTTCCCTTTCCAACGTAAAAAGGGGCTCCTGGTACAAAGGCAACACCTTTTTGAACCGCTGCTTTTAATAGTTCTGTTGTATCAATGCTCTTATCCAATTCGATCCAAAAGAACATTCCTCCTTTTGGAACCACATAAGACATACCAGGGAGATTCGCTTTCTCTAACTCATGCAGCATAATGTTCATTCTTGAATGATATACCTCAATTAAGTTACGGATATGTCCATCCAAGTCGAAGTTCGTACATAAATGGTATAGTGCCTGCTGCGATAAAGAGTTAGAATGTAGATCATTCGCCTGTTTTGCTTGAGACATAATTCGAATAATTTGGTGCGGACCAGCAATCCATCCCGTTCTTAACGCTGGCACAGCCGTTTTAGAAAATGTACTCGTATACAACACGTGGGTCCCTTCTTTATCGAATGAAGCGATAGGATCATACGTTTCATCTTTATCAAATTGAATATCACCATACGGATCGTCCTCAAAAATAATGACATGATATTTTTGTGCGAGCTTCAAAACCATTTTCCGGCGCTCATTTGACCATACTTTACCTGCCGGATTCGAAAATGTCGGTACAACATAGATACATTTCGGTTTATACTTCTTTATTTTTTGCACTAGATCCGCTTCAATCATACCGTGTTCATCCGATTCAACTGGAATGACTTTCGCTTCGTATGATTCAAAAACTTGAAGTGCGGCTAAGTACGTTGGATTTTCAGTTAAGATGATGTCTCCTGGGTTGAATGTAACTCTAGAAAATAAATCGATTGCCTGTTGTGAACCTGTCGTTAGCAAAATTTCATCTGAATTGTAGCATGTAATTTCTTTCCTACTCATACGTTCGATTAATAAGTTCCGTAAAGGAAGAAAGCCTTCTGTTTCTATATATTGCAAAGACTTTTTACCTGATTTGAACGTCTCTTCAAAAGCGTCCCTGATACCTTCAAGTGGAAATAAATCATCGTCAGGAAGACCTCCAGCAAACGAAATGACATTTCCTTTAGAAACGACCTTTAAAATATCACGGACAGCCGAAGATTGAAGATGGCGTACTCGTTTTGCAAATGCATACTTCATGATATACACCCCTGTTTTTTTCCGAATTTTTAATAAATATACCTCATAAAAAAAGAATGTCAATGATTATAGGGAAAATTCAAACAACTTTACTTTTCATTTTTACATTCTTTTGTACATAAATTGTGTGATGAGAGAATGACAGAAGTGAAAGATGAGGAAGTAAAAAGAAATGTTCAACAATTGACCACTAGAAAAAAGGCAGTCTCCATACTAAAGTGTACCCTTTGTAAAGGACATTTTTAAAAAGTCTAGGCAGTTTTAAGAAGATGATTCCTGTATTGAACAGGGGTCATCTTTTTTAAATTCCATTGGTATCTATAGTGATTGTAGTACG